>CAZHDT010000001.1:0-44579 GCA_964531505.1 uncultured Gammaproteobacteria bacterium
AAAATTAATTCTTAGGAATAAATATTTGCGTGGCGTTCAAATTCAATAAAAAAGTAATTAAAAGGGGACAGTCCCCGAAAAATACCTCTCGCAAACCTGCTTCCAGCTAAGATTTCCGAGCGGTTTTTAAAAAATAGTCGAATATCGACTACTCTTTAAAAAAAGCGTCAATTATTTTTTTGTAATGGAAAAAGGTGTTAGGTATATTTCGTTTTAATACCCCATTTATTTTTTTAAAAGGGGACTACTCCCAAATTTATTTCACAAATAAAATTAAATTAATAATACAAATATGAAAAAAAGCAATTGGCTAGGATTTTTGGGTTTTCTTGGTTTTTTGGGAAAATATAATGCATGGAATTATTTAAATTTTCTTCACTTTCTTAATTTTCTCCATTTTATAAGATTTTTTTATTCCCAAGAGAATCTAAAAAATAAATAAAATTTTAAAAAAAGAGACTGTCTCTGAATTTTTCAAGGCCATCAGGCCTTGTTTTAGTTATCCACAGTCTATATTTGACAACTTAATATTATTTCAGTATAATATGAATGTTAGGTAAACAACAAAATTATGGAAATATTAACCCCAAAACAAGAAATAATACTACAAGCCATTAAAAAGTTTTTTTCTGAAAATAGAAAAATGCCCACAATAAGAGAATTAAAAGAAGAAAGCGCTAAATTAGGATTGAGATTTAAGAGCTTGCGAAGCGTGTTTTTATATCTTAACGTGTTAGAAAAAAAAGGATTTATAAAAAGGGTTTCTCGAGATAGGGGAATTGAATTAAAAAATCATGCTGTAAATAATTTTATTAATGTACCTGTTTTAGGCATGGTCAATGCCGGTAGCCCAACTTTTTTTGCAGAACAAAATATAGAGGGTTATTTAAAGGTTTCTAGGGCGTTATTAAAAAATAGAGAGGTTTTTGCTGTTAGGGTTTTTGGCGATTCTATGAATTTAGCCAAAATAAATGGGAAAAAAATTAAAGAAGATGATTTAATTCTTGTTGATTATCAAGTTAAAAATTTTAACAATGGTGATAAAGTTCTGACCATTATTGATGGATTGGCCACAGTAAAGATATTTAAAAAAATAAACAAAAAAATGATTGGATTGTTTCCTGAATCGACAAACAAAAAGCATCAGCCAATTTATCTAACACCATCTGACGATTTTATCATCAATGGCAAAGTAATAGATGTTTTGGGAGCTTAAAAATTTGTTCGAAAAGAAATAGCCCGTTTAAATATAATTTGATATAATAATTAACGTGAGCAAGTCTGATAAAAATAAATTATGATTAAGGCATATTTTAAAAGAAATAATTTTACTTTATACCACAATGATTGCTTAAAAATTTTAGAGGCGATTCCTGAAAATTCAGTTGATATGATTTTTGCCGATCCCCCTTATTTTCTTTCTAATGGAGGCTTTACTTGTAAAAATGGCAGAATGGTCAGTGTTGATAAGGGAAAATGGGATGTAACGAATGGCTTAAAAAAAGATTTTGAATTTCATTTAGAATGGATAATGGCCTGCCATAGAGTTTTAAAACCAGGCGGTACGATTTGGATTTCTGGGACATATCACTCAATTTATCAGTGCGGTTTTGCCCTGCAGGTGAATAAGTTTCATATTTTGAATGATATTGCCTGGTTTAAACCCAATGCTTCGCCAAATTTAAGCTGCCGTTTTTTTACAGCTAGTCATGAGACTTTGATTTGGGCAAGGAAAGACAAAAAAGAAAAACACATTTTTAATTATGATTTAATGAAAAATGGCATGTGGCCGGAAGATGCTCTAAAAAAGCCGGGACTTCAAATGCGCTCTGTTTGGTCAATAGGCACCCCAAAGCCAATTGAAAAGAAATTTGGCAAACACCCAACACAAAAACCAGAGGATTTATTAAAACGTATCGTGCTTGCAAGTACCAATAAAGGCGACTTGATAATTGATCCATTTACTGGAAGCTCAACAACGGGAATTATTGCTCATCTTCTAGGGCGAAAATTTATAGGGATTGATATGGATAAAAAATATCTTGTTTTATCAAAAAAACGATTTGAAGAATTAAATAAAAATTTAAAAAGTAAATATTCTTAAAAATAATAAATTAATTTTATGAAAAAAGGTGGAGTAGGTGGGACAAATACAAAAACAGGACTTTATTTTGAAGGCAAAGTCGATTTTCTAGATTTTATAAAATTACAGAAAAATTATACCGTTAAAGGAAATACAATTTTTTATAATGAGAAAAAAGTGGGGTTGTCTTTTAAAAAACATGGGTTATATAGATATTTGGAAAAAGAGGGTACGGATTATAAAGAATTTATTTCTAAAAAAATTTTGCCCGATGATGTGATATTTGTTATCACTAGTAATACTTTCTTTATTATCGAAATAAAGTTCCAAGAAGTTGCGGGTTCTACTGATGAAAAATTGCAAACTTGCGATTTTAAGATTAAGCAATACAGAAAACTATTGTCGCGCTTGAATGTAGAAGTACAATATATTTATATTTTAAATGATTGGTTTAAAGATCCGGGATATAAAGATGTCCTCGATTATATTATCTCAATAAATGGCTGTTCATATTATTTTAATTATCTACCGTTGCAGAAAATAGGATTACCTATGCCTAAATGAAAAAGTCTAAAAATTAATTAATTTAACAGAGACTAGTCTATAAACAATTTAACTGAAATAAAATCGTCTAAAAATGAAGTGATGAAGATAATCGATAATGATACGTTTAATTTTTCTAAAACGGTCTATTTAAAATTAAAAGTTGATGACCACTATTCCTAATTTGTTAATTTCAGTACAGAGATGATATTTAAAGATTATTTAATGGAGTATTTTTTGCTTATCATTTAATAAAGATATTGATATTATTTAAATATAATTTATTTTTAAATAGATTTATGCCTAATGAGATAACGCCATCTGCTTCCAATAAAAATTTTGAGAGTATTAAAAAAGTTGATAAAAATGAAATTGAATATTGGAAAGCTCATGAATTGTGGATAACCATTTTCACCACCAATTTGATATTCAAATATTATTGTGATAATATGATTGTATGATATATTATTCTGCCAGGAAAATTTTTAAAAAATTAGGGTATAGCCGTTGGCAAAAATTTGAGAGATTAATTCAAAGATCTTTGAATTTGATAAAAAATAGTTTAAAGGAAGGTTGTATCAAAAAAACAAAAATAGAAGTTTTTATCGGCAGCGGGGCTAAAAGAAAAATCATAGATTATTTATTAGACAAAAAAGCATTTAATCTTGTATGTGAAATGGCTCAGAGTTATAAATTGAATAAATCTCATTTATTACGGAACGAAACACTTATTTTGTCTCAACTAAAAAAATATTGTGATTTAAAAAAAATAAAATTTGAATTTCAGTATCAATTAGGAAAATATTTTTTTGATTGTAAAATTAGAAATATTTTAATTGAATTTGATGAACCGCACCATGAAGAAAAGAAAGTTTTGATCAATGATAAAAAAAAGAATAAAATAGCGAAAGAAAGTCATTATAAACTCTTAAGATTCACATTAAAAGACGATATCATTGATATTATTTATAAAGTGTTTAGTTGATTTTAAAAAATAAAATAAAAAAATGAAAAAAATTGCTATTTCAGACGAAAAGTTTTTTTCTGTGGCCAAACAAGCCGGTGTTACTAAATTCGGGTTATTTAATGACGCTGGATATAGAGGTCTTTATGGCATGCCCCTATCAGGTGTTGAACGGAAGAAAGGAATAAAAAAGAGAGAATTATTAGATAGGGCTGGTTCTACTGAATTGGCGGCTAATTTATTTCGCATTACCCAAACCGACGAAAAGTTGAGAAAGGATAAAATAAAAGGGGATTATTCAGCCTCTCAAACTCATTTTATGGTTGGAGGAAAGGTAAGACAAACTATTAAAGAAATTGGCGGGACAACTCCAGAACATCTACCTACAGAAAAACACATCAAAGAAGTAAAAAAAGAAATAAAAAAATTGGAGAATATAAAAAATAAAAAGATTGAAGTTAATAATAAAATTAAGTCTTTGTAGTTAAATCAGGTATGTAAATATACTCATTTGATTGCTGAATAACAGTTCTAACATCCCGCCAGAGGCGGACAGGCCGTTCACGATCTGGAGCCAATGTAATGGAAATGCATAGGTTTGACATAATTTTACAGCTGATATATAATGGAAATGCATAGGTTTAAATAAATATATATGAACTCAGAGTTAATAACAATTGGGCAAGTGTCTAAAATGATTGGGGTTTCTATTGATACCTTACGTCGTTGGGACAAAGAGGGAAAGTTATCACCGATTCGCAGAAAAAAGGAAACAGGATATAGATATTATAAAAAAAAAGATATTGAAAGTTATAATGTGAAAAATCTGTTTAGGTTAGCAAGGTTTTGGATTGAGGATGACTCTGGCTTCGAGCCTCTCCACGATTTTTATTGTCCTGACAGTTCTGTGTTTAATGCGTGGATAAAAAGGATGGAAAATGAATTAGGAAGAGTAAAGGGATTAAATTTAATATTCCCTTTAATTTCAGCCATTGCTGCTGAAATTGGCGATAATTCTTTCAATCATAATTTAGGCAACTGGCCGGATATTCCTGGCATAATTTTTGCATATAATTTAAATAAAAGAATAGTAGTTTTAGCGGATAGAGGGCGAGGTATATTAACAACCTTGAGAAACGTT
Organism: uncultured Gammaproteobacteria bacterium; assembly: GCA_964531505.1. Lineage (GTDB taxonomy): Bacteria > Patescibacteriota > Patescibacteriia > UBA2591 > UBA6264 > UBA6264. The sequence goes on from CAZHDT010000001.1 coordinate 4,732, forward strand.
GAACCGAATTTGGCAAATCACCAAGATGCTTTATATGTTGCTTTTACAAAACTTATTTCAGGGCGCCCGGGAGAATCAAGAGGAAATGGATTGAAATTTGTAAAGGATGTTGTGATGAAGAATGAAATAGGCTTATTTTTTCAAACGGGTGATGCATATTTTGAAATTAAAAAAAAGAATCCTAATTTCAAAATAAAAAAATCAAAGATTAATTTTCATGGATGTTTAGCTTTAATTAAATTTTAATAAACGTATGATTATAGAGTTAAAAAAATTTGGAACAACCTTAGTTAGTAGGCAATTTGGAAAAGAATCTTTTGCTGCTTTTTTGCCGTCTTTAAAAAGAGTTCAAGACGACGAGATGGTTGAAGTTGATTTTTTAGGGGTTGTAACTTTTACGCCTTCTTGGGGTGATGAGTTTTTAGGTCCCTTGCTTAATAAATTTAAAGATAAGTTAGTATTAAAAAATACTGAAAATTTATCAGTTCAGGCGACATTATACTTATTGGAAAAAATTTATAAAAATAAATTTAAAGTAAAAAAAGAGATACGGAAAGCTGGTGTTTTATGTGAGGGTAAAAATGCGACGTTTATAAACTGTGAAGGCGTTGGTCCTGATGCGGGAATGATAGACAAAGGGGAAAATACAACTTCGATAGATTCAAAATGGAGGGCTACTAGAAGAAATAAATAAATTATTAGATTAAATATCTCGGGTGAATGAAGATTATTTGGATATCCAGGTTCCTGCCTCGTCCCGTCGCCTGAGCGATTTTTTTTAATACCTCAGAATTTTATGTATTATACATATATATTATGGGGCTTAAAATCTAAAAATTAATATTTGCGTTATCAAAAAAAATATGAAAAAATTATCTCAAAGAGGATTTTCAGTAATAATATTAACAGTAGTCATTATTTTAGTAATTACTGGCGTAGGCATTGTAGTTTGGAAACAAGGGTGGATATCAAAAACTCCTGTAGTGACAGGAAATTCGATATCTATCCCGATTTTGGACGAAACCGCTAATTGGGAAACTTTCGTTTCTATTAATAATGGTGTCACATTTCTTTATCCAGAAAATTTATCAACTAGCTACATCAGTCCTCAAGGATGGCCACCAGAGCTATTGATAATAGATGACGCTGGATTTTCATGCGAAGAAGGCGGACTCGGGATTGATGGGCGTCCCGGCATGACCGTACAAAAGCAAATCAATAATATTATTTATTGCATTAATAGCGTCAGCGAGGGAGCTGATGGAACTTTTTATACGAATTATACTTATACATTTATAAAAGATTTAAAACTGGTTAAACTTAGTTTTACTTTAGCATATCCACAATGCGAAAATTATAATGATCCACAAAAGACAGAATGCGAGGAGGAATACCAGATTTTTGATTTAGATACGTTAATCAATCATGTTGCAGAAAGTATACAATTTTAAAAATATGTTTTTAAAGGTGGGATTATTCACGAGTTTTTTTAGTTGTGGTATAATAGAATTATGAAAATTATACCTATTATTATTTCGATATTTATTGCCCAATTAGCCGGAATTATTGGTTCAATTTTTACATTTATAAGTGTAAAAACTTGGTATGCAAATTTAATAAGACCTGGGTGGAATCCTCCCTCATGGTTGTTTGGACCGGTTTGGATAATCCTTTATATTCTCATGGGCGTTGCTGCATATTTTGTTTGGCAAAATAAAGACATCCCACTCGCAAAATTGGCTTTATTTTTTTATGGATTGCAATTATTGTTAAATGCCTTATGGCCAATTATCTTTTTTGGGTTTAAAAATCCAGGATTGGCTTTTATTGAAATAATTATTCTTTCAATTTTTATTATTATTACTACTGTATTATTTTGGAAAATTAATACTCATGCTGGTATTTTGCTTTTACCATATATTTTATGGACATTGTTTGCCACTTTTCTTAATTACGCTATTTGGCGATTAAATTAGCTAAGTAAGACAGTTTTTGTTTAATATTTATTTTTATGGCTTATCTAAGCCATTTTTATATATTGACAAATAGATAAAATATGATATTATAGATATAATCTTTAAAATACGGAGGTAAAATTGAAAGTTTTGATGATTCCCGCTGGTGGAATCATCAAGCGGGATAAATTAGATTTCGATACGCTTTTGCGTATCGAAAGGGGGGTGAAAATATTTTACTCCCGCCCGGCTTATTGGGACAAAATTTTAGTTTCCGGGGGAATATTCCTTCCTTCGGAGATTCAATCGATTTCCGCTGCTAAGCTGATGGCAACTGAGTTGATTAAAAGAGGAATTTCTTCTAAAAGAATCATATTAGAAGAAAATTCTCTTGATACGTTTCAAAATGTCGAATTCAGCATTTTGAAGTGCGCAGAAGTTGGGATAAATCCAGAAATTACGGTTGTTACTCAGTGGCAACACGCAATTAGATTTTGGATTTGTTTTAGAGGTTATAAACTAAAAATTTATTTAAAGCCAATAAGTTATAGAGTACCCATCATAACGTGGTTAAAAGAATGGTTTTTCATTATTTACCACGTTTATGACCGAAGAGGGGTAAGACCGTTGGCGTTAAAAAACCGAAGAGAAAGGAGGCAAAAATAAGGGAGTCCATCTTAATAGATAAGGACTCTTTTCTTTGTTTGGTTTGTTTTTTTATAGTTTTTTAACAAAAAGGGGGAGTTATTTTTTTAAGCCAATGTTTAGATGTTTAATAATAATTTTATTGTGATATAATTAAATCGCTTTAATCTTAACATAATAAAAATTGCTTTTGTTATAAAATAAAATTTATGTTTATGTCTAAAAAATTTTGGATTTTTGTTTTAATTATCGCAATTATCATTGTCGGGGCGGTTTTGGTGATTCCATGTAAGAATGATCAGAAAAATGAAGGGTCTGTAAAGATAGGAGCAATTTTGCCGTTAACCGGCTCAATGGCGACATACGGCGAAGGATGGAGAAATTCTATTTTATTGGCAATTGAGAATAGTGGCTTAAAAAATAAAATTCAATTAATTATAGAAGACGATGCCAGTTGCGATGTAGTCCAGGATGTTACTATTGCGCAAAAATTAATTAATATAGATCAAGTAAGGGCAATAATTGGACCGGCTTGTTCGTCTTCACTTTTAGCGTTATTGCCAGTGACTGAAGAAAATAAAATTATTTTGATTTCTTCTTCAGCAACATCAAAATCATTGAGCGGATCCGGCAATTATATTTTTAGGACCATTAGTTCAGATGCGGAAAAAGCTGTCACTGTGGCAAATTTCGCTTATAATAGGAATTTTAAAAAAGCTGCTTTATTTTATGATTTAGCGAGCGACGCTTTTATCCAACAAAGAGACGATGTTAAAAATGAATTTATTAGATTAGGAGGAGAGGTCGTCGCAGATGAATCTTTTAAAACGGGTGATACTGATTTTAGATCCCAATTAACAAAAATAAAAAGTTCTGATGCGGATTTAGTGTTCGTTGGTTTTTTTTCAACAAAAGAAGGTTTATTATTTTTGAAGCAGGCGAAAGAATTGGGAATTGAATTGCAAGTTATTTCTTCAGCACCAGAATTAGGCACGCCCGATTTCATAAATATAGCCGGCGATTTAGCTGAAGGGATTATTTTTCCATTTACTGAGACCCCAACTAATAAAGAATATAATGATTTTGTAAATGCCTATAAAAATAATTTTAAAAAAGATTTGGCTGGCTATAGCGCAGAAACATATGATGCAGCAACGTTATTAATAAGAGCTATTATTGAAAGTAATGGTACGCCTGATGGAATTAAAGATAAACTTTATGAATTAGGACAAAATTATTATGGAGCGAGCGGAATTATTACTTTTGATAAAAATGGCGACGTTCAGAAGCCAATCATAATTAAAATCATTAAAGACGGCCAATTTGTGCCGTATGAGGAATAAATAATAATAGTTTTTTGAAAGGCATTTAATATAAATTTTAAAAGACCCGTTCGAGCGGGTCTTTTAAAAATCCAATTGTCAATTAAGTCCTGGATTTATTAAATTTAATTTGATAAAATAATCATTTGATTAATCATTAAATTAAGAATTATGGAAAATAAAAAAATACAAATTTTAGGTTCGGGTTGCCCAGCATGTAAAGGTTTTTTTGAAACAGTCAAAAAAATTGTTGAAGAATTAAAAATTGAGGCAGATGTGGAATACATCACTGACGTTGAAAAGATAATCGGCATGGGAGTGATAAGCGTGCCAGCTTTATCAATAGACAATAAAATTGTTTTAAAAGGAGGATTTCATTCAATAAAAAAGATAAAAGAAATTTTATTACAGGCTTTTTTAAATAACAATATTATTGAAGACAAAGATAATGATGATTGTGATTGCGACTCAGACGGTTGTTCTCGCTGTAAGGGTTGCTGTTAATTAGCAAGGTTATTTTTTATTCCGTTCAAGCTTCACCTAGTTAGAAAATAAGTATGATATAAAGTAAAATAGCCCCGTAAAAACGGGGCTAAAAGGGGAGCTGAGGGTCGTTAGAAACGGAGACACGAAGATTCGAATACAGTTAACGCCGGGTCCAAAGGGGAACGACCCGAGGATACAACGATCCCTCAGCTATGAAACCTCCATAGAATACTGCTTTTATAATAGCATACTTTCCGTTAATTTTAAATGAGTATCTGTGGATAACTTTTTATAAATAAAATCTTATAAATTTAACCCGCCTTTGAATAGTATTATAATAAAATCTAAATGAAAAGATAAAGAGTTTACTTATTTTAATAAATGTATTAAAGTATTATTATTAAATCATTTTTTAAATAATATGGGCCTTTCTATTGGTATTGTTGGATTGCCGAATGTCGGCAAATCAACTTTTTTTCAAACTATAACAAAGAAACCGATTGACCGGGCTAATTATCCCTTTTGTACCATTGATCCTAATATTGGGGTAGTGGCGGTTCCTGATGAAAGAGTTGATCAATTGACAGAATTGTGCCATTCGTTAAAGAAAATATACACGACGATAGAATTCGTTGATATTGCCGGATTAGTAAAAGGGGCTAATAAAGGGGAGGGTTTGGGAAATAAATTTTTAGCCAATATCAGGGAAACAGACGCCATTATTTATGTTTTAAGAAGTTTTTTAAATGAGAATATTATTAATACCCAATCTAAAGTAGATCCTTTGGACGAAAAAGAAATTTTAGACACAGAATTGATTTTAAAGGATTTAGAAATGGTAGAAAAAAGGGTAGAACATTTAAACAAAGAAATCAGAACAGGCCATAAAGAATCATTAAAAGAATTTGAGGTTTTAAAAAAAACAAGAGATTTTTTAGAAAAAGGTTTGGTTTTAATTGAACAGGATTTTACAAAAGAAGAATTATTTTTATTAAAATCGTATCAGTTTCTGACCTTGAAACCGCGATTATATCTTTTAAATGGGAATGAGGAAGAAATCAATTTTCAAATAAAAGAAATTTTCCAAAATCATCATTGGCAGTTTTTAACCATTGACCTTTTAAATGAGTTTGAAGCGGCGGATTTGAATAAACAGGAAAGAGTTGATTTGGGATTAGCCTCAGATTCCGGTTTTGATAAATTAATCATGGAATCTTATAAATTACTTGGTTTAATTACTTTTTTAACAACTGGCGTGGATGAAACGCGGGCCTGGACTTTAAGACAAGGAGAAAAAGCTCCTCAAGCCGGCGGAGTGATTCATAGCGATTTTGAAAAACATTTTATCAGGGCAGAAGTAATTAATTGGCGTGATTTAATTAACGCGGGAGGTTTTTCCAAAGCGCGAGAAAAAGGATTGGTTCGGACAGAAGGAAAAGAATATCTCGTCAAGGACGGAGATGTTATTGAAATAAAACACGATGCTTAATATAAAATAAAATAAAAATATGCGAGAGATTAAATTTAAAGACTTAAAAAAAGAATACCAAAATCTTTTAAATAAAGCGGAAAAAGCATTAAAAAATTCTTATAGCCCTTATTCTAATTTATTAGTTGGGGCAGCTTTATTGACAAAAAATAACAAAATTATTACTGGTTCAAATGTGGAGAATGCGTCTTACCGGTTGACTATTTGCGCTGAACAAGCTGTTGTGGCGAGAGCCAATGCTTTGGGTGAACGTTGTTTTACAACTATAGCCATAATTGCCAAAACTAAAAACGGGACCGGAAATAGGAATATAATTTTTGCCCCGTGTGGTGCTTGTCGGCAAATACTTTTTGAATTTTCTAAAATATCAGGCATTGATTTAGAAATAATTACGTCCAGCGCTGATAAGAAAAAAGTTTTAATCGCTAAAATTTCTGAGCTTCTGCCATTAGCTTTTACTTTATAATGATAATTTATTGTTTTTTATGATTGATACTCACGCCCATTTGAATTTTCAAGATTTTGATAACGATTATCAAAAAGTAATTCAAAATAATTTCCAGCAAGGCCTTAAAGCGGTAATTATTATTGGAACGGATTTTAAATCCGGGCAAAGGGCGATTAAAATTTCAAAGGAATTTGATAATTGCTATGTTTCTTTGGGTCTTCATCCAACTGAGGTTGATAGTGAAGAATTTTTTTTAAATAAATATCAAAATTTAATTTTAAAAAATCCGGAAAAAATAAAGGCGATTGGAGAAACCGGTTTGGATTATTTTGAGGCTCAGAATAAAAAAGAAAAACAAAAAGAAATTTTTTTAAAACATCTTCAATTAGTCCAAGAATTTGGATTACCAATTATTTTACATTGCCGGGGAAGTAGGGATAACCCGAAAGATGCTTATCTTGATTTATTAAAAATTATCAGAGGATTATCTAAAATACCGGTTGGAGTTATTCATTGTTTTTCTTCTAATTGGGAAATTGCTCAAGAATTTTTGGATTTAGGTTTTTATATCGGTTTTACCGGGCCGATTACTTTTAAAAATGTTAGCCAAGATTTATTGATAGTGGGGAGGAATATCCCTTTGGAAAAAACTTTATTAGAGACTGATTGTCCATTTTTAACTCCGGAACCTCATCGCGGAAGACGAAATGAACCGATTTATATCCGTTTTATTGCTCAAAAACTCGCTTTTTTAAAAAATATTTCTTTTGAAAAAGTGGTAAATCAAACCTCAAAAAATGCCAAAGAATTATTTAAAATTTAATAATTATTAAAAAATCCTTTAAAAGGATTTTTTTTGCAATTAACAATTAACAATGCGTTTCATTTATGTTATTATAGAAATATGGTTAATAAGCAAAAGCAAAAGGATATTAAAAACGAAATTATAAAAGACCTTAATTCTGAACAAGAAAAAGCGGTAAGCTATCACGATGGTCCTTTGTTAATCATTGCCGGAGCCGGCACTGGCAAAACTACGGTGATTACCAGGCGAATTGCCTGGCTTATTTTGAATAATTTAGCTAAAACCGAAGAGGTTTTAGCTTTAACTTTTACTGACAAAGCCGCTCAGGAAATGGAAGAAAGAATTGACCGTTTATTGCCCTATGGCTATGTCGATTTATGGGTTTCCACTTTTCATTCTTTTTGTGAAAGAATTTTGCGTCAGCATGCTTTAGATATCGGCTTGCCTTTAAGTTTTAAAATTTTAAATGAGTCTCAACAATGTTTTTTGGTTCAAGAAAATTTAAGTAAGTTTGATTTAGATTATTATCGACCACTAGGAAATCCAACTAAATTTGTGCAAAGTCTAGTGAAACATTTTTCTCGCGCTAAGGATGAATTGATTAGTCCGGAAGAATATCTTGATTATGTGGAAAATCTTAAAATGGATCAGGATACCACTATGTCTGATGAGTCTTTAAATCAGGAAGCGAGCCGGGTTAAGGAGGTTGCTAACGCTTACCATTTTTATCAACGGCTTTTATTGGAAAATAATGCTTTGGATTTCGGAGATTTAATTAACTATACTTTAAAAATTTTCCAAACTCGGCCGCAGATTTTAGAAAAATACCAAAAACAATTCAAATATATCTTAGTAGATGAGTTTCAAGATACTAATTGGGCGCAATATAAATTATTGCAATTATTGGCTCAGCCGAAAAATAATCTTACCGTGGTTTCGGACGATGACCAAAGTATTTATAAATTTCGTGGCGCTTCTTATAACAATGTTATTCAATTTAGAAAAGATTATCCCAGTTCGAACCAAGTAGTTTTAATAAAAAATTATCGTTCCCAACAAGATATTTTAGATTTAGCGTATAATTTTATCCAATTAAATAATCCGGCTCGCTTGGAAGCCCAAGAAGAAAAAATCAATAAAAAATTATTGGCGGAAAAAGGAGAAAAAGGAGAAATATCTCATCTACATTTTAAAAACCAATATGATGAAGCCAGGGGGGTGATAAAAAAAATTATTGAATTAAAGAAAAATGATACTGAATCAACCTGGAATGATTTTGCCATTTTAATCAGGGCTAATAGCCAAGCGGATAATTTTATTCAATTGCTTTCTGAATCAGGAATTCCTCATCAATTTTTAGCCAGGCGGGGATTATTTTCCAAACCAGTTATTATGGATATCCTTTCTTATTTAAAGCTTTTGGATAATTATCATGAGAGCCCAGCCGTTTATCGGATTTTAATTTCTCCTCTTTTTTTTCAAAAAATAACTAATCAAGAATTAATCAATTTTAATAATTTTGCCAATAAAAAAGCTTGGTCCCTTTACGAAGCAATGCAAAAATCTTCTTTAATTCCGGGGATTTCCGATAAGACAAAAGAATCTTTTAATATCCTATTGTCATGGGTTGAAAAACATAGTGAGTTAGCCCAAAAGGAGAGTGTTGGGAAAGTGGTTTTTTCTTTTTTAGAAGATAGTGGTTATTTGAAAATTTTAACTAAAGATAAAGAAGAAACGGAAAAAGATAATCGTGAATCAATTTTTTGGTTAAATCAATTTTTTAAGAAAGTGGAAAATTTTGAAGCGATTAATTTTGACAAAACAGTTAAAAATTTTATTCAAATGGTTGATTTAATGGTCGCGACTGGCGACACGGGAAGTATGGAAGCGGAAAATGAAGAAGGGCCGGAAGCCGTTAAGGTGAGCACGATTCATAGTGCCAAGGGATTAGAATTCAAATATGTTTTTATTGTTAATTTAGTTGATAAGCGTTTTCCCACAATTGAAAGGCATGAAGCAATTGAGCTTCCAGAGAAACTAATCAAAGAGATTAGGCCGGAAGGAGATATTCATCTTCAAGAGGAAAGGAGACTTTTCTATGTGGCTTTAACTAGAGCAAAAAATGGGCTTTATTTGACTTCAGCAGATGATTACGGAGGAAAAACAGTTAAAAAATTATCTCGTTTTTTGTATGAGTTGGGAATGGAGGAAAAACAAGAAACATCAAAAGAAAAAAAATCAAATTTTAATTTTATTTCTTCAATTCCTGTTGCCTCAAATATTTTAAAAACAAATAAATCAGTCTTGCCATTAAGATTCAGCTTTTCTCAATTAATCGCTTTTGAAAGTTGTCCATTACAATATAAATTTTCTTTTATTTTAAAAATCCCTCGTCGGGGGCGACACGTTTTTAGTTTTGGAAAGACTTTACATTCCACTCTTTATCAATTTTGCCAAATTTGGAGAAAACAGCAGTCAACCTTACAAAAAACTCTTTTTAGCCAACAAGGCCATCAAACAAAAGAAGATTCGAAGTTAAAAGAGCAAATTGGTTTTGAAAAATTAATGAAAATTTATCAAGAATCATGGATTGATGAATGGTATCAAAGCAGAGAGCAGAAAGAAAAATATTGGGAAAAAGGAAAAAAGGCTTTAAAAACTTTTTATCAAGATTTAAATACCACCCAGCCGAAGATAAAATATTTGGAAAAAGGATTTAATTTTAAAATAGGGAAAGGAAAAGACAAGGAAATTATGAAAGGTTTTATAGACAGAGTTGACGAAGTTGATGGGGGATATGAAATTATTGATTATAAAACTGGGGAAGAAGGAGAAAGAAGACTCGATTTTGAAAAAAAACAACAGCTTTTGATTTATCAATTTGCGGCTAAAGAACTTTATGAAGCTTTTGACAAGCCGGTTAATCAATTAACATTTTATTATTTGGAAACAGGCAATCGAGTTTCCTTTTTGGGCAAAGATGACGATTTAATAAAATTAGAGGAAAAAATTATTAAAATTATTCAGGATATTAAAAAAGATGATTTTCCTCCTAAGCCAGGGCCGCTTTGTAAATTTTGTGATTTTTATCATATTTGCCAATATCGCCAGGAATAATCGGATTGTCAAAATTTGAGAAAATGGTAAGATATTAACACTTTACCAAAAAACATTTTTAAAATTATTTTTTATGACCTTAAAAAGATATCTTAATTTAATGGGATTGCTCACTTTAATTTGTTGGCTTGCCTGGATATTTGTTCTTTTTTTTATTAATCCGGACGAAACCGGGTTAATTGGTTTTATTCTCTTTTATTTCAGCCTTTTTTTGGCCATTTTGGGCAGCGTTGCGATTATTGGTTTTGTCATCAGAGCAAGGCTGAAAAAGGGACCAGTTTTCAAACAAGTAGAAAATGCTTTTCGTCAGGGAATTTGGCTGAGTATTTTTTTAATTGGAATTTTGTTATTAAAGAGTTTAGGGCTGTTAGAGTGGTGGAATGGATTAGTATTATTCTTTTTCTTGGTTTTTTTGGAATTCTTTTTTCTTTCTTCTCGTAAACAATATAAATCATGAAAGATAAAATTAAACAATTAAAAATTGAAGCCTTGGAAGAAATCGCCGAAATTAAAAATGAGGCTGGGGTAGAGAAAATTTGGCGCAAATATCTTGGGCGGCAGGATGGGAAATTAACCAAGATTTTAAAAGGATTAAAAGATTTATCTGAAAAAGAAAAGCCAGAAATCGGCGGTTTGGCAAACCAAATTAAAAAAGAAATAGAAGATTCTTTAATGAAAAAGAAAAATTCTTTTTGTTATTCTTCATCTTTAGAAAAGGATTTCTTTGATTTTAGTTTACCTGGGAAAAATGTTAATTACGGGCATCTTCATCCTTTAACTCAAATTAAGAACGAATTAGGAGAAATTTTTTCTTCTATGGGTTTTAAGATTTTAGAGGGATTAGAATTGGAAAAAGATTATTATAATTTTGAAGCGTTAAATATTCCCCAAGGGCATCCAGCTCGGGATATGTGGGATACTTTTTATCTTAAAGACTCAAAAAAGACAGAACTTTTAAGAACCCATACTTCGGCGATGCAAGTTAGGGTTATGGAAAAAGAGAAGCCACCTTTAAGAATTTGTGTTATGGGAAAATGTTTTCGCAATGAAGCGACTGATGCTTCCCATGAACATACCCTTTATCAAATAGAAGGGTTCGTGGTTGATGAAAATATTACAGTCGCGAATTTAATTGATACTTTAAAATCTTTTTTAAAGGCGCTTTTTGGGAGAGAGGTTAAAATTAGGTTGCGACCAAGTTATTTTCCGTTTACTGAACCGAGCTTTGAAGTTGATTTTGCTTGTTTAAATTGTCAAGGAAAAGGATGTCAGGTTTGTAAAAAAACCGGTTGGGTGGAAATTTTGGGCTCAGGAATGATCCATCCTAAAGTTTTTGAATTTGCCGGTTATCCAAAAGGAAAATATACCGGTTTTGCTTTTGGGGTGGGAATAGACCGTCTAGCTATGATGCGTTATAAAATCGATGATATTCGTTGGTTTCATTCAGGAGATTTAAGATTTATTAGGCAATTTTAGTTTATATTTATTATGAAATTATCTTTTCAATGGTTAAAACAACTTATTCCCGACTTAGAAATTTCTCCTGAAAAATTAGGGGAAATTTTAAGCGTAAAAACAGCGGAGATTGAAGATATTAATTATCTTGGATTAGGTTTAGATAAGGTGGTGGTGGGAGAAATTTTAGAAATAAGACCCCATCCCAATGCGGATAAACTTCAAATTGTCTTGATGGGTTTAGGCAAGAAAAAATTAGAAATCGTTTGTGGCGCGTCAAATATTCGGGTAGGGCAAAAAGTTCCTTTGGCTTTGGAGGGAGCTAAATTACCCAATGGTTTAGAGATAAAAAAAGCAATGATCAGGGGAGTAGAATCTACTGGTATGCTTTGCGCCGAGGATGAATTAGGTTTAGGTTTAGACCATCAGGGTATTATGATTTTATCTCAGGAATGCGTGTCAGGAGATAAATTAACTAAAGCTTTAGGTTTAGATGATATTATTTTAGCTGTGGAAAATAAATCTCTTACTCATCGTCCAGATTTATTTAATCATTTTGGTTTTGCTAGAGAAATTAGCGCAATTTTAGGATTAAAAATAAATTTTAAAAAACCATTGCTTAAAAGTGGTCCAAAATTATTTGAAAATCTGGCAATTGAAGTAAAAAATCAAGAAATTTGTCCCCGTTATATGGCGGTAATAATAGATGGAGTTAAAATTGGACCATCGCCTTTTTGGTTAAAAAACCGTTTAAATAATTTAGGTGTTAAATCAATCAATAATGTAGTTGATATCACCAATTATGTTTTATTGGAAATCGGACAACCTTTACACGCTTTTGACGCAGATAAAATCCAGGGCAATAAAATTATTATTAGGATGGGAAAAGAAAAAGAGAAGATTATCGCTTTAGACGAACAAGAATATGAATTGTCAAAAAGTGATTTAATAATCGCCGATGAGAAAAAACCTATTGCCATAGCGGGAATAATTGGCGGTCAAAATTCCGCTATTTCTTTCCAAACAAAAAGAGTCATTATTGAAGCGGCGAATTTTGATGCCATTAATATTCGACGTAGCGCTTGGCGTTTAGGATTGAGAACGGAAGCAGTCATTCGTTTTGAAAAGGGTCTACCATTATCTTTTACTGATTTAGGTTTGGCTAGAGCGATAGAATTAATTAAAGAAATCGCATCTGGAAAAGTGCTTAGCCAAATTTATGATTTTAAAAGCGTTTCGGCAAAAAAATCATTAGAAAATAAAAAAGAAATTATTTTTTCTCCTGATAAAGCTAGACGTTTTATCGGTCTGGAAATAAAGGACCGAATAATGAAAGAATTGCTTATTAAATTGGGGGCAGAAATTAAAGATAATCGTCAGGATTGGAGGGTAATTATTCCTAAACATCGTCCAGATTTGGATTATTTTGAAGATTTAATTGAGGAAATCGTCAGAGTTTATGGCGCGGAAGAAATTATTTCTCAGCCAATTTTAGCAAAATTAGAGCCAGTTATTCAAGAAAATAATTATCTTTTGGAAAAAAAGATAAAAAATATTTTAATTGGATTGGGATTTGACGAGGTTTATAATTATGCCTTTGCCAGAGAACAAGGAACCGAATTTTTCAATTCAAGTAAAGGGGCAAGGGAAATAGAAAATCCTTTAAATAAAGAACAACGTTATTTACGAGCGAATTTAATTTTTGGCTTGATTAATAACGCAGAAAAGAATGCTCCAAATTTTTCTGATTTTAAAATTTTTGAAATTGGAAAGGTTTTCCAACTAGAGGAAAAGAAAAAAATCGCCGGTTTAGTTTTTAATCGGGAAATAAAAAAAGAAATAGAGGAGGACAAAAATAATATTTATAAATTTATTTGTGGCAAAAAATGTTTTTTTGTTAAAAGCATTATTGATGTGATTTTAAAAGAAGTCGGATTAAAAGAGGATGAAATAATTTACCCTAAGCATATTTCCGTCAAGGAAGAAATTAAATACCAAAATAAGATAATCGGATTTTTAGGCAAAAAAAATGAAAATATTTCTTATTTTGAATTAGATTTCGAAGTTTTATTAAAATTACCCAAAAAAGAACAAAAATACCAAAAAATTATCACTTTTCCGCCCGTTAAAAGAGATTTGGCATTTTTAATTGATAAAAAGTTTTCTTGGAAAGAAATTTCTCAATCTTTAAATAATCTGGATGAAATAATTATAAGTTTAGAGCCATTTGATTTATTTCAAGATAAAGATTTTGGAGAGAAATATAATTTAGGTTTTCATATTATTTATCAATCAGGACAAAGGACATTAAAAATGGAAGAAGTTGAGGCGGTAGAAAAAAGGATTATTAAATCCCTGCAGGAAAAGTTCGGGGCAAAATTACGAAATTATTAACAATAAATTTATTTTATATGAATTATGATATTCTTACGGTTGGCGGAATTATGAGGGATATTATTTTCCTTACTAAGGAAGGAACTATTACAGAAAGTCCGGAAAATCCTCTTTGTCAAAGAATGATTAGTTTTGAATTGGGGGCAAAAGTTTATGTTAAAAAAGTTTATTTTGAACCAGGGGGTGGTGCCAGTAATACGGCCGTCGGTTTTTCAAAAATGGGTTTAAAAACAGCGATTATGGGAAGGGTTGGTCAGGATCGAGAAGGAGACCAGCTGATTAAAAGTTTAAAAAATGATAAAGTTGACGTTCATTTAGTTCAAATTGATAAAAAAGTCAGCACCGGTTTTGCTTTTATTTTAAGTTTAAAAAATAGAAAAAGGGCGCACGCGATTTTTGCTTATCGAGGCACTAATGATGAATTGGTTTTTAATATCAAGAACAAAAATAAGTTAAAAGGAATTAAATGGATATATATTTCTTCTTTGAGTTCTAATAATTGGCCGTTAATTTTAAATCAAGCTTTTAATTTTAAAGAAAAGGAAAAAATTAAAGTTGCTTGGAACCCCTCCAATGTTCAATTAAAATCAGATTTTAAAAAATTAAAAGACCATTTAAAAAGGACTGAGGCATTGATTTTAAATGAAGATGAGGCTAAAGAATTAGTTTTATCAAGAAAAAAAATAAATGATTTTAGAATAAAAACTCTTTTAAAAGAGATTGCTGTTATGGGACCGAAAATTGTTATCATTACCCAGGGTAAATACGGAGTTTCCGCTTGGTGGGAAAATAAATTCTATTTTCAAAAACCGGCGCCGGCCGAAGTAATTAATACCACTGGAGCCGGAGATTCCTTTTCCGCCGCTTTTGTTTCCAGCCTTTTTTATCAACCGGGAAATTTAAAACAAGCTTTAAAATGGGGAGTGACTAACAGCGCTTCTGTTATTGATCAGATTGGCGCGCAAAAAGGATTATTAACCAAAAATCAAGTTATTAAAAAAAGCCGTTATGTTTAAAATATTGGCAGAAATATCAGCTCGCCATATTCATTTAGAAAAAGAGCATTTTGAGATTCTTTTTGGTTCTGGGGTTAAATTAAAAAAAATAAGAGATGTTTCCCAGCCGGGAGAGTTTGCCGCTGAGCAGACCCTGATTTTTAAAACTCCAAAATCAGAAATAAAAAGAATAAGAGTAGTTGGACCATTAAGAAAACAGACCCAAGTTGAAATTTCTAAAACTGATGCGAGAAAATTAGGTCTTAATCCGCCGATTAGAGTTTCTGGCGATTTGGATAAATCTGAGAAATGTCAATTAATTGGCCCAATGGGAAAAGTTGATTTACTTCAAGGAGTGATTATTGCTCAACGGCATTTGCATTTAGAAGTTGAATCAGCTTTAAAAAATAATTTAAAAGACCAAGAAATTGTTTCTGTCAGAATTGGTTCTAAAAATAGATTAATTACTTTTCATCAAGTAGTGGCGCGAGTTTCATCTGAGTTTAAAAATAGTTTCCATTTAGACACGGATGAAAGCAACGCCGCCGGTTTAATTGGCGGAGAAGAGGGGATTGTTATTAAAAATGATGAATAGAGATTTAAAAATTTCCGTAGTTGTTGTCACATATAACGGTCGGGAGTATCTTCCCGATTGTTTTAATAGCTTAAAAAGGCAAACATTTTTACCAAATCAGATTATTGTGATAGATAATGCTTCAAAAGACGGTTCAATAAAGTATTTGGAAAAAGTTTTTCCAGAAGTTGATTTAATTATTAATAAAAAAAATGTTTTTTTCGCTCCGGCGAATAATCAAGGAATAGAAATTGCTTTTCAAAATCAAGCAGATTACATTTTTCTTTTAAATCAGGATACGGTTTTAGAAAATAATTGTTTAGAAAAGTTAGCGCAAGTTGCGGAAGAACAAAAATCAAATAATATTTTCGCTTGGCAACCGTTAATTTTATGTTGGCCCAAAAAAGATTTAATTCAGACGGCTGGTGATAAAATGCATTTTTTGGGTTTTGGATTTTGTGGTGATTATAAAAAACCAGTTTCCCATTTTTTAAAAAATTTAATTGATCCGTATCCGCGACTTACTTATGGTTCCGGCGCCGGGCTTTTTATAAAAGCAGATATTTTAAAAAAAATTGGTTTTTTTGATAAAGATTTATTTTTATATCACGAAGATTTAGATTTGTGCTTGCGGGCCAGAATGATGGGTTATCAGATAAAGTTAAATTCCCAAGCTTGCCTTTATCATAAATATACGGAGGGGATTCCTAAATACCGTTGGTATTGGTCGGAAAGAAACCGTCTTTTAACTTTAATAAAATTCTATAAATTGCCGACCTTAATTTTAATTTTTCCCGCTTGGTTATTTATGGAATTTGGCGTTTTAGCTTTTAGTTTAGTAACCGGTTGGTTTCATTTAAAAATAAAAAGCTACATTTCTTTTTTTATTGAATTGCCCAGAACTTTAAATAAAAGAATGAAAATTCAAAGAAAAAGAAAAATTACGGATAAAGAGTTGGCAAAATCATTAGAAGAGAGATTTGATTTTGTTGGTTTTACTCATCCGTTAATAAAAAATATTGTTAATCCAGTTTTGGGCTTTTATTGGAGATGGGTGAAAAAAATAATTTTTTGGTAGAATTATTTTTTAATATAATCTTTTAACTTCCTCACAGGTTCGACCTGCGAGGAAGTTTTTTTATAGAGTTTTTTATGGAGGTCTGACCTCCATAAGTTTTCTTCACAAGTTTCAAACCAGGTTTCACTTGGTAACAAACAGACAAGGTTTAACCTCGTCTGTTTTCTTATATTTTCATCATCCTATCTATTATGTTTTAATGTTTTTATTCTTTAATCTTTTTTGCGATTTTTTTTAATTCTTCAAAATCAGCTTGAGGTCCCATTTGAGTGGTCAAATAGCCGGGATAATTTTTAAAAAATACATTTTCCGGAAAATGTATTCCTTTGAATTTTTTGCTTAAGCCATGTAAAGGATAAAGTTTTAAATGAACATGATTTACTCCCATTCCCTCCATTACTAAGGCCGTTCGTTGAGTGCCCAATTTTTTATCTAAAAGTTTGCCTATTCTTTTCCCCGCAAGTAAAAATTTTTGGTAAATTTTTTCTGGCATTTCAAAAGCGTAGGAATCATAATGTTTTTTGGGCATTACCAATGTCATCCCCTTAGTATTAGGAAAAGCATCCAAAATAGCCAAGAATTTATTGTCTTCCCAAATTTTAGTTGAAGGGATTTCTCCTTTAATAATTTTACAAAAAATACAATCAGACATATTTTTATATTATAATAATTATTTATTATATTATAATTTTAGCATAAAAAAAGAAAAAAGAAAATTTTATAATTTTGTTTTCTTGTTATTTAATTCATTATTTAATATAATGATATTTAGAGAATATTATTATATTTTAGTTGTATTTTATAAATTATGAAAATTGCGCATTTAGTTTCCACTTTTCCTCCTTATCACGGCGGGATGGGTAATGTTTGTTTTGTTCAAGCTGAAGAATTAGCTAAATTGGGGCATCAAGTGATTGTCTTTGTCCCTGGTAATCCCCAAAATAATAGAAAAGAAAAAGGTTTTGAGATTAGATATTTAAAACCGTTATTCAGTTATGGCAATGCCTCTTTTATTCCGCAAATAATTAAAGATTTGAATAACTTTGATTTAATTCACCTTCATTGGCCGTTTTTGGGCGGGGCGGAAGCAGTTTTAATTCAACGGGTTTTTAAAAAACAAAAATCAAAATTGGTTATTCAATATCACATGGATTTAATTGCTTCTGGGTTTAGGGGTTTTATTTTTAAATTAGACTCTTTTTTGTTTCATTCTCTTTTGTTTAAAAAAGCGGATAAAATTTTAGTTTCTTCTTTAGACTACCTCCGACATTCTGATTTAAATAAATATTGGCAAAAAGATAAAAATAAATTTTTAATCAGTCCTTTTGGCGTTAATTGGCAAAGATTTTATCCGCAAGTAAAAAAGCAACAATTATTAGATAAATATCATTTTAATCAAGGAAATAAGATCATTTTATCAGTCGGCGGTTTGGATAAAGCCCATTATTTTAAGGGGGTTAGTATTTTGATAAGGGTGATGGATAAATTAAAAGAAGAATTGTTAAATTTAAAACTTTTGTTAGTTGGCGAGGGAGATTTGAAAAAAGATTATCAGAAATTGGTTTCTGATTTAGGAATAGAAAATAAAGTTGTTTTTACAGGAAGAATTGAAGATTTTGAACTTCCTGATTATTATAATTTGTCCGATGTTTTTGTTTTTCCCTCATTTACTAAATCAGAAGCGTTTGGCTTGGTTTCTTTGGAGGCAATGGCTTGCGCTAAACCGATTATTGTTTCCAATCTTCCAGGACCGAGAAGTTTAGTGGAAGAAAATGGTTTTATTGTTGAAGTAAATGATATTGATGATTTAAGCGAGAAAATCAAAAATATTTTTAAAGATAAAGAAAGATTAGAAAAATTTGGGCAAAAAAGTTTTAAATTAGTCAAGGAAAAATATTCTTGGCCGCAAATTGTCAAGGAAATAGAAAAAATTTATGAAAGGATTATTGGTTAAAAAAATAAAAGAAAATAAAAACTTTTTTTTCAGCTTAATAAGCGGGTTAGCGGTTGTCATTTGGTATTTGAATTTTTCATTTTTAAAAAGCTTTTTATTTTTAAACATTTTTTGCTTTATAATTTATTTTATTCTCAATTCTCTTTGGTTGGGAAAAATTTTAAAGAAAAGGGGATTTGAAAAGGAAACCCAATTTATTTTTGGTGGATTTTCCCTCGTTTATTTAATCGCTTTTGGAATGGCAATTCCGATTGTGGTCTATAATGTAAGGCCATTTTATCTTTTTATTTGGCTTCTTCTTTTGACTTTAATAATTTCATTTTGGGCAAAAAAAATAAAACAAGATTTGCCGGAAAAAAAATTGTTTGAAGAAATAGAGAAAAAACAAGAAGGCGGGGGAGTAAAAAAAATAGTCTATTTTATTTTTTGGGCTTTATTTTTTATTGGTTGGCTTTTGTTGTTTTATAGCCGAACTGGAGAGTTCATCCGTTCTCCTTGGGAAGTAATCCATCCGCTTTATCTTTACGCTTGGCTTGGCATAATTTTTATTATGGGTTGGCTGGCATTTTCAAGAATAAGGTTCAAAAACTTTTTATTTTTGATTATTTTAATTTCTTTTCTTTGCCATGCTTATTTAATAATTCCTTATCAGGCTGGGTTTGGTGGTGATAAATGGCGGCATCTTGGCGCTGAAAAATGGCTGATGCAAGGAAATGTTTACGCTCCAACCCTGATTGGAGAAAAAGCTGCTTTAACAAATGTTGGGCCGTTAAAAGTGCCGGAAGTTTTAGTGGCGGGAAATAAAACTTCTTATGCCAATATGTGGGGATTGGTTATTGCTTTATCATGGCTTACCGGAATCGATGTTTTTTATTTGGATTTATTAATCGGTTTTTTATTATTTTCCATATTTTTGCCCTTTCTCCTTTTAAAATTAGGTTTGTTTTTTTCGCGAAAAAAGGAGTTTTTAGCTTTGCTTTTATTAATACCGTTTTGTTTTTATCCATTCCAAGCCTACGCCAGCATTACTGTACCCATGACATTTTCTTTTTTACCGTTTTTATTTAGTTTAATTTTTATCGGGCGATATCTGACAGAAAAGAAATTTTCTTTAAAAATATTTTATTCATTGATTTTTTTAATTCCCTTTTTGTATTTTAATTATTTAATTTATTTGATTTTATTCTTGGAAATTTTTGTTTTAGCCATTATTTTTAAAAATTTTTACTTAAAAAAGAAATTGTTTTTGCCATTAATTGTTTTTTGCACTGTAGTAATGGTTATTTTTATTCCCGCTTTAGAAACCTATAATCAATATTCATGGTTAAAAAATGACCCTCCTCCTAAAAGTAATTTTATTGAGATGGTAAATGATTTTCCTGTTAAGTTGTTTTTTTCTCAAGCTGTTTTTCCAAGAATCTATGGTTTAGAACAAGATAATTGGCTTTATGCGACCACTGATAAAGGTTTATCCCGCTCAGTTATTTTTGAATTATTGCCCTGGGTTTTTATTTTAACACCATTAGTCTGGCTTTTGTTTTTTTATGGCTTGAAGCAAATTAAGAAATTAAAGCACCCAGAATGGGGAAAACTTTTTGTCATAGTGTTTTTAATTGTTTTTTTAAATCAAGCCATTTCTTTTTATTTTTTAGACGGCAATCATTTATTGAGTAAACGTTTGGTGGTTTTTACTTCTTTTTTATTTTTTTTCCCATTAAGCGCGGGAATTTATTTTTTTGTTAAAAATTTGGAAAATGTTTTTTCTCAAAAAGCCCTTATTTTTTGCACGGCTTCATTTTTAGCTCTTTTATCAGTGACGGTTTATGTTTCCGGTCCAAAATTTCAGGTGGTAACCGGAGATGAGTTTAAAGCGGCAAAATATCTTTGGGAAAAAATTGAAAAAAATGTAGGTCAAAACTATTGTGTTTTAGCAAACACTTGGCCATTGTTGTCTTTAGAAGGGGTTTCCGGTCGACAGATTATTGCTGGAGGATTTCCGTATTATTATGAATATCGCCAGCCGGAAAGAGTCCAGCTTTTTGATAATCTTAATAAAAATCCGTCTTTGCGCGATTTGAATAAAGCATTAGAAATCACTAAATCAAAAGAATGTTATTTTATGACTGAAGAGCGTTGGCTTTATTTTGATAAGAGAAAGGAAAATATTGAACAATTAGATAAAATACTGGGGCCGAGAAAAGAAATTGGCAAAGTGATGATATGGCATTATCAGCCAGATTAAATTTAATTTTTGGTTTAATTTTTTAAAAAAAAGACGTGAAAAGAATATTTTTAAAAATTTATCGTTTATTTGTATTGGTTAGTATTTTAGTTTTATTATTTTGGCTTTGCCAAAAGAATGTGGTGACGGGGGGAAAACTTTTTATTGAACGAGATTTTTGTAATCAATCCCGTTTTATTAGCAATTTTTATCCAGAAGAAAGAGTTGGGGAAACAGAGAAGGAGAGGGGTGAATGTTTTCAAAAAGTTTTTGTTGAACCGGCTTATTTTAAGATTAAGATACCGAGAACTTTTGAACGGGCAAAAATTAGAATATTTTTTCAAAATTTTGATCAAGAAAATTTACAATTAGGATTGATAAAGAAAAGGGAATTTCCTTTGGATTGGCGATTTACTTTAAAACCATTAGAAAATAAAACCTTAGATTATTTGAACTGGTTTAGATTGTCAGAACAGGGGATTACTCTATGGCAAAAAGAAAAAGAGTTTGACCGCATTTATGATTTTGTAAACAATCTTCCTAAAGATAAAAAAATTGGCACATTTTTTTATGATTTTAGTCCGGAAATAAAAAATGGTTTTGATAATATAAAAAAATGGAATTTACAAGATTCGATTAACAATTTTGATTATTTAATCGCCGACTATCAGTCTCCTCAGCAAGAAAATAACTGGAAAATGTCAGAAATAGATTTTTTAGTAGGAAAAGAATATTTAAACGAACATGCTTTAGAATTTATGATTTCCGCTCCGGGCTTAACGGACCATCGTTATGAGATAAAAATTAAGAAAATTGAAGTGGAATTAATTAGGCCGGAAGCGAATTGGCAAAGCTTCATTTTTGATTTAAAAGACTATTTATTAAGAAAAATACAAAATGTTAAAGAAAAAATCAGTTAAATTTGTTTATTATTTTTTTCGCGATTTGTTTTTTGCTTCCGGATTTTGTTTTTTGCTTCTTTTAATAGTTGAGGATATTCAACCCGGTTTTGTCAGCTTTTGGTTGGATTTTAAATATTTTTTAATATTTTGTTTTTTAACCGGCATTTTGGCTTTATTTACATCTAAAGAAAAAAATGTTATAATTAAAAAAATATGAATAGCCTGCAATTTTTTATTTTAATTTTTATTTTTATCGGCGGTCTTTTAATAATCGCTTATTTTTTGAATAAAAAATTTAAACAGTTTGAGGGTGGGAAAGAAGAGCAACAAAATCAGGGAATTATGATGTTGCAAAATCAATTAGGGGAAATTAGGCAAAGTGTAGAGTCGCAATATAAACAAAGTGTTGAGTTAACTAGAAATTTTACTGAAAAGTTAAGCAAGCTCGACCAAACTAATCAGCAGGTAGTTAATTTTGCCGACCAATTGCAAAACCTTCAGGATATTTTAAAAAATCCAAAACAAAGGGGAATTTTAGGCGAGTATTTATTGGAATCAGTTTTAAAAAATGTTTTACCCCCTAAAATTTATCAAATGCAATATAATCTTGGCCGAGATGAAAAAGGGGAAAAAGATTTAATTGTTGATGCGGTTATTTTTATCAAGGACAAGATTTTACCAATTGATTCAAAATTTTCTTTGGAAAATTATAACCGCTTAGTCAATGAACATGATTTAGAAAAGCAAAAACAATTGGAAAAGTTATTCAAGCAAGATTTAAAGAATCGGATTGACGAAACAGCAAAATATATTCAACCCTCAAAAAATACTTTTGAATTTGCTTTTATGTTTATTCCTTCTGAAACAATTTATTATGATTTATTGGTGAGTCAAATCGGCGCGATTAAAACCGTTTCCCATGATTTGATTGAATATGCTTTTAAGAAAAAAAAGGTAATTATCGTTTCTCCCACTACTCTTTTAGCTTATTTACAAATGGTTTTACAGGGTTTGCGTTCGTTGCAGATTGAGGAATCTACCAAAGAGATTCAAAAAAATGTGGAAGAACTCGGCCGGCATATTATTAAATATGATATTTTTCTCCAGAAATTGGGCAATAATTTAGGAACAACAGTTAATGCTTTTAATGCGGCGCATCAGGAATTTAAAAAAATAGATAAAGATGTATTTAGAATTGCTGGTAAAGGTAAAAGTGAAATTGAACCGCTTTCTATTGCCAGGCCTAAAATAATTGATGGAAAATAATTTTTATGAAAAAGACAGATTTTAGTTTTATTAAAGCGACATCAATTTTAATCGGCACCATTGTAGGTGCCGGTATTTTTAGTTTGCCTTATGCTTTTTCAAAAAGCGGTTTTATAGTAGGGATAGTTTACCTCTTATTATTATCTTTAGTTTTCTTAATTATTAAAAATTGTTATGCTGAAGTCATTTTAAGGACCAATCAGGAGTTAGAAATGGCTGGTTATGTGGAAAAATATTTAGGCCGTAAGGGGAAGATTTTAATTACTCTTTCTTTGATTTTAGGAATTTACGGGGCTTTGGTCGCTTATGTCATCGGAGTGGGAGGATTTCTTCATTCTTTACTTAATCCTGTTTTAGGAGGCAGTCAAATTTTTTGGTCAGTTCTTTTTTGGGGATTAGCAAGTTTGCTGGTTTTAAAAGGCATTGGCATTATTGGCAGTTTAGAAGTAATAATGGCATTGGGATTAAGTTTTATGGTTTTTTTTGTTTTAGGGTTGGCGTTTCCATATCTTAATTTTGATAATTTAAAAACCTTTGAATTAAACAATTTATTTTTTCCATATGGCGTAGTGCTTTTTGCTTTGGGTGGCGCTTCGGCCATTCCTACGGTAAGAAGAGTTTTGGGAGATAAAGTTCATTTATTAAGAAAATTGATGGCTTTGGGAGTATTTATTCCTGTTTTAATTTATCTTATTTTTTGTTTTGTTGTGGTTGGGGTGAGCGGATTAAATACAACCGAAACAGCATTGGTCGGGCTGGCTAATTTTACAAACGGGAAAATTTTATTAATTGGCGGTTTATTCGGTATTATGGCAATGACGACTTCTTTTCTTTCATTGGGTTATATTTTAAGAGAGCTTTTTCATCGAGATTATAAAATTCCTTTGCTACCTGCTTGGATTTTAACTGTTTTTATTCCTTTAATTTTTTATCTTTTAGGTTTGAGAAATTTTATTATCGTGGTTAGTTTTGCAGGAGGGGTTTTATCAGGATTACAAGGAATTATTCTAATTCTTACTTATTATCAAGCCAAAAAAAAGGGAGACCGCAAACCAGAAATAAGTTTTAATTTGCCGAAGTCCCTTGCTTATATCATTTATTTGATTTTTATTTTTGGCATTATTTATCAATTTATTTATGTTTAAACAAAAAACAATTTTAGTTTTTAATGCCGGGAGCACTTCCTTGAAGTATCAAATTTTTCAAGAGAAAACTTTGCGAGTTTTAGCAAAGAAAGATTTTTCTAATTTGAATTATAAAAAGAATGACCACTTAACAGTTTTTAATAAAATATTGCAAGAAATAGGAGATTTAGATTTAATAAAAATTGTCGGACATCGCATTGTTCATGGGGGGACAAAGTTTAATCAGTCGACCCTGCTAATTTCTCGAACAGTTAAAGAAATTTCAAAATTCAATCATTTAGCCCCATTGCATAATCCTTATGCTTTGAAAATTTTAGCTCTGGCGCAAAAATATTTTTTAAAAACTCCTCACTTAGGAGTTTTTGATACTTCCTTTTTCTCTTCTTTGCCCGATAAGGCAAAAATTTATGCCATACCTTTAAAATATTATCAAAAGGAAGGAATTCAAAGATTCGGTTTTCATGGCATTTCTCATTATTATTTAGCAGAACAAGCGGCAAAGAAATTAAATAAAAAGCTCACTGAAATAAATTTAATCACTTGTCATTTGGGAGGGGGAGCCAGTATTACCGCCATTAAAAATGGAAAAGCGGTTGATACCAGTATGGGCATGACACCCTTGGAAGGTTTAGTAATGATGACGCGCGCTGGCGATATTGATCCTGGTTTAATTTTTCATTTAATTAAAGAAAATAAATTATCCCAAGAAAAGGTTTATGATTTACTTAATTATGAGTCGGGAATTAAAGGTTTATCAAATCAAACAAATTTTTTAAACCTTTTAACCAAGGTTAAACAAGGGGAAGCTAAATCAAAATTGGCATTGGAAATATTTATTTATCGAATCCAAAAATATATTGGCGCTTATTTTGGCATTTTAGGAAAAGTAGACGCGATTGTTTTTTCCGGGGCTATCGGCGCTGGTGATTATTATACTGTGCGGAAAATTAAAAAAGGATTTAAGATTTTAGACCAAGTAAAAATTTTAAGAATAAAAACGGATGAAGAAAGGGCAATTGCTAAAGAATGCGAGATTTTTTTAAATAAAAAAATATTTTCTAAAAATTAATTGGCAAGAGATTTTAATTTAAATTAACAATGAAATTGTTGGAAAATTTTGATTATTATAAAAATAAAGCGAGAGACTTAATGGAAGAGTCAATTATTCTAAATATCCGCCCTTTGGACAAGGTGGAAACGGGCAAATTGGAAGCCTTTTTTAATTTAACAAAAAGCGAAAAATTTTTAGAAGTTTTATCTTTAATAAAAGATATTTTACCGAAAGATTTTTTGAATAAATTAAATTGTCGGGAGAAAATATATGATTCAAGCGAATTGCCGTTTGACCCTGAAAAATTTAGTTTTGAAGGCTTAAAAAGTTATGGCGGGGCAGTAAGAGTTTATCTTTTAAAAAGTTTGGAAAATAGATTGCCGTCTTACGCCTTAAAAATATTTAGGGACAGTTATATTAAGAAGTTTTTTGAAAATTCCGATGAAGCGGCTAAATTGTTTAAAGAGGAAGTGGAGGAAATTAAAAAATGGTATTCAGATGATTTACATGATATTTTTCTTCCCGAATACATTATTAAATTAAAGAGTCCATCAAGCAAGAAAGAATCTTTAGCCATTCTCCAACCTTATCAAACGGGCGAGATTATTGATGTTTTCGAAGAAATTAAAAAAGAAGATTTAATTAAATTATTAAAAGAAAACTTGGATTTTCAAAAAACTTTTTTAAATTTTATTACTCAGACCGTAAAGCATGTTGAGAAGACTGAAGAAATTCTTGATTTTTTGGGCAATAAAAATTTATCAATTATTATTAATCAGGAGAAAAAACCGAAGTTGATAGTATTGGACCCGCATCATATTTTTAAAACCAGCGATAAACAAAATCATTGTGGAGAAAGATGCGCAAAAAGAATAGACTATCTTAAAAGTGTTGCTCAAGAATTATTAAAATAAATTTTTATATTTTTTGAAAAAGATATAAAGAAATCTATTAGACAGAATCGCTTAATATAATTAAGCGATTTTTGCATTAAAAGTTTTCCACAGCCTTTATTTGCTTTGTGGGAAGAAATGGTATATAATATATTTGTTGTGGACACCTGTGGATAAAAGTGGGGAAAAGTTAAGCAACCTGTGGATAACTAAATTTAAGCAATTTTATATGTTTATCGGCGAATATCACTATTCAATAGATGATAAAAATAGACTGGGAATTCCGGTTAAATTTCGATCAGAGCTTTTAAAAGGAGCAGTGGTCACTCGCGGAATAGATACCTGTCTTTTTTTATTTTCTCAAAAAGAATGGGAAAAGTTAGCTGCTAAATTAGCGGAAATGCCAATTAGTCAATCAAAACCAAGGGCCTTTGCCAGATTAATGTTGGCTGGAGCAATGGATGTTGCTCCTGATAAACAAGGAAGAATTAATCTGCCAGATTATCTTCGCCAATATGCCGGAGTAGGAAAAAAGGTGGTAGTTGCTGGTTTATATAATCGTTTGGAAATTTGGGATGAAAATAAATGGGAACAATATAAAAAAGAATCAGAAAAGGATAGTTCAAATATTGCGGAAACCTTAGGCGAATTGGGTGTTTAATTTTAATTGATTAACCACTTTAAAATATGCACATACCGGTTCTTTTAAAAGAAACCTTAGAATATCTTAACCCGCAAAAGGGGAAGAATTTTATCGATGCCACGGTCGGAGAAGGGGGACATAGTTTTGCTATTTTAGAAAAGATTAGACCGGACGGAAAAATTTTAGGCATTGAAGCCGACCCCAAAGCAAAACAAATTTTGGAAGAAAAAATAAAAGAAAGGGGATTGGAAAATAATTTTATTTTAATAAATAATAATTTTGCTCATTTAAAGAAAATCGTTCAGGAAAACAATTTTTTTCCTATTGATGGCGTTTTATTTGATTTAGGATTATCTTCAAATTTAATTGAAGAAAGTGGCCGCGGTTTTAGCTTTATGCGTCAAGAAATTTTGGATATGAGGTTTAATCCTCTTCAACAAGATTTAACGGCGGCCCAAATCCTAAGTCAGTATTCCAGCGATGAATTAAGAGATATTTTTAAAAATTATGGCGGAGAAAGGTTTAGTGGAAGAATTGCTAAAATGATTATTCATAAAAGAAAAAAGGAAAAGATATTATTTACTGATCAATTGGTGAAAATTATTAAAGAATCATTGGGAGGACACTATCACATTAAAAGTTTAGCTCGGGTGTTTCAATCTTTACGTATTGTTGTTAATCAGGAACTGGAAAATTTTAAAACCGCTTTGCATGACAGTTTGGACATTTTAAATCCAGGAGGAATAATCGTTGTTTTGAGTTATCATTCAGAAGAAGACCGGATTGTTA
Source organism: uncultured Gammaproteobacteria bacterium (assembly GCA_964531505.1). Lineage (GTDB taxonomy): Bacteria > Patescibacteriota > Patescibacteriia > UBA2591 > UBA6264 > UBA6264. The sequence continues at coordinate 32,359 of CAZHDT010000001.1, forward strand.
AAAGATTTTTTAAAGAAGAAAAAGATTTAACAATCATAACTAAAAAACCAGTTATTCCTTGTTTAAACGAGATTAAAAGGAATAGAAGGTCCCGTAGCGCAAAATTAAGGGCGGCGATTAAGAATTAATTAAAAAATATTTTTATATTTTATCCTATTTTAAAAAAAATAAATTATGACCTTCGCGCAAAAGTTTTTTCAATCAGTAGTTGGCAATGATGCCAAGAAAAAGAGAATATTTTTTAATGCTTTGGGCCTTTCGTTTTTTTCTCTTTTAATGGTTGTTTATTTATGGCAGATTAATGCCGGAGTAAATAATTGTTTGAAAATAGAGGAAATGGGGAATAGACTTGAATCATTAAAAAAGGAAAATGAGGAATTAATTAAAAAAACCAGTACTTTAGGTTCAATGACAAATGTCTATGAATTAGTTCAAAGTTTAAAAATGGTAAAAATAGATCAAATTGATTATCTTTTTGCCACCCAAGAAAGATTTGCTTTGAAATAGTTTCTTATGAACTGGCGTTTTAAATCAATTTTAGGGGTTGTTTTTGTTTTAGGTTTTTGTATTATTGCGCGTCTTTTTGAACTTCAAGTTTTAGGCCATAATTTTTTAGGAAATACTGTATATCAAAAAAATATTACTCAAGAATTAATTCCGGCAGAACGCGGGAGAATTTTTATTTCTGAAGGAACAAGTCTTTTACCACTGGCAATCAATATTAAAAATTATAATTTAATTGTTTCACCCAATGAAATTGTTTCTTCGGATATAAAAGTAGAGGATTGGTTAGAAAAAGTTTCCCCTTTTTTGGATATTAAGCATTGGCAGAATCTTTCTCAAGAACCTTTATTTATTGAGGAGGATGAAGAAACGACTGAGTTTAAAGAAATGTTGAATCGGCTTTCAAAAAAAGATGATTTCTATGAAATTATTAAAAAGGATTTAATTTTTGAACAAAAAGAGGAAATAGAACAATTAAATTTACCAGGTTTAAGATTTGAAACGATTACCAAACGTTATTATCCGGAAAATAATTTATTTAGTCATATAACTGGATTTGTCCGGTCTGAAGAAAATTGCCAAGATGAAGATTGTTTAGGGGGACAAGGACAATACGGTTTAGAAGAATTTTTTAATCAGGAATTAGCGGGCGAACCAGGGGAAAAAATTGGTGAAAAAGGGAAAAATTTAACTGGACCTACTGATAATTTTATTAAGCTTCCTGAGCGGGGCGTGGATTTAGTTTTGACTATTGACCGGACAATTCAGTTTTTTGTATGCCAAACTTTACGTGAGACAATTAAAGAATATCAGGCGGATTCAGGTTCAATTATTATTTTAAATCCTAAAAGTGGAGAAATAATCGCTTTATGTAATTATCCGGATTTTGACCCGAATAATTATTCTAAAGTAAAAGATTATGCGGTTTATAAAAACGAAGCAGTTTCTTCCGCTTTTGAACCGGGATCAATCTTTAAAGTAATCACCATGGCGAGTGGGATAGATTCAAAAAAGGTAAGTCCGGAAACTGTTTATTTGGATAAAGGGCAATTAATTATTAGTGGAGAAAAGATTAGCAATTCTGATAATCGAATTTTTGGTTTACAGAATATGACAGAAGTTTTAGAAAAATCAATCAATACCGGCGCTATTTTTGTGGCGCAAAAATTAGGCCGTTCTGGATTTAGAAATTATTTAAAAAAGTTTGGATTCGGCAGTTTGACCCAAATGGAAATTCCTGATGAATCATCCGGCGATATATCTAATCTTGATGAAAAACAAGAAATATATTTAGCTACTGCTTCTTTCGGCCAGGGAATTATCGTTACTCCGATTCAAATGATTAATGCGGTTGCGGCAATTGCTAATCAAGGAAAATTAATGAAACCGCATTTAGTAAAAATGATTATTAAAAATGGTGAAGAGATTCCGATTTCTCCAAACTTTGTTCGTCAGGTAATATCTCCTTCAAGCGCCGCTACTTTAAAAGCAATGATGACTTCTGTTTGTGAAAATGGATATGGTAGTCGAGCCCGGGTTAATAATTATTATGTGGGTGGAAAAACTGGCACTGCTCAGGTTCCTCAAGAAAATAGCGCTGGCTATTCTGAAAAAGTAATTCATTCTTTTGTTGGATTCGCTCCGTCTACTGATCCTCGTTTTGTTGTTTTAATAAAATTTGACAATCCTCAAAACGGTCGTTTTGCCGATTCAACAGCCGCACCAACTTTTAGTAAAATTACTGAATTTATTTTAAAGTATTATAACATTCCACCCGACAAAATGAATAAATAATCTTATTATATTTTAAATTATATGTTATTAAAATTTTTACAAAGACTTTTAGCTTTTTTAGCAAAGGGGATTATAAAAAAACAAAAACCGTTAGTAATCGGCATTACTGGCAGTGTTGGTAAGTCGTCAGCTAAACAAGCGATTAATTTTGTTTTGAAAGAAAAGTTTAATGTAAGGGAAAGTAATGGCAATTATAATAATGAAATCGGTTTGCCGTTAACTATAATTGGTAAAAAATCATTTGGGAAAAATATTTTTGGCTGGCTTTTAGTTTTTTTTATCGGTTTTATGAAAATGTTTTTTAAAATGAAATTTTATCCGAAAGTTTTGGTTTTAGAAATGGCTGCGGATAGACCGGGAGATATAGGTTATTTAATTAAAATTGCTCCTTGTCAAATTGCGGTCTTAACGGCCATCAGCGTATCGCATACGGAATTTTTTAATAATATTCAAGGAATTATTAAGGAAAAACAAGAAATTATTACTCATCTACTTTCTGATAATTGGGCGATTTTAAATCAGGACGACAAAAATATTGCGAGTTTAAAAAATAAAACTCAGGGGAAGATATTAACTTATGGTCTTTCTGAAAAATCGGATATTAGAGCTTTAGAAATTGCGATTGAACAAGAAATAAAAGAAAATCGCGTAGAAATAAGAGGTTTAAAATTTAAAATTAGTTATCAGGGAAGTGTTGTTCCAGTTTTTTTGTCAAATGTTATTTCTTTGGCTCAAGTTTATTCTATTTTGGCCGCGGTTGCTGTAGGAATTTCTTTTGAAATGAATTTATTGGAAATCGTTCAAAATTTTAAAAGCTATGAACTTCTTCCCGGCCGTTTAGCAGTTTTAAAAGGCATTAAAGATACTTTAATTTTAGATGATACTTATAATTCTTCGCCTCGAGCATTGGACTTCGCTTTAGAGACGATAAAAGAGATAAAAATACCATTAATTTCAAGAAAATGGGCGGTTTTGGGTGATATGTTAGAATTGGGTAGTTTGAGCCAGATAAGTCATTTTCGGGCCGGAGAAAAAGTATTTTTAGCGGATTTGGATTTTTTAATTACTATTGGTTTAGAAGCTAAAGAAATAGCCAAAGGCGCATTAGAAAAAGGGATGTCAAATGAAAAAGTTTTTAGTTTTGAAAATTCATTAGGAGTAATTGATTTTTTAAAATCAAGAATCAAGGTTGGCGATTTAATTTTAGTTAAGGGCTCGCAGGGAATGAGAATGGAAAAAATTGTTAAGGAAATTATGGCTAAACCAAATTTAGCGGGTAAATATTTAGTTCGGCAAAGTAAAAAATGGCTTAGATTTTAATTTTTTTATCGCAAGATAATTTATTTATATTTTTTTAACTAGATAGGTTTTTTTCAAGCGGTATCCTAAATGACGATAATATTCTCTTACCCCAATTCCGGAAATAACCGCGATTTTTTGAAACCCTTGGTTTTTTGCAATTTGTTCCGCCCTTTCAATTAATTTTTTTCCAAAGCCAAAATGCTGAGTGGCTTTTAGTTTTTTATTTTTGATTTCTACTAATTGTCCATAAGTATGAAGCTCTCTAATAAGGGCTGCATTTTGCAGAACAGGAAGAATCTCTTTTTCTTCTAAATCCGGCAATCTAAGGCGAAGAAAAGCGGCCAATTTATTTTTTTCTTTATTTTCAAAAGATAAAAATATTTCTTGGCCATTAGAAGCCGAATATCTATTTTCTTTTAATTTAAAATCTTTTAAATTAATCTTTTGACCCTTAACTTCCCGACAGCGAATACATTGGCAAAAGATATTTTTTTCTTTCATAATCTTTTGTATTATTTCTCTTAAGTTTGAAATTTTGCTGCCGGCTTGAATTTGATAGGCTGGAATATCTCTAATTAAACGGTTAATTCTAACATAAGGAGGAATAATTAATTTTATTTTAATTATGAGTTCAATTAGTTGTTGACTGGAATATGGGCGATATTGTCCTTTTTTCCATGATTGGTAAAGGGGTGAGCCTTTAGCAACCACGCAAGGATATATTTTAAGCATATCTGGTTGGAAGTCGGAATTCGAAAAAAGGTCTTGAAACATTTCAAAATCTTTTTTTAAAGTAGAACCAGCCAAGCCGGGCATTAAATGATAGCAAATTTTAAACCCGGCATTTTTTAAAAGACGAGTAGCTCTAATCGTTTCTTTGGTTCCATGCCCTCGCCGATTTTTTTTTAAAATTTTATTATCAAGCGATTGAACGCCAATTTCCACCCTGGTTGCTCCCAAATCTCTCATTCTTTTAATTTCATTTAAATCAAGATAGTCAGGGCGGGTTTCTAAAGTGAGACCGACAATGCGGTTTTTCGCTTTTTCATTTTTTTTCTGAGCTTGCGCTAAATTTTTACTAATTGATTTATTAGCGCCGTCAAAACATCTTTTAATAAACCAACTTTGGTATTGTTTAGGAAGATAAGACCAGGTTCCGCCAATCACAATTAATTCTATTTTATCTGTTGGGTGACCATTCCTTTCTAAGATTTGGATTCTGGATTTAGTTTGAAAATAGGGATTGTATTTGAGAATTTTTGCTCTTTCTACCGCCGGTTCCCCGGATAAATAACTTTTTGGGACGCCTTTTTCTAATGGGCAATAAAAGCATTTTCCCGGACACGGCCATGGTTTAGTTAAAACCGCCACTACGGCTACGCCAGACAATGAACGAATTGGTCTTTTTTTTAAATCATGTTCCAAAAAATAACTTTCTTTTATTTTGTTTTTTCTTTTTAAATCGTAATAAATTTCTAAAATATCATTATTGGCAGGCAGGCTAATCTTAAATTCAGAAGATAGTTTTTGTTTGATTTTTGAAAAATTTTTAAAAGAAGTTAATTTTGTTTTAACCAATTTTTGAACCAAATCATTAAGTTTTTCGGATTTTTCTTTTTCCATTTTTATCATCATATCATTTTTAGGGCAAAATATAAAGCTTTTCTTGTTTTTAAATTAAATTTTAGTTAAAATAAGATTTATTATGAATAAAAAAAAGATAATTAAAATTTTAAAAAAGAATCAAGAGGATTGGGAAAGGATCGCTGTTTCTTTTTCCCACACGCGTCAGAATCTTTGGCTTGAATTCAAAGATTTGGTTAAATATGTTAAGAAAGGGGACCGAGTTTTGGATTTGGGTTGCGGTAATGGCCGCCTTTTTCAGATTTTAAAAGAAAAAGAAGTTAATTATTTAGGGATTGATCAGTCGGAGAAATTAATTTGTCTAGCTAAAGAGAAATTTCCTCAAACAAATTTTATTAAAACCAACCTTATTGAAACATTTTCAAATTATTGTTCGGAAAAATTGCTTTCTAATGAAGTAGATATTATTTTTTCCATTGCGCTTTTACATCATTTGCCCAGTAAAGGGCTAAGAAGAGAATTTTTTGAGAAATGTTTTTCCTTGTTAAAAAAAGACGGTTTTTTAATTTTAACTGTTTGGAATTTTTTTCAACCCCGTCTCATTAAAAAATATAGAATAAGAAAAATTATTTTTGGTTTTAAAAATATTTTAATCCCATTTAAAGAAAAAGAAAAAATTACATATCGATATTATTATGCCTTTAGGAAAAGGGAATTGGAAAAGATTTTTAATGGGGCCGGATTTCAAATAAAGGAAAGTTATTATGTTCGTCAAGGAAAAAAAGTTGGGCTAAAAGAGGGATATAATTTAGTAATAGTGGCAAAAAAATAACCAACATATATCAAAGCGGTTATTTTTTATTTCTATTTCTATTTTGAGTTAAATCAAACCCATTTTTTGTTTAACTTCTTTAATAGTTTTTTGAGCAATTTCTCTTGCTTGTTTAGTTCCCTTTTCGAGGATTTTTTTTATTTTTTCAGGATGTTGTTCTAAATACTCTTTTTTTTCTTGAATCGGTTTTAATTCTTTAATTAAATTTTTTGCCAGAAGATGCTTGCATTCCAGACATCCTATTTTGGCCTGAGTGCATCCTTTAACCACATAATTTAAATCTTTTTTGTCAGAGACGAGTTGATGGAGGTGATATAGGTTGCATTTTTCCGGGGTGCCAGGGTCAGTTCTTTTTTGTCTAGCCGGATCAGTAACAGCTGGCGCGAGTTTTTTAAGAATAATTTCAAAAGAGTCTGACATAGCAATATAACTTTCCACGCCGTGCGATTTGCTCATTTTTTTTCTAGGATTGTTTAAACTCATAATTCTAGCTCCGGAAGTTAGAATTGGTTTTGGTTCCGGGAATGTTTTACCGAAGGTTTTATTGAATTTTCTAGCTATTTCTCTAGCAAGTTCCAAATGTTGAACTTGATCTTCACCAACCGGAACAATTTCTGATTTATAAAGTAAAATGTCTGCCGCCATTAAAACCGGATAATTAAAAAGGCCAGCATTAATATTTTCCGCGTTTTCTTTTGATTTTTCTTTAAATTGAGTCATGCGATTTAAATCGCCAATTGGGGTAATGGTATTTAAAATCCAAGCAAGTTCAGTATGTTCTGGAACGGTTGATTGGACAAAGATAATTGATTTATCAGGATTAATTCCGGCTGAAATAATATCTATGGTCGCCTCCAAAATTCTTTTTGGCATTTGCTTTGGTTGATAAGAAACCGTAATGGCATGGTAATCAACAATAGAGAAAAGACTGGGGTATTTTTCTTGAAGTTGAACCCAGTTTTTGATTGCTCCGAAGTAATTTCCAATGTGGAGCAAGCCGGTTGGTTGAACGCCGCTAAAAAGTTTCATCATAGAAATAGGTGATATTTTTTAAACTATTTATATCATAACAGATTGTTTTTAGAAGACAAGATAGTTTAAGAATATTATGGCATTGGGACGCGGAGATTTAGTGAGATTTCATTATAAAAAGTTGTTATTTTTTAAATTTATGCTATCCTGAGAATAATTCAAACTATTATGGCAAAAGAAAAAAATAAAAAAAATATTTTTTCAATAATAATTATTCTTTTAATTTTGTTTTTTTTACCTTTTCTTTTTAAAAAACAGGAAATAAAAATGGATATGGGTAAATTGGAAAAAAAGATTTTAGACTGTCTACCCATGGCTAAATTAATTTCAGAAACCAAAAGCGAATTTTCTTATCAGGTTAGTTATTTAAATCAGGGAAATAGTGATTATTCTCAAGTTATTTTTAAAGAATTGAAGAAAATTTTTTTAAATTCAGGCTGGAGAATTAAACAAAAAGAATTAAAAGAAGATTATCGGTTAATTAGTTTTCAACCAAGAAAAAAAGAGAAGAGAGAACTTTTAAACGTGGCAATTAGTTATCAAAATAATCAGGGAACTTTTTTCGGTATTGATTATCATTGGTAAATATTAGTAAATAATTTTGGTTAATGAAAAGTAAAAAAACGCGATTCATGCGTTTTTTTATTATTTTGAATTATGGTGCCAGAGGTGGGACTCGAACCCACAAGCCTTTCGGCATACGGCTCTGAACCGTACGTGTTTACCAAATTTCACCACTCTGGCTATTTTGAAATTTTTCTTTTAGTTTGATAATACCAATTTTCAATTTCATTAAAACGGTCAGCTGGGTGGGTGATTTGATTAATATTAACTCCTTTTATCTTTTCGTCAATTAAATAAGAATAACTGGCATTATAAAGGAAAATGGCCGGTAGATTGTTAGCAATAATTTCTTGAAATTCGCGGTAATTTATCTTTTTTTCTTCCAAATTGTTTGTTAAAGAGGCCTTTTCTAAAAGTTCATCGCTTCTCCGGAAGCTGAAACCAGTAAGATTTAAACCCGGTGTTTCACTTTGAGATGAATGCCAAAGTGAAAAAGGATCTGAGTTAAAGTCATCAAGAATGCCATATAAAAAAGCCTGAAAATTTCTTTTTTTAATAACTTCTTTTATTTTATCAGTAGGAATAACGATTAACTTTACTTTCAGGCCGATATTTTGCCATGATTTTTGGATCAATTCGGCAATTTTTTCAAATTCTGATTGATTTACCGTAGTTAATTCTATTTCTAGAATTTGTTTATTCTTTTCATAAAATCCGTTTTCGTTTTTTTTCCAGCCGGCTTGGGTTAAAATATTTTCAGCTGCTGTTGGGTCATAAGAATAAGTCTTTATTTCCGAGTTAAAGAAAGCGGAAGAGGGGAGAATCGGCCCGTTAATGATAGTTCCCTGTTTATTAAAAACTTTTTCAAAAATTTCGTCTTTCGGAGTTAAATAAGAAAGAGCTTGACGAATAGACTTTTCTGTCAAATAGTTTTCTTTTCCCTCTGTTTCTGATTGGCGAAGGTTTAAAAATACGGCGTTATAATAAGGAAAATTTAAGCGATAATTTTTAAATCCTTTAATTTCCGCTTGCTGTTCATTTATTTGTCCGGGTGGAATAATCAGGCCGTTAATTTCTTGATTTTTTAGCGCAAGAAACGCTTGGTTGAAATCCGGATAAAAATGAAAGTTAATTTCTTTCAGAAATGGACTACTTTGATAATAAAAATTATTTCTTAACAAAGAATAAATAATTATTTTATCGTCCTTGTCTCTAGCCAATAGGTTAAACTGATATGGTCCACTGCCAATTGGTTTTAAGTTAAAATTAGATTGGGAAATTTCTTCCGGTTTAATATTTTCCCAGATTGATTTAGGTAGGATACCTAATGTTAAAATAGAAAAAATATCAGGATTATTTTTCTCTATTTTTATTTTTAAACATTTTTCCGCAGTTTTTTCAAATTGTAGGTTTTTCAGTTTTTCTAACCGAGGATTTTTAAAAATATCATTTTGGCCAAGAGTGTAAGTAAAAAGAATGTCATCAATGGTTATTTTTTCTTCATTATGCCAAAAAAGATTTTCTTTTAGGCAAAATTCGTATTCTAATTGTTCGGGATTATAAATAAATTCTTGAACTAAATCGGGTATTAAATTAAAATCAGAGTCATATTTTAAAAGCCCGGAATAAACTAAATTAACCAGGCTTAAATCAACTTCATCTACCGCTAAAAAAGGATTGATATTTTTCGGTTGGCCAATTGTGCCTTCATGATAATTTCCTCCGATATTGGGAACTATTTCTGAAGACGAAAAATAGAATTGGAAAAATAGAATGAGACAAGAAAAAAGAATACAACCCAAAAAAAGTTTAATCAAGTTTTTTTCCTTTAATGATAAAACTTCATTTAAATATTTTAATTGATGAAAAGAGGGGATTCTTTTTTTACCCTCCTTCGGTTTATTTTTTCTCGAAAAAGGATTTTTTTTAAAAGATAAGAACATAAAAAGTTTATTGTTGGGTAATCAAACGAAAGCCTCCTAAAGCCAAAAATAGAACAATTAAAACAATAGTGGAGATAAAAATCGTCTTTTCCAAACCCCTTTTAGTATGGTAACCCTCTCCACTCCCGCCGAAAATTCCTGATAATCCACTACCCCTTTGTTGAAGAAGAACAGTAATAATCAAGAGACAAGAGATAACAATTTGAACAATGTTTAATATTCTTTGCATAAATTTTATATTAATTTTTATTTTTAGAAGATAAATAAACGTTTTTAAGAAGATAGGCGACGGTTAAGGGTCCAACCCCTCCGGGAACTGGAGAAAGATAGGGAGTTTTTTTTCTTATTTTTTCATCTGCGTCCCCAACCGCTTTTCCCTTTATTCTATTATATCCAATGTCGATGACAACGGCGTTTTTTTTAATCATTTCCGGCTTGATGAATTTTGGTTTTCCTATTGCAATAACAATTAAATCAGCTGTTTTTATTTGATTTTTTTCTAATAAGGAAAAACTTTTTTTTAAATAAATGATTTCTGTTTTTATTTGATTTTTTTCTAAAAATTTTTTTAAAGGTTCAGCAAAAATTTCGTTTTTACTCAAAATAACCGTTTTTTTATTTTTTAAGTTTATTTTAGTTTCTTTAATCAATTTGAGGGTGGCTTGATAAACCGGGGAAATAAATTTTGTTGCGGGATTAAATCCATCTACATCTTTTAAAGGAGAGATATTTTTTACTAATTTATTTGAATTTAAATGTTTTGGCAAGGGAAGTTGAAGAATTACGCCATTGATTGATTTATCTTTGTTTATTTTTTTAATTAATTCAATTATCTTTTTGTTTGAAGTTTTATTAGCGAGTGCGAATTTTTTGAATTTAATTCCCATTTTCTTTGCCGCCTTTTCTTTTAAACTTACATAAATTAGAGAGCTGGGTTCTTTGCCGACCAAAATGGCGGCTAAGCCGGGTTTTAGGTTTCTTTTTTTAATTTCTTTTCTAATGTCTTCTTTTATTTTTTCCGCAATTTTTTTTCCATTCAGGATAATTTTTTCCATATTTTAGATTTTAAAGTTTTGGTAAATGGGATGCTTTAAAGCTAATCGTTTGGTAGCCGTTTTTATTTTTTTTATTATTTTTTCATTATCAAAATGATAAATTATTTCAGCTATCAACTGGCCGATAATTTCCATTTCTTTTTCTTTAAATCCGCGAGTGGTTAATGCCGGGGTTCCTAGCCGAATACCAGAGGGATTAAAGGGGGTGCGGGAATCATAAGGAATCATATTCTTATTAACATAAATGCAGGCTTTTTCCAAGGCTCTTTCTCCTTGTTTGCCAGTTATTCCGGTTTTAGTCAAATCAATCAAAATTAGATGGTTGTCAGTGCCATGAGAAATTAATTCTAATCCTTGTTTTTTTAAAGATAGCGCCAAAGCTTTGGCATTTTTAACAATTTGTTGAGCATATTTTTGAAAGTTTTTTTGAGAGGCTTCTTTTAGCGCGACAGCAATTGCCGCGGTGGTGTGGTTGTGAGGTCCGCCTTGCATGCCAGGAAAAACGCCTTTGTCAATGACTTCCGCATATTCTTTTTTACACATAATCATTGCCCCCCTTGGCCCTCGCAAAGTTTTATGAGTGGTAGTGGTGACAATGTCAATAAAAGGGAATGGCTGGGGGTGCATTTTTCCAATGATTAACCCGGCAATATGAGCGATGTCTGCCATGCTAATCGCTTTTACTTTTTTAGCGATTTCTGCAAATTTTTTAAATTTGATAATTCTAGGATAAGCAGTGGCGCCACAAAGAATTATTTTAGGTTTATGCTTCTTTGCTAATTTTTCTACTTCATTATAATCAATTAAATGATTTTTAGGGTCAACGCCATATTGAATAAAATTAAAAATTTTACCGGATAAATTTACTTTATGTCCATGAGTTAAATGTCCGCCGTGAGCCAAATTCATACCCATAATTGTATCGCCAGGTTGTAATAAAGAAAAATATACTTCTAAATTTGCCGGCGAGCCGGAATAAGGCTGGATATTAACATGTTCAGCATGGAATAATTTTTTTGCTCTTTCAATCGCTAAAGTTTCTATCTCATCAATAAATTCGTTTCCGCCGTAATATCTTTTTCCAGGATATCCTTCAGAATATTTATTGGTTAAGGGAGACCCCATGGCTTTTAGAACCGCTTCAGAAACAAAATTTTCTGATGGAATTAGTTCCAGGCCTTGTTGTTGTCTGATAATTTCTTTTTTTAAAAATCCGGCAATTTGCGGATCTGTTTTTATTAAATTCATATTATAATTTTATCTGATTCAGAAGATTTGTCAATTTAAATGTTAATATTTGGTCGGGTGCTTGGGTAATTGGGCATTAAGGTAATCAGGAAATTTGGTGCTCGAATACTTAAATTTAAATGTTTTGAATTATTTAGGAACTTAAAAAAGTATCAAAAAAAATGGTGTTTTGTAAAAATTTAGTGGATAAAAAATCCGCTCGGAAACGAAGATTAGGAGCGGGTTAGGGAATGGTAAAAGTTTGGTGGCTGAGCCACCAAACTTTTAGCTTCGGGGTATAGGGGTTTGATCTTTTAAAAAATTGACAATTGACAAAAAAATAATTTTTTGCTATCTTTTAATTAAATTAAGTAAAAAAACTTC
>CAZHDT010000001.1:44679-47840 GCA_964531505.1 uncultured Gammaproteobacteria bacterium
TTGACAAAAAAATAATTTTTTGCTATCTTTTAATTAAATTAAGTAAAAAAACTTCTTTTAAGGGAGGGATTATGGAACAAAGATTACAAGTACTACCCGAAGAAATTCAGGTAGTAACGATTGATTCTCCTATTTTTAGGAGAATCAGAAATGAAGTTCTTTTAGGGAAACGTCACGGAATGTGGTTTCCCAAAAATGTAAAAATTTCTCCTGGTCCAGCTTTTTTCTATTCACTGCGTCAAGGTAGATTTATAGAGGTTTATGTCGAAAAAGTTGAACAAGGAAATAGACAGTTAGTATGCTGGCGAGAGGTCGTTTTTCAAATTAATAATGTGGAGGCGTAAATTTTTGATCCTCGGGTAACCGAGGATCATTCTTTTTGTTTCCCTTTTTTCATTTTTTTTGTTATTATTAAAGTCATAGAAATATGGAAAAACATAAAAATAACCGGAGTATTAAAGATTTAAAGTTGATACAGGTCGGACCTGTATCAACAGTTATACCGGGTTAAACCTCCATAAAAGATTTTAATAAATTAATTGACATGCCGCCTTCGTCTAGTGGTTAGGACGCGTGGTTCTCATCCACGTAACACCGGTTCAATTCCGGTAGGCGGTATTTTTTAAATTAAAAAAATGTTTTATTTTAGAAACAGAGCTTTTAAAATTTTTCAAAGATTGTTATTGACAAAACAATAAAAAAGATGATATTATTTGAATATAAAATAAAAATAAATTTCGTTTTTTATTTTTTATTAATTTTGTTCTTTACATTATAAAAAATTTTTTCAAGAAAAAAATCAAACAAAAGAGAGGATGTTATGAAAAAAAACTTTGGGGACGCAGTAAAACTCAGTGTTATTGCGCTGGGTATATTTTCCATTGTTTTTTTCATGCTTGTTTTTTGCGTGAAAAAAAGTTCCGCAGTACCATGTTTTTCGGGAATAACCGGCTTTTCAGTTTTGGCGTCTATTGTGGGCGTAGGGATGTCCACAGGCTTGTTCAAAGAAAAAGTAAACGAATTTTTAGAGCAGACGGTCGCGTGTGCCCTAATCTTTAGTTTTCTTGTAGTGACGCTGATAGAAAAAGCGTCATTTCTATCAGTTTTATGGATAATTGCCACAATAGGTTTATTGATATTATTGCTTATTTGGTTGAAAAAAACGGTGATAGAAAGGGGTTTGATTTTTTACTGCATCATGGAAGCGGTGATAATAATTATGGCCGTATTCCTAACAAATTTTTTATTTATGAATCCCGGCATTAAGGGATTCATAACCGGATTATCTCTCATTGTTCTATCAATAACCACAATTGTTCTTCTTTATGATATTCTCATAAGAGAAGAGGGATTTGGTTTAATTGCCGGAATCGCGGGAGTGGCCATCCCTATTGTTTTAGAAGTTATTTTTGGGTTTTGCTCCGCGATTTGCGAGATAATGGTTGCAATATGGATTATTGCAATTATTGTCGCGATGATTTATATCATCGCGGAAGTATTTCAATTCAAAGTCCTATTGAAGGACATGTTTTTATAGAAATAAATAAATAATGGAGGTTATGACTTATGATAAGGGCTGTTTATTAAATAGCCCTTATTCTTTTTATATTTTTATTATTGCCTTATTTGAGAATTATCTTATAATAATACAAGATAATTCTAATTTAAAATTTTTATGCCTAATAGAAGAATTGGTCCTAATTTTTCTCCGGAACAACCAGATTTTGAAAAACAGACTGTTAACCAGCCTGAGATATTAGTTTCTCCAGAAACTAAAGAAGGAGATGAAAATTTAGTTTTAAACAAGGAAAAAAAAGAATCAGCTAAGGAGATCATTCAACCATCATCAGCCCCAATTTCTAAAACCCCTTTTATTTTGAAAGAAAAAAGCGAAGTTTTAAAAGAAATTGAAAGCATTTTATCAGAGGGCATGGAAGAATCATATCAGAGTTTGCCCGATGACTTAAAAAAAGATTTCAAACAAAAAGGAGAAGAAACCGCTTCAAAAATAGAAGAGATCGTTAATCAAGCCAGAATAATGGTTCATAAAATTGTGGATTTAATTAAGAATTGGCTTATGATAATTCCCGGAGTTAATAAATTTTTTTTAGAGCAGGAGACTAAAATAAAAACCGGGAAAATTTTAATGTTAGCGGAAAAAAAGAAACAAATTAAATAAATTTTTATGGAAATAGAGAATTTAGGAATTTCTTATCAAACACCTGGTTTCGTATCAGAACAAGGAAGAAATATTTTAACCAGTTTTTGGTTTTGGTTGATAATTATTTTAATTCTTTTATTTATTTTTTCCATTTATTTTTTACGCCGATATTTTAAAAAATTATCCCAATATAAATTTTCTTTTGAAAACACAGTTCTTTTAGTGAAAGTATCAAAAGAAAAATTAGATAAAGAAGAAAATCAAAAAAGCATTAAAGAATTGCTTCAACCCACAGAAAATTTTTTTGCTAATTTAGGCGGATTAAAAGCGCAACGGGGATTTAAGGCGTGGCTTTTCGGTAGAAATGATTTAATTTCTTTTGAGATAATTGCTGACAAAGAAGGGATGATTAGTTTTTATGTTGTGACACCGAGAAAAATCCAGCGTTTTTTTGAACAACAGTTGCAAGCTCAATACCCAGCAGCGCAAATAGAAGAAGTGGAGGATTATAATATTTTCCTTCCCAAAGGAGAAATTATGGCCGCGGGTTTAAAATTGAAAAATTATTCAATGTTTCCAATTAAAAGTTATTTGAAAATGGAAACAGATCCTTTAAATGCCATTACTAATTCTTTAAGCCGAATTGCTGAACAAGATGCGGCGGCGATTCAAATTATTGTCAGATCTTCTCATCCAAGCTGGCGCAGTTTGGGAACCAAAGTTGCTTCTCAAATGCAACAAGGGAAAAATTTACACCAAGCCATTAAGGCGAGCTTGGGCGGGTTGCCAAAATTTTTGAAAGGCATTTTTGAGATGATCAATCCATCTAAAAGCGCATCTTCTCTGGAACAACAAAAACCGCATCAACATTCGCCCATGGAACAGGAAGTAATCAAGTCTTTAGAGGAAAAGGCGAGTAAAGCCGGTTTGGATGTTAATATTAGGGTTGTTGTTTCCGCGCCGAATAAAGTGATTGCGGAAAGTTATTTGGACAACATCG
>CAZHDT010000002.1:0-46069 GCA_964531505.1 uncultured Gammaproteobacteria bacterium
AAACATTGTATTTATAATTACAATTATGTTATTAAAAAGGAGAGGTGACTGAGTGGTCTAAAGTGACAGTTTGCTAAACTGTTGTACGGTTTATCCCGTACCGAGGGTTCGAATCCCTCCCTCTCCGCCATTAAAATACGCTAACTCTTCGCTTAATCTATTAAACTTCGCTAAACGAAGAAATTACATGTGATATGGAAGAAGGAATAGAATTATTTCGCAAAAATAAAAAATATTTATTTTCTGTTAATCTAAAAAAATGTTAAATAATCACGAAAATTTAAAGAATAATTCTTTCTTCAGTAATAGACTTGAAAAAGAAAAAGAACCACGAAAGGTAATTGTTTTTATTAGACATCCAGAACAAGACTTTAAGGTTAAACAATCAATGCGATTAGCCAAAGATGGAGAAGATATAAATACTTATTCCCTAATTACTGCAAATGGATTAAAGCAACTTAGACAACTTTCAGAATATCTAGAAAAAGATTTTCCATGGAAAATCTCAGATAGGGAATATTCAATCTATTCAAGTCCAATAAAAAGAGCTCAAAGAGGAGCTGATATTCTTGAGACAAATATTAGACTTAAGATAGCAGATGGCATTAAAATTCCTATTCCGGTAAATAATAACAGAAATATACTTGAGTGTTTTTCTGAAATAATATTCGCAACCGACATTGCTACAGACGAAGATATAATTAGAAGAGCGAAGATGAGAAAAATAAAAGTTGTAGACGCTTGGTTAGATATGGAGGGGGAAAATTTATTACCTAGGTTTCAAAATAAACTTAATGACATAAGAGAAGGGTTTTTTTATTTAGAACAACAGCCAACAAAACTTGATATTGTTTTGAGTCACGGATTAACGATTGCTACTATCATTTGGACCGCCCAAAACCCTGAAAAATTTAAAAATATAGAATATAAATTGACAATGAATGATTTAAAAGAAATAGTCAATTATTCAAAGAACATTCCTTGTACATCAATTACTGAGTTCAGTATTGATGATAATGGTATAAGTTTAGATAAAATCGGAGAAACGCCACACCTAAAGAAGGAAAACAATGAAACAATAATATGAATAAAATAATTTTAATTGGTGGAGCGCCAACAATAGGAAAGACTTATTTGGCTAATAAACTTTCAAGAGATATCAAATTACCATGGATTTCTACGGATATTATTAGGGGGTTAATGCAAAAAGTAGTTAGAAAGGAAGATTATCCAGCTTTATTTTATCCCCCCATGTCAATAGCAAAAGAGTATTTAGAAAAACATACTCCAAAAGAAATCATGAATGATCAAAACAAAGAAAGTATTGTAGTTTGGCGAGGGGTTCAAGGAATTTTAGATGATGGATATCCTTGGGAGAGTTATATTGTTGAAGGAGTCGCGATTCTACCTGGTTTCGTTTATAAAGCTATGGATAAATCGAAATGTATTTTACCAATTTTTCTATACGAAGATAGGGAGGACAGAATTAGAGAAGTAATATTTAAAAGAGGTCTTTGGGACGACGCAGATAAATATTCAGATAAATTAAAAGAGAAAGAGGTTTCTTGGGTTGCTTTATTTAATAAATTTATTAAAAGAGAAACTTCTAAATATGGTCTTCCAATAGTAAGATACAGAGATGATGGGTCTCATTTTAAGGAAATAAAATTATTATGCGGTTTTTAATTTAATATTCTTTAAAACAAACAAACTTTGGAGGCGTGGCTGAGCGGTCGAAAGCGACAGTCTTGAAAACTGTTATACCTGAAAAGGTATCAGAGGTTCGAATCCTCTCGCCTCCGCCAATGTATTTTAATAAAAAAGATTAAATATATTTAAAAAATTTTTATTAAATTATTATGTCTGATGAAAATTTAAAACACGATTCAGAATACGGAAAATTACTTTTAAAATGGAATTTTCCCGAGTATGAATCGCCAGTAAGGAATAAATCGTGGTATTTTGTCAGTAGTATAGTTTTTATTATTATTCTGATTTATTCTTTAGTTACCCGGAATTTTATTTTTACTATTTTCTTAATTCTTTTTGGTTTGATAATTTTTCTTCATTTAAAAAATTCTCCTTTAGAAGTAGAATTTAAAATTTATGAAGACGGTCTAGTTTTGGGAAATCGTTTTTATGAATGGACTGAATTAAAGAGTTTCCGCCTAGTTTATAAACCACCTTATGTTAAAAGACTTTATTTTGATACGAAAAATAATTTAACCCCGGAAGTTTCTATAAATTTAGAAAAGCAAAATCCTTTGGAAATAAGGAAAATATTAAAAAATTATTTAAAAGAAGATTTAGATAAAGAAGAAGAGATTTTATTTGATAAAATAAACCGCTGGTTAAAGATTTAAGAGCTCCCATAGCTCAAAGGATAGAGTACCGGCTTGCGGAGCCTGTGATGGAGGTTCGATTCCTCCTGGGAGCATTTTAAAAAGGGGACTGTCCCCTTTTTTCTCTTCTCGTTTGCCCGCTCCCAGCCTAAGTTTTTGAGCTAATTTTTCAAAATTAGTCGAATATAGACTAGTTTTTAATTAAAATATAAAAACCCTACAAACAGGGTTTTTTGAATTGAATTTTTGAAAAGAATGGCGGGGTTTACGGGACGATTTCAGAACTATGGATTGGGAGGAAGTGACAATAAATCTTAGCGTATTTAAAATAAAATAATATTTGGATATATTTGAAGTGATTTTTAAAAATTGAATAATTATTTTTTATTCTCAAGTTTTTCTAATGCTATAAACATAGCCATTTGAGAAACGCCAAAAATAATTGATAACTGCGAAGCCAATAATTGCTTCAATGTTTCTTTTGATATAGATTTTATTTTAGATAATAATTTTGTATCAAATGATTCTAATATTTGATTTTTTTCCAACTTCAATCTGTCTTCTGGTATAAGAAGGTATCCTGCAAAAATATCAGCTTGCTTGTCAATTCTTCTAATATTTTCCCTATAAGGTTTTTTTTCTTGAATTTCGCGAAAATCATCCCAGTTTTTTATTCCAAAATTTTTATAAATATTTTTATGTAAAACAAAGTGTCCAATTTCGTGAGCGTAAGAAAATCTTAATCTATTTTTTTGAGTATCATCAGAATAAATTTTTTCATCCACATAGATAGATTTAAAATTAGACATTATTATCATATCTATTCCGCGAAGATATTTTAGTCCTGGTGATAAGGCGATAGTCATTTTTAGTTTCAGTTCTATAATGTCTTCCATTTCTACGGGAATGGAATTGTCTGAATATTTGGTTCTGAAATTATTCGCTATATTTTTAATTTTTTCGTTACTGAGATACAGAATTTCCATTTAACTTTTTTTTATTAATTTTATTAATTCTTCTATATCTTTTTTGGTCATCTTTTCTTTTTTTATTGATCTAAAAAATGCCGGAAGATAGTTTGTAATATTTTCTTCTTTCATAATATCGGATGGGATTAAGCCCTGCGCTACTTGCGCATCGCTTATAAAATTTTTAATTTCTATAGCATTTGTTAATCCTAACGCTTCAGCCCATTTGTTTAATATTTTATTATTAGATGGGGGAGAGATTCTGCCTCTTTCTATTTTACTCCAATTACTGGGGTCGTAATCAACCCTTTTACACATTTTTCTAAGAGTTAAACCTTTATTAATTCGCAATTCTTTTAATTTTTGACCAAATTTTTGTAAATTTTTATTCGCCATAGTTCTTTTTTTATTTTTATTAATATATTGACCTCTGTGGTATAATAATACCACAAAGACAAGAAATTACAACGTTTAACCTGTGTATAACTTTTGATGAAAAAATAAACAAAAAAATAGAGTGAATAACTCTATTTTAGGATAGTGGCGGTCCGGACGGGACTCGAACCCGCAACCTTCTGCGTGACAGGCAGATGATCTAACCAATTGATCTACCGAACCTTTTCGATAATTTGAGAGAATATTTGAGGATGATTTTCCGCTAATTGAGCTAAAATTTTTCTATCAATTTCGATATGATTAGTTTTCAAAGCAGCAATGAATTTTGAATAGGATAAATCATGATTATGACAAGCAGCATTTATTTTAATTTGCCAAAGAGCCCTAAATACTCTTTTTTTATTTCTTCGGTCACGATAAGCATAAACACCAGCTTTTCTAACAGCTGTTTTGGCCAGTTTGATTTTGCTTTTTCTTCCCCCGCGATATCCTTTTGTCAGTTTGAGTAGATTTGTCCTTTTTTTTAAGTGACCCTTTCCCCTTTTTACTCTTGGCATATTTTTAATTTAAATAATTTATTGGTTAAAATTAGATTTTTTTTGATTATAATTATTTTTTTAAGACTAACCCAAATATTGCCGAACAGTTTTTCTTAAACTTTTGGATAAAGTCTTTAACTGGCGTTTATTTTTGGTAGTGGCGCCGGATTCACTGCTATTATAATGGTTTTGGCCGCAAGTTCGGTGTAAAATTTTTCCGTTTTTTGTCATAGTGAGCCTTTTGGTGATTAATTTTCGATTTTTCAACATATAATTAAAAAGAAATAATAGTAATTAAAGAATTTCCTTGCCTGGTTGAATTTTGTTCTATTTTTATTTTTTTTCCAAGGGTTTCAATGAATTTATTCATTTTTTGTTCTGCCAAATCAAAGTGAGCTTTTTCTCTTCCCTTAAGAATCATTTCAATTTTGACTTTATATCCCTTAGTTAAAAAATCTTCCGCCTTTTTAGCTCGAAGCATTAAATCATGTTCGCTTATTCTTGGCGTTAAACGAATGCCTTTAAGACTAGTACTTTTTTGTTGCTTTTTTTGTTGTCGGTCTTTCTTTTTTAAATCGTATTTAAATTGGCCAAAATTAATAATTTTAGCTACCGGCGGATTAGCCTTCGGCCCGATTTCAACTAAATCCAAGCCCTTTTCTCTAGCAAGCGCCAAAGCTTTTTCTGTTTCAATATCTCCTATGTGTTTGTTTTCTTCATCAATTAGACAAACTTTAGGACAAATAATTTTGTTATTAAGGCGATAATATTTCACTAAAAATATTTATTTTTTTTATTAAATTTTAATAGAGTAGGAGTTTTCTTTGCGCTGATAAAATCTTAGAACACCTTTTATTCTTGTTTATTTGTCTGTAAATCTATCACTCCAAAATTTTTGGCTCGGGATAATGATGGTGGAGGTGGGGAGAATCGAACTCCCGTCTAAAAAGTATTATTAAAAGTTTCTACTCTTGTAGTTTAGTTTGGTGTCGGGTTTATGATAAAAACTAAACAAAAATGCTTAAACCCCTATCCCCATTTTTCTAAGCTTTTAACTTGGGCGGTTAAATGCCGATCCTGCTGATTTGACGCCAAATTTCGGATAGCAGGAATCTCTGAATTTGACGGCAATAGGTTATTACGCTACTGCTAAAGCTAAATTTTCGTTGACAATTATTTTTTTGAGAAATTTTTTGTCTTTCTCAAGACAAAGAGCCGCTTTTAATATTTGACTTTTCATCGAATCCAATCACCCCCGGCAATTGGCGTATTTTATAAAATCGTTATTTTATTTTTTTCCATTTTCCCCCACGATTTTTTCCTGGATACTTTGGGGAACTTGTCCATAATGAGAAAATTCCATATTTGAATTTCCTCGTCCTTCAGTTAAAGATCTAAGGTTGGTGGTATAGCCGAACATTTCAGACAAAGGAGATAAAGCTTTGACTACTTTAATTTGTCCGCGAGTTTCTGTTTCTTGAATTTGCGACCTTCGAGAACTTAGATCGCCGATTACATCTCCTAAAAACTTTTCTGCCACCATAACTTCTACTTTCATAATTGGTTCCAAGATAATCGGTTTAGCTCTTTGGACTCCTTCTCTTACTGCTCGGTTAGCAGCCATTTTAAAAGCCGCTTCTGAAGAATCAACTTCATGAAATGACCCGTCGTAAACCGCAACTCTCATATCAATTACGGGGTATCCAGCTAAGACACCGCTATCCATGGTCTCAATTACGCCCTTTTTAATAGCTGGGATATATTCTCTTGGAATAACACCGCCTTTTACTTCATCCACGAATTCAAATCCTTTATTTCTTTCCATAGGTTCTAATCTTAACCAGCAATGGCCATATTGGCCACGGCCTCCGGATTGATGAATATATTTCCCTTCGCTTTCTATTGTAGCGGTAATTGTTTCTTTATAAGCGACTCGCGGTTGTCCTACATTGGCTTCAACATTAAATTCCCTTTTCATACGGTCAACAATAATTTCCAAATGAAGTTCTCCCATTCCAGAAATAATTGTTTGACCCGTTTCTTCATCGGTTTTAACTTTAAAAGTGGGGTCTTCTTCTGCCAGTTTTGCGATCGCCAGCCCCATTTTTTCTTGGTCTGGTTTGCTTTTTGGCTCAATAGCGATAGAAATAACAGGTTCCGGAAAATCAATTGATTCAAGACGAATTGGCTTATTGGGGTCGCAAAGAGTATCTCCTGTTGTGGTATTCTTTAAACCAACAATAGCGGCAATATCTCCTGCAAAAACATCTTTAATTTCTTTTCTTTGGTTAGCGTGCATTTGAACAATTCTTCCTACCCGTTCTTTATTATTGGTACTAGCATTTAAAATATATGAACCAGCTGTTAAAGAACCGGAATAAACTCTAAAATAGCATAGCCGGCCGACAAAAGGGTCGGTGGCGATTTTGAAAGCCAAGGCGGCAAAGGGTTCCTTTTCGTTGGTTTTTCTAGTTTCTTTTTCTCCAGATAAATTATTTCCCTCTATAGGGGGAACGTCTAAAGGAGATGGTAAATAATCACAAACAGCATTGATTAAAAATTGAACCCCTTTATTTTTTAAAGCAGACCCACAAAAAACAGGCATAATTTTATTTGTTATTACAGCTTGTCTTAAAGTGGCTTTTAATTCCTCCAATTTTATTTCTTCTTCGGCTAAATATTTTTCCATTAATTTTTCATCATTTTCTACAATTGCTTCAATTAATTCATGACGGTATTCTTTAGTCTTTTCTTTCAAATCATTGGGAATATCTTCTTCCTTCATTTCTTTTCCCATTTCATCTTGATAAATAGTGGCTTTTTGAGTTAATAAATCAACAAAGCCTTTAAAATTTGCTTCAGTGCCAATAGGAAGCTGCATGGCATAAGCGCGAGGAGTAAGACGATCTCTAATTGATTTTAAATCGGCATAAAAATCAGCGCCGGTGCGGTCTAATTTATTAACAAAAGCGATTAAAGGAATTTTAAATTTTTCTGCTTGGTGGTAAACCGTTTCTGATTGTGGTTCTACTCCGGCTACGCCGTCAAAAACAACCACCCCGCCGTCTAAAACTCTTAAAGACCTTTGAACTTCAGCGGTAAAATCAATGTGCCCCGGAGTATCAATAAGGTTTATTCTTATTTCTTCTCCTTGGGGAGGGGTCCAAAAAACTGTAGTAGCGGCGGAAGTAATAGTAACGCCTCGTTCTTTTTCTTGTTCCATCCAATCCATTTCTGCTTGACCCTCATGAACTTCTCCAATTTTATGTTTTTTGCCGGTATAAAATAGAATCCTTTCACTCACAGTTGTTTTTCCGGCATCAATGTGAGCAATGATACCAATATTTCTAGTTTTTTTTAAGGAAAATTCAGAATTCATAATTTTAAAGATTAATATCTCGCAAAATGGGCAAAGGCCTTATTTGCTTCTGCCATTCTATGCGCGTCATCGCGTTTTCTAATTGCGGTGCCTTGTTTTTCCATTGCATCTAAAAATTCTTGAGCAATTTTTTCTGCCATAGATTTTCCTTTTCTTGCCTTAGCTGCTTCAATAATCCAACGAGAAGCTAAAACGAATCGACGGTTTTCATTAGTTGGAAAAGGGATTTGATAATTTGTTCCGCCAATGCGTCGCGACCGAACTTCAATTAAAGGGGCAATATTTTCCATCGCTTCTTGAAAAACATCAAGAGGATTTTTTTTGGTTTTTTCTTTAATAATATCAAAAGACTGATAAATTATTTTAGTAGCAGCATTCTTTTTTCCCCGACGCATAATGTAATTAATAAATTTACTTAATTGCAGGGATTGATATTTTGGATCAGGTTTAATTTTTCTTTTAGGGGCTTGTTTTCCTCTCATAATAGTTTTTTATTTTATTATTTTTTTGTTTCTTTTGGTTTTTTAGTTCCATAAAGACTTCGGCCTTGTTTCCTTCCCTCTACGCCACTTGTATCATAAACCCCTCGGACAATGTGGTAACGAACACCTGGTAAATCTTTGACTCGCCCCCCTCTTAAAAGAACGACAGAATGTTCTTGAAGGTTATGGCCGATTCCTGGAATATAAGCGGTTACTTCCATTCCATTAGAAAGTCTTACTCTGGCGATTTTTCGCAAAGCAGAGTTAGGTTTTTTAGGGGTTTGGGTAGTAACTTTTAAGCAAACGCCTCTTAAAAAGGGATGACCCTTAGGCATTTCCTTTTTTCTTCTTTTTAAAGTATTAAAACTAATCTGCAAAGCGGGAGTTTTTGATTTTCTTTTTGATTTTTTTCTTCCTTGATGGACTAATTGATTAATTGTGGGCATAAGAATATTAGTAATTAATTAAGAATTAATTTTATAACTTTATTTTAGTTTTAGTATTTTACTTTATTTTTTAAAAACTGTCAAGTTTTTCGAATAATAAAATTAAGAATTTTTTAAAAAAGAAAACTTTGACCAATAATTAAATTAAATAAAAAATTAGCTAAAGGTGAAAGAAAAAAATAAGCAATAAAAAAGGCGAGGAAAATGCCGATTGGGCCCAATTGAGCTAAATAATTCCATTGGCGGGGAAATAGGCTAGCAAATATTTTAGAACCGTCCAATGGTGGAAATGGAATAAGGTTAAATAAGGCTAAAAAAATATTGACATAAACAACCAACCCGATAAATCCTGGTAAGGAAGCATTATACTTTATTATCCAAACAGAAAAAAATCTTAGAATCAATCCCAAGAAAAGAGCGATTAAAATATTGACTCCCGGACCAGCTGCTGCCACTTTTAATGTGCCATATTTTTTATCTTTTAGATTGTAAGGATTATAGGGGACGGGCTTTGCCCAGCCAAAAAAAGCGCCGGAAGTAAATAAAAGTAATAAGGGAATTATTACTGTTCCAAATAAATCCAAATGAGCAAAAGGATTTAAAGTTAATCGCCCCTGATCTTTAGCAGTAGAATCTCCCAGTTGATAAGCCGCCCAACCATGGGCATATTCGTGGAAAACGGCAGAAAGGACAATTACGAGATAGAGAAATATTTTTGTCATAAATATATTTTAGCAGTTTTTTAAAAAATAAAAAAGGATTGTCTTTAATTGATAAATTTGTTAGTATATTGATACTGAATTTATGTTAATTTGTTTAAAGATTTTTTATGGCAAAACGTTGTGATTTATGCGGTCGGGGTCCGCAAACAAGCATTTCTCGTTCTCATTCAAATGTGGCGACTAAAAGGCGACAATATATTAATTTACAGACAAAAAATATATCTGGTAATAAAATAAAGATTTGTACTCGTTGCTTGAAGTCTTTGAAGAGAAACTTAAGTGTGGAAACAGAAAAAGTAATTTCTACTAAAAAACCGAATAAGAAAAAATAAATATCAATTTGATATTTATTTTATTACCGGGGTGTCGTATAAAGGCTATTATGCACGCATGGGGTGCGTGTGATCCGGGTTCAATTCCCGGCACCCCGACCAGAAATATGCTTCAGGCATATTTTATTTTTGGTTGTTTGATTTCTTCAAATTTGGTATTATTATAATTTATAATATTGTAATTATCATCGAGTTATAAAAAATGAATAAAAAATTTTATATCACAATCAACCGTAAAAAGATTTTGGCCTCACAAAGTGAAACTATTTTGAAAATTGCTCAAAAAAACGGTTTTGAAATTCCCAGTTTATGTTACCATTCTGATTTAACTCCAAAACAAAGTTGTGGCTTGTGTTTAGTAAAGATAAAAGGGATTAAGGATTTACAAAAGGCTTGTGTTACAGAGGTAAAGCCGGATATGGAAATTACAACGGATTCGTTGGCGATAAAAAAAGCGCGGCAAAAAAATTTGGAAAAAATATTTAATAGTCATGCTGAAGAATGTTATGATTGTGTTTGGAATTATCATTGCCAGCTTTTGGAATTGGTTAAAAAAATAGGCAAGAAAAAAGAAGGATTTATTAAAAAAGAAAAAAAACAACCGGTTTATCAATTTGGTCCAGCGCTTATTTATGACTCTCAAAAATGTTTTGGATGCGAAAATTGTGTTGAGGTTTGCGAAAATCAAAGCATTGGTTTTTTAGAAAAAAAGGTAGAAAAAGATAAAATTAAAATAGTCCCCAGTCAGGATCCCCGAAAACAATGTGTTTATTGCGGTCAGTGTTTAATCCATTGTCCAGCTGGCGCTTTTGAAGGAGTGGGGGAATTTGAAGATGTTGAAAAACCCTTGAGTCAAAAAAATAAAATAGTGGTCTTTCAAATCGCGCCTGCTGTTAGAACCGCTTTGGGGGAAGAATTTGATTTGCCTTTGGGAATTTCCGTTTTAGATAAGATAGTAGACGGTCTTAAAAAATTAGGCGCAGATAAAGTTTTTGATGTGAGCGTTGGCGCTGATTTTACTACCCTTGAAGCAGAAAATGATTTAAATAAAAAATTAAAGGACAGTCAAAATTTTTG
Organism: uncultured Gammaproteobacteria bacterium; assembly: GCA_964531505.1. Lineage (GTDB taxonomy): Bacteria > Patescibacteriota > Patescibacteriia > UBA2591 > UBA6264 > UBA6264. The sequence continues at coordinate 10,684 of CAZHDT010000002.1, forward strand.
TATTTTTAGTTCTTGTTGTCCTTCTTGGGTAAGGTTTGTGGAATTATATTTTCCTGAATATATTTCAAATTTAGCTCAAATTCGTTCCCCGCAAATAATTTTAGGCGGGTTGATTAAAACTTATTGGGCAAAAAAGCAAAAAATAAATTCTAAAGATATTTTTGTGGTTTCGGTTATGCCCTGCGTGGCTAAAAAATATGAAATTACTAGACCAGAAATAATGGTTAATGGTTTTAAACCAGTAGATTATGTTTTAACTACTAGAGGATTAGCGCAACTTTTTAAAAAAAATAAAATTGATTTAAAAAATCTTAAAGGAGAAGAATTGGACAATCCCTTTAATGCGCCATCTGGAGCAGGAATTATTTATGGTATTAGCGGTGGAGTGACTGAAGCAATGGTTAGAATAAACACTCATTTAAAGGGAGAAAAAAAAGATTTTTTAAAAATAAAAAAAATAAATTCCCATCGGAAGGAAATTGAATTTAATGTTAACAAACGAATTTTGAAAATGGCAATCATTGACGGTTTGGGAGAAGCAAGAAAGGTTTTACAAGAAATGAAAAAAGAACCAGGGAAATATCAATGTTTAGAAGTAATGGCTTGTTCAGGAGGTTGTTTGGGGGGAGGTGGACAACCGCTGCCAACTAACGAATTAGTTAGAGAAAAAAGGAAAAAGGGTCTTTTGGGAATTGACCGACGAAGTAATAATAAAAAAGCAACTCAAAATAAGATAGTAAAAATTATTAATCAAGAATTTTTAAAAAATTTAAATCTTAGAAAAAAAGTTTTTAGGGTTGATTATTTTTCTAAAAGAAAAAATAAATAATATTTCAACAAGAATTAAAAATTATTTTTTAATTCTTGTTGAATCTTTTTTTTAATATCCTTTTGCTTAATATCTTCGCGCTTATCCCATTTCTTTTTTCCCTTAGCTAAACCGATTTCTAGCTTTATTATTCTATTTTTTATATAAACTTTTAAAGGAATTAAAGAAAAGCCCTTTACTTTAAGTTTACCAATCAAAAAATTTATTTCCTTTTTATTAAGGAGTAGTTTTCTATTTTGAGTCGGATTGTAATCTTTTTGAACTTGACTGGCTAGTGGATATGGGCTTACATGAACATTAATTAGCTGGGGGTTTTTCCTGGCGTTTATACTAACATAACCGCCTTTTAAGTTAATTCGGCCATTTTTTATTGATTTAACTTCCGGACCAGAGAGAACAATTCCCGCTTCAATGGTTTCTATGATTTCATAATCAAAAAAAGCTTTTTTATTAGTGGTGATTATCATATTTTATATTATAGCACAATAAAGTTTATTTTATAGATATTAACCCAAAACGTGTTCTTGCCAATTGTTTTTATATTTGTTATTATTACAATATAGCAATAGGAAATAAAGACATAATCTATTTTATTTTTATATGAAAATAGGTATTGATTGTCGGACAATTTTAAATCCGGAAAAGGGAGAAGCGGCTGGAATTGGCCATTATACTTACCAACTTGTAAGGCATCTTTTAGAAATAGACAAAAAAAATCATTATTATCTTTTTTTTGACCGTTCGGTGGATAAAAAAAGGTTGGCAAAATTTAGCCAAAATAATGTTTTTATCAGATTTTTTCCTTTTAACCAATATAAAAAGTTAATATCTTCCCGTTACCAAAATTTTTTAGTAAACGCGATTATTGCAAAAGAAAATTTAGACGTGATTCATTTTCCAAGTATTACTTTTTCTAGTTCTTACCAAGGTCCTAGCGTAGTAACGGTTCACGATTTAACTTTTTATAAATTTTCTGAATTAATTCCCTCAAAAGACGCTCAATTATTAAAGAAAATTATTCCAGAAACTTTAAAAAATTCTAGAAAAATTATTGCGGTTTCCAAATCAACCGCGCAAGACATTAGAAAAATCTTTACTTTAAAAGAAGATAAAATAGAAGTGGTTTATCACGGATTTGATAAAAGGTTTTTTACAAAAAGAACAAAAAAAGAAATAGAAGTAATTAAAAGAAAATTTAAAATCAGGAAAAAATATTTTCTTTTTTTAGGAACATTAGACCGAAGAAAAAATATTATTAGATTAGTTGAATCTTATGAACGCTTAAGACAAGGAATTAGCTTGGGAAAGGGAAAAATTGATTATAGAAAATTTCAGTTGGTTTTGGCTGGCGCGCCCGGCCAAAGTTTCAGTAGAATAAAAAATAAAATTTTAAAATCAGAATATAAAGAAGATATTATTATTCCCGGATATATTAAAGCAGACGACCTTGGCTTGTTATTTAGCGGGGCAAGTTTATTTGTTTTTCCTTCTCTTTATGAAGGATTCGGATCGCCGATTCTTGAAGCAATGGCAAAAAATGTTCCGGTTATTACCAGTAACCACTCTTCTATGGCTGAAATTTCTTCTAAAGCGGCATTATTAGTTAATCCTTATGATGTCGGCGATATTTCTCGGGCAATAGACTCTTTATTAAAGGATAAGGGTTTGGCAAAAGAAAATAAAATAAAAGGAAACAGGGTCGCTCGAAATTTTTCTTGGGAAAAGTGCGCCAAAAAGACTTTAGTTGTTTACAAAAAGGCGGCAAAGAAGTAAAATATACATTATAATTTTTATTTTTACTAATAAATATCAATTTAATTAATTAATCTATGGAAAACAAAGAAAGTATGAACAATGGAAAAAGGGGTTTAACCCTGCTAATTTTTAGCATCATCATTTTAGTTGCGATTATTGTCTTTCTCATTTTCACTATTTTTGTTTCGCCGGTGAAAGGGAGCGACATGTACGCGGTTTTTTTGAGTAATGGTCGCAGTTATTTTGGCCAAATTGCCAAGCAAAATTCTCAAACGGTTGTTTTAAGGAATGTGTTTTATCTTCAGGTACAACAGATTCCCGCGACTGAAGAAAATGCGGAGCCTCAACCACAACTTTCTTTAATTAATGTAAGTGACGAAATTCATGGACCGGAGAGTGAAATGCAAATTAGTCGTAATCATATCCTATTCTTACAAAAGTTAAGGAAAGATTCTCAAGTTTTAAAAAGTATTGAAGAACAAGCTGGAGAATAGTTCTAAAAAATAAAAGGTATGAATAAATTTCAGCCAAAAAGCAAAAAAGGCGGTTTTTGGGGCGCAATTTTTGTTTTAGTGGTTTTATTTGGTTTGAGTTTATTCAGCCTTTTTTATTTTAATCAGGATTCATTGGAAAATGATGGTCGAGAAGTAAAATTTTGGCTTTATCGGAGGGAAAATCAGTTAATTGGACAAGAAGGAACCTTTTTTATTTTTATCAAAAATCAGGAAACGGCTGACCTTAAAGATGTGGAAATAACAATAAATTTCCCAGAGTCTTTTCAAATGACTTATAGTTTTCCTGAATGCCGTGAAAAACTTGTTCAAGGGGGTATTTGGGAATTTGAAAAGATAAAAAGAAACCAATTGCAGGAAATAGAAATAAAGGGAAAGTTTTTGGGAGCGGCTGATCAGATCCAAAATTTTGTCGGTCGGGCAGACTTTCTTTTAACTGGATTTTCTTCACTTTTCCAAAAGAATTTTTCTTCCGCCGTAGTTTTAGATCCAGCCTTATCATTAATTTGGGAGGCCCCAGAGCAGTCTTATTTTGGGCAAGTAATTAAATCTTTTATCTCTTTAGAAAATGTCAGTGATGATTTAATCATTGATTCGGAGGTGATTCTAAATTATCCCCAAGAATTCGTTATCGAATCAGCTGAATTAACGGATTCAATCGAGGGGGTGGAAATCAATTCAAGCCAAAGTCAGGTAAAATGGAGAATAAAAAATTTAAATTCTAAAGAAAAAAGGAAGATTGAATTTACTGGTTTTGTTCAAGATTCTAATATTTCTGAAATAAATTTTGATTTAAAAACGGGAATTTTATATCAAGGGAATTTTTATCTACAAGAAAAAAAAGAAAAAAAAGTTTTTTATGAAAAAGTAAATTTTCCTTTAACTTTAGAAATTAATAATTCTGTTCGCCAAAATCAAAGCGCTGATTGGGGAGATAATGTTTTTGCGACATTTTCTTATAAGAATGAAACAAACGAGATAATTAAAGATTTTTCTTTAAAATTTAAAACTGAAGGAGATGAATATCTTGACATTAATAAGCTTTATCAAACGGATTGGCGTTATTACAAAACCTCATCAATCACAAGCCAACCAGCTTATATCTTTGGCAAACTTACTTCGGAATTAATTACCCGGGGCTGGTCAGCTGATTTAATTCCAGAATTTAATGAAATTATGCCCCAGGAACAAGGAACAATTGTTTTTGAAATACCAATTAAACAAGCGTTTCAATTTGATAACAAGGGTTTAATTTCTCCTAAAATTACCTTTAATTTAGTTGCGCTTGGGAAATTGGGACAGCAAGAGATTAATTGGGAGATTTCAGCAAATAAAATATATCTTTTTTTAAACACAGAAGCTATTTTAAAAGCAGATGCCCGTTATTATAATGATGAAAAAATTCCTTTAGGTAGCGGACCATTACCATTAGAAAAAGATAAAGAAACTTTTTTATGGATTTTTTGGGAAATTAAAAATACCAATAATCCCATTAAAAATGTTTTAGTGACAAGCAAGCTTCCTATAGGAATAGAATGGACCGGAAAAACCAAAGCTAGCCAAGGAATCATTCTTTATCAAACCGATAAAAATGAAGTTAATTGGAAAATTGATGAATTGGAGGCTTATCAAGGGGGACCATATTCTTTAGTTGAAGGAGCTTTTGAAGTGAAAATTAAGCCAAATCAAGAACAATTAAAGTCATTTGTTCCATTAACTGAGGAAATATTTTTTACTGCGCAAGATAAAACTACCAATAATCCAATTTTTCAAAATATTCAACCTTTGGATTCGTCTCTAAAAGATGATTCCTGGTTTCAAGAAATTAATTCAAATAACAAAACCGATAAATAGATTATTATGAGCGCAACAAATCGTTTATTGGGAATTGTTTTAAATAAAATCAATTATTTGGAGAACGACCAGATAATTGATTTTTATACATTGGAGAGGGGGAAAGTGGAGATTTTAGTGAGGGGAGCTAGAAAAATTAATTCCAAATTAGCGCCGATTATTTCCGAACCCTTTACTTTATTGATTTTAACCGTGGCGGATGGCAAAAATTATTTTCATTTAATCGGTGGAGAAAAAAAACAGAGATTTTTAGGAATTTTAAAAAGAAAATCACAAAGTTTTAAATTGTACTCTTTATTTAAAAAAATCGATCAGTTAATAAAATCAGAGCCGGACAAAAAAGTTTTTTCTTTAATAATAAGGTTTTTAGAAACTATTGATGAATCTCCTGAAATGAACTTTTTGGCTGTATATAACGCTTTTTTAATTAAATTTCTTTCTTTTTTGGGTTATCGGCCAGAAATAAGAAAATGTCTTATTTGTCAAAAGGAAATTAAACAGGATAAAATGTTTTTTAATTTTAAAAAAGGAGGGATAGTCTGCTCGCATCATCCTTTTGAAAAAGATTTTGAAAAAGCAGAAGTAATTATTATAAATCAGGCGCTTTTAACCGTTTTACAAAAACTTCTTTATCAAAATTTTAATTTTATTATTAAGGGCGGTTTTCAAGAAACGGATTTGAAAAAATCCGGCAATTTAATTAAAAAATTTTTTCTTTGGCATTTAAATTAAAATTCAAATGTTTAAAATAATAAAAAAATCAAAAATATCCCAAGCGAGATTGGGAAAGATTGTTACTAAAAGAGGAGCATTATTAACACCGTTTTTTATGCCGATTGCCACGCGTGGCACAGTTAAAAATTTATCACCCCAGGATTTAGAAGATTTAAATACGGAAATTATTTTATCAAATACTTATCATTTATTTTTAAAACCTGGACTTAAAGTTATAAAACATTCAGGCGGATTAAATAATTTTATTGGTTGGAATAAGCCGATTTTAACTGACAGTGGCGGTTATCAAGTTTTTTCTTTAGCTAGAAAAAGAAAAATTAAAGAAAATGGTGTGGAATTCCAATCAGAAATAAATGGAGAAAGAATATTTTTAACACCTGAAAAAGCAATCAAAATCCAGCGAATTATTGATTCTGATTTAATGATGGTTTTAGACGAGTGTTTAGGATACCCAACTGATTATAAAAAAGCGGCGGTCAGTGTGAGGAGAACGACAAAATGGGCAATTAAAAGTCAAAAAGAATATTTAAAGAAAAAGAATAATCAGTTGCTTTTCGGGATTGTTCAGGGGTCTATTTATCTTGATTTAAGAATAAAAAGTGCTCAAGATCTGATTAGACAAAATTTTGATGGTTATGCTATTGGCGGAATTTTTTTAGGAGAACCAATAAGAAAAAGTTATGCCATCATAAAAAAAACCGCCGAAATATTGCCTTTTAAAAAACCTCGTTATTTAATGGGCGCTGGTAAACCGGAGCAAATTTTGAAAGCGGTTAAATTGGGGGTTGATATGTTTGATTGCGTTATTCCCACCAGAAATGCTCGCCACGGCCTTTTATATACGAATTTAAGTTTAAATAATTCAAAACTTTCGTATAAAAAAGTTCATATTACCAACGCAAAATATAAAAATAACATTTCTCCTTTGGATAAAAAATGCAATTGTTATACTTGTCGAAATTTTTCTCAATCATATTTGAGACACCTTTTTATTGTTAATGAAAATTTTGGTCAACGATTGGCTACAATTCATAATTTGGCTTTTTATTTTAACTTAATAAGAGAAATTAGAAATCAGATTAAAATAGGGAAATTATAAAATTTTAAGTTAAGGATTTGTTTTTTAAATTAAATCTGTTAATATTTAACCAATATGATTAAATCAATGGAAAAAATAATTTCTTTGGCAAAGCGCCGCGGTTTTATTTTTCCTTCTTCGGAAATTTACGGTGGCCTATCTTCTTGTTATGATTACGGTCCTTTGGGGGTGGAATTAAAAAATAATATTAAAAGAGCCTGGTGGAAGAAAATAGTTCAAGAAAATGAAAAAGTGGTTGGCTTGGACGCTTCAATTTTAATGAATCCAAAAGTTTGGGAAGCATCTGGTCATTTAAAGGGTTTTGTTGATCCGTTAGTGGAATGTAAAAAATGTCATAAACGTTTTCGTCAAGACGATTTAAAAGAAAATAAATGCCCTGATTGTGGCGGAGAATTAACGGAAAAGAAAAATTTTAATCTTCTTTTTAAAACTTTTATGGGGCCGACTGAGGACCAGTCCTCAGAAATCTATCTTCGGCCGGAAACAGCGCAGGGCATTTTTGTTAATTTTAAAAATGTGGTCCAATCAAGCAGAATGAAAATTCCTTTTGGAATTGCTCAAATTGGCAAATCTTTTCGTAATGAAATTACCCCTGGCAATTTCATTTTTCGAACTAGAGAGTTTGAACAAATGGAATTGGAATTTTTTACTTATCCCAAGGAAGCAGAAAAATGGTATCAATATTGGAAAGAACAAAGGTTTAATTGGTATTTGGATTTAGGAATCAAAAAAGAGAATTTGCGTTTAAGAGAGCATAAAAGCAATGAATTAGCACATTACGCCAAAGGCTGTTCTGATATTGAATATTCTTTTCCATTTTCCACCAAATCAGGAGAAAAAGAGGATAAAATTTGGTCAGAATTGGAAGGAATTGCTTATCGAGGCGATTTTGATTTGATTCAACATCAAACTTTTTCTCATGAAGAGTTGGCTATTTTAGATGAAAATGGTGAAAAATTTATTCCCCATGTGATTGAACCTTCTGCCGGAGTAGAGAGGCCGTTGTTGGCTTTTCTAATTGATGCTTATGAAGAAGTGGAGGGAGGAAGAAGTATCACTACGGAATCCAATAAAAGTGAAGAGGTAGTTTTACGTTTACATAAAGATTTAGCCCCAATTAAAGTAGCAATTTTACCATTATCTAAAAAAGAGCCGTTAATTGAATTAGCAAGGTCAATTGAAACTGATTTAAGAAAATATTGGATGGTCCAATATGATGAAATTTCCTCTATTGGTCGTCGATATCGTCGTCAGGATGAAATTGGAACTTTATATTGTTTAACTGTTGATTTTGAAAGTTTAGATGATAAAAAAATAACCATTAGGGATAGGGATACAATGAAACAAGAAAGAATTTCCATTATGGAAATAGTGCCTTATTTAAAAGAAAAATTAGATTAATTGGATTTTAAGATGTATTTTCAAACGACTTTATCAAATAAAATTAAATTAGTTACCGTTCCGATTAAAAACATTGATACAGCAACGGTTTTATTTTTATTTCCCATTGGTTCGCGTCATGAAAGCCAAAATTTACATGGAGGGTCTCATTTTATTGAGCATATGATGTTTAAGGGAACTAAAAAAAGGCCGAATAGTTTGGCTATTAGTAAAGAATTGGATAAAATCGGCGCCTATTTTAACGCTTTTACTGGAAAGGACCACACGGGATATTTTATTAAAACAGTTAATAAAAAAATAGAATTGGCAATAGATGTTTTAAGCGATATGGTTTTTAATTCAATTTTTGAAAAGCAGGAGTTTGAAAGGGAAAAAGGGGTTATTATTGAAGAAATAAAAATGGACCAAGAAAATCCTCTTCTTTTTTCCGACGATTTTTTTGAACAGAATCTTTATCAAAATCATTCTTTGGGGGATTTGATTATTGGAAATATTAGTAGTATTAAAAAAATGAATAGAATGGATTTAATAGATTACCGAGATAGGTTTTATCAATCTGGACAAATGATTATTGCGGTTGCCGGAGGAGTTAAAACACAGGAAATTATAAAAAATATAGAAAAATGTCTTAAATTAAAAAACAGTAAAAAAATAGAAAATAAAATAGAAAGATTTTCTTTAAAAGAAAAGAAATTAAATCATCAGGTAAATATTTCGTTTAAAAAATTATCTCAAGCGCATGTTGTTTTAGGCGGGTTTGGCTTTTCTTACGGTCATCCGAAATTAAACGCATTAAAAATATTATCTGTTATTTTAGGCGGAAACATGAGTTCTCGTTTATTTTTGGAAATCAGGGAAAAAAGAGGTTTAGCTTACTCTGTTAATATGCAAAATCATTCATATCAAGATATCGGCCATTATTTGATTTCTGCCGGAGTGGATAAAAGTAAAGCCGTGGAAACAGTAAAAGTAATTATTAACGAATTATTTAAAATAAAAGAAAAAGGGATTACTTTAAGTGAACTTAAAATGGCTAAAGATTATTTAATTGGTTCAACTAAATTAGGGCTAGAAGATTCCTTTAAATATGCTTATGGTTATGGAAAACAACTTTTATTAACCGGGAAAATTGAGAGTTTTGATCAACGGTTAGCTAATTTAAAAAAAGTGACCAAAAAAGAAGTCAATTCTTTAGCTAATGAAGTTTTTAATAATTTTAGCCTTTCCTTAATTGGTCCCTTTAAAGATAAAGCGGTATTCTTGCGGATTTTAAAAAATGTAATATAATAAAAAGATAATATAGTTTATTAATATTTTAATGAATAATTATGGAAAATGATAACCATAATCATAAAGAAAACATCACTTTGATTAAATTAGATATTTGGTCAATTCTAAAAATAGTTTTAATAATGCTTGGTTTATGGATCTTATATTTTTTAAGAGATGTTATTTTAATTGTTTTAATTGCTGGTCTATTAGCGGCAATTATTAATCCGATTGTCAATTTCTTTGAAAAGAAAAAAATTCCCCGTTTATTAGGAGCAGCTTTTGTTTATTTGGGCGTTTTATCGATTTTAATTTTGGTTGCTTTAGCTATTATTCCGGCCGTAGCAGAACAGGGGCAGCTTTTCGTTGACCAAATACCAAATCTTTTGAAGACAATTTTTAATAAAGTGGAACCTGGTCTTCAAGCTAATTCCGGAAAAGAATTTTCAGATTTACTTACCAATTGGTTTGAGCTTTCTTCTTTTAATACAAGTTCTTTTTTATCAGTGGTAGGGGGAGTAGCTGGACAAGTTGTTTCATTCTTTATGGTTTTTATTTTAGCTTTTTATATGTCAGTAAGAAAAAAGTGTTTGACCGGCTTTGTTGAATCAATTACTCCTCAAAAGTATAAGGATTTTTTAAAAAATTTTATGGAATCAGTCCAAAGCGAAATCGGCGCTTGGGCAAGAGGGCTTTTACTTCTTTGTCTTTTTGTTGGCAGTTTAGCTTATTTGGGATTGTTGATTCTGGGAGTAAAATTTTCTTTGACTTTAGCAATGATTGCCGGCTTAACAGAAGTAATTCCCTATCTTGGTCCTTGGTTAGGAGCAATTCCCGCGGTTTTAATCGCTTTTACTCAATCACCCACTTTGGGTTTATTAACTATGCTTTTATATTTGATTATTCAACAAGTGGAAAATGCTTTTATTTCTCCTTATGTTATGCATCGCGCGGTAGGACTTGATCCTTTAGTTATTGTTTTAGCCTTAATTGTTGGCGGGAAAATTGCTGGTCCAATTGGTATGATTTTAGCCGTTCCAGCCGCTACAATTATAAGTATTTTAAATAGGTATTATTGTAAGTATAAACAAAAAGTGGTGGTAAATTAATTGAAAGTTTTTAAAGAAATTTATTTATTATGTTTACAAAAAAAATTGGAATTGATTTGGGAACAACCAATATTTTAGTTTATTTGCCAGATAAAGGGATTGTTACTAATGAGCCTTCAGTAGTAGCGATTTCCACTATTGATAAAAGTATTTTAGCAGTCGGAGATGAGGCAAAAGAAATGATTGGACGGACCCCGGATACGATTATTGCTCGTCGGCCATTAAAAGACGGCGTAATTGCTGATTATAAAACCACAGAGGCAATGTTAAAATATTTTATTGGCAAAGTAGTTGGCCGTTTTAATATTTTTCGTCCAGAAGTAATGGTCGCGGTTCCAGGCGGGATAACTTCTTCAGAAAGAAGGGCGGTTGTTGATGCCACGATGAGGTCGGGAGCTAAGGCGGCTTATATTATTAAAGAACCAATTGCGGCGGCCATCGGTTCCAACATTCCCATCGGTTCGGCTTCTGGCCACATGATTATTGATATTGGAGGAGGAACAACTGAAGCAGCGGTAATTTCATTGGGAGGAATTGTTACTTGCACTTCTGTTCGGGTGGCGGGAAATAAATTTGACGCCGCGATCGCTAATTTTATTAAAAAAAAATATAATTTAGCAGTTGGAGAGAGAACTGCCGAAGAAATAAAAATTAAAATCGGCTCAGCCCTGCCCTTGGAAAAGAAATTAACTTTAGATATTAAGGGAAGAGATATGATTTTGGGTCTTCCGCGAATAATAAATATTAATTCAGATGATGTTACAGAGGCAATTCAAGAAGAATTAAAAGCGATTGTTTTGGCGGTTAAATCGGTTCTTTATGAAACTCCTCCGGAACTTTCCGCTGATGTTATGGAAAAAGGAATGGTGTTGTCAGGAGGAAGCTCTTTATTAAGAAATTTAGATAAATTATTAACTAATGCAATCGGTGTTCCAGCTTATTTAGCCGACGAACCATTGCTTTCTGTAGCGCGGGGAACCGGAATGGCTTTAGATAATTTGGAATCTTATAAGAGAAGCATCTTGGCCATGAAATAGAAATTATTAACGTCAAAAGGCCGGATTAATAAGAAAACATTTTTGGCGGATAGATTAATTTTTAATAAATGATTATTGGCATTGACGCCTCTCAAGCAAATAAGAATAAAAAAACTGGAGTTGAATGGTGTTCTTATTATCTTATTCAAGAATTAAAAAAAATTCCCCTTAAATCGGGGGATAAATTTGTTTTATATTCCCAAGACAGTTTGTCAAAAGATTTAAATCAATTACCTGATAATTGGAAAAGTAGGGTTTTAAAATGGCCGAAAGGTTTTTTTTGGACCCAGATACGGTTATTTTGGGAATTAAAAAATAACCCCCCAGATATCTTTTTTACTCCGGGTTATTATCCACCCCTTTTAAATCGAACTAAAAGTGTTTTTATAATCCACGACTTAGGTTTAATTTTTTTTAAAAAAAAGCATTCTTTAAAAGAAAAATGGATTGATATTTTATTGCAAAAGAGAGCAATTAAAAAAGCGGCAAAAATTATTGTTCCTTCTTATTTTGTTAAGAAAACTATTTTAGAAAATTTTTCTATTTCAAAAGAAAAGATTAAAGTGATTTTTGAAGGTTATGACCAGCAGAGATTTAATTTAGAAAAAGACTCTAAAAATATAGAAAATATTTTGCAAAAATATCAAATTAAAAAGCCTTATTTCCTTTTTGTTGGACGGTTAACAAAAAGAAAAAATTTGGTAAATTTGATAAAAGCCCACAGTCTTTTAAATAAAATAAATTCTAAAAAACCAGATTTGCTTTTAGTTGGAAAACCCGGTTATGGTTATCAAGAAATTAAAAAGGAAATTTTAAAGAATAAAGGAATAAAAGAAATTGGTTATATTCCCGAATTAGAGTTAAAAACCATTTATCAAGAAGCCTTGGCTTTCATTTTCCCTTCTCTTTATGAAGGATTTGGTTTGCCGATTTTTGAAGCAATGGCTTGTGGTGTTCCGGTTCTTGCCAGTAAAATAGAACCTTTTATTGAGATAGGAGAAAAAGAAATTTTATTTTTTAACCAAAATAAAATTCAGGAAATTACTGAAAAAATGGATTTAATCATTCAAGACAAAGAATTAAGATTTCATTTAATTAAAGCGGGTTTAAAAAGGATAAAATATTTTTCTTGGCAAAAAACAGCGGAACAATTAATGGATATATTTTTAAATCTCTAATAATTTTTGTTTAATTATCCAAATTATGGAAATTATCGGTCATCAAAAAAATATTGATTTTTTAAACAAAAGTTTAATTAACGAAAAGATTGCCCATGCTTATCTTTTTTATGGTCCGGAGAAAATAGGGAAGACTAAGGTGGCGGAATATTTTATTACTAAGTTATTCTGTTCTGGAAAAAAAGATTTAAATTCTGAACCATGTGGCCGTTGTGACCATTGTCGCCAGATTTCAAAACACATTCATCCAGATATTTTTTGGTTATCAACCGAACCAGGGGAGACAATTGGAGTGGAACAGGGGAGAATAATCAAAGAATTTATTTTTTCAACACCCTTTTCTGCAACTCACAAAGCTGTTATAATAGAAAAGGCTGATTGTCTTACTTTAGCGGCGGCTAATTCTCTTTTAAAGTTTTTAGAAGAACCGCCCTTGGATTCAGTAATTATTTTAATTAATAGAGATTTTAATCATTTGCCCCCAACAATTAGATCAAGGTGTCAAATTTTGAGATTTACCGCACCCTTTAAGAAAGAAATTGAAAATTTCTTTAAAAATAATTTTAGTTTAAAGGGCAATCAATTAGAAGAAATTCTAGATCTTTCTCATAATTTGCCGGGATTGGCAATTGAGTTTGCAAAAAATCTGGAGAAATTGGAGCAAAAAAGAAAAATGATTGAAGAAATAATTTTTCTTTTAGCAAAAAAAGATTTAGAAAGTAAATTAAAATTAGCCAGTTTAATGTTAGAAATAGAAACTAATCCGGAAAAAAATCTTGATTGTTTATTAATCGTTCTTAGGGAACTAATTTTGTTTAAAAATGGCCTTAATTTTCAAAGAAAAACATTTAATTTTTTGGAAAAAACTAAAGAAATATATTCTTTAATTGATTTAGAAAACTTCATTAATCAAATTTTTAAAACAAAAGTTTTAATTAGAGCCAATGTTAATAAAAAAATGGCTTTAGAAAATTTATTCATTAATTTAAATTAAATTTAGAAGAATTATGAGAAAAAAAATAAGTATTTTAATTGTTTTTGTATTAATTGTTATTTTAACTAGCGGGTGTCTTAGGGTAAATCGCGAAGTTTATCAGGGAGGCATTTATAAATCAATTACTAAGGCGGATTCCTGGGAACAAAAAGTTGCTTTACTTGGTTTACCTGGTCAAATGAATTTTATTGACAATCTTGAAGTTAACATCTTAGTTTTTGATCCTCAGGATAGCAACACAATTTATTTAGGGACAAAAGATAACGGTTTATTTGTTACTTATAATACTGGGGACGCTTGGCAAAAAATTACTAGACTTAATCAAAACAAAATTAATGCGGTAGCGATTGACCCGAGAGCTAAACATATTGTTTATGTTGCGACTGCTAATCAGATTTTTAAAACTAGAGACGCCAATCGAACTTGGCAGGGAGTTTATCTTGACGCTGTTCCAGGAGTGGAAATAATGTCTTTGGCAATCAGTCCGTTCTTGTCAAATTTGATTTTCGCTGGCACTTCAGATGGGCGTTTTATTATGAGCGAGGATGGAGGAATTAGTTGGAAAAATATTCAAAATTTTGACGGAAAAATAAAAGAAATTCTTATTAATCCCAATAATTCGAAAATAATTTATTTAAATATAGAATCTAAAGGAATTTATTATTCTGAGAATCAAGGAGAAGATTGGATTTCTTTGAAAGAAGATTGTCAGGGTTTTTCTAATCCCAGCAATATTGATCAGATAATCTTTGACCCGAATTTCCCAGATACTTTATTTAGTGTTTGTCAGGGAGATATTTTTAAAACTCAGAATCAGGGGAAAACTTGGCAACAATATCAGCTTTTAGTTTCTAATAATAAGTTAAAAATAAATAATTTAGCGATTAACCCCCAGGATTCAAATTTTATATATTATCTTACCAATAAAGCTTTATATAAATCAGTTGATGGGGGGGAAAATTGGATTACCAAGCCATTACCAACAAGAAGAATCCCGGCTAAAATAATTATTGATCCAGTTAATCCAGATATTGTCTATTTGGGAGTCGGCGGAATAATAAAATAAATATTTTTAATTGATTAAATTTTTAATTAAAAAATAACAAATTTTTTTATGGAACAAATTATTAGCGATCATCAGGAAGATTTTGAACACGCGATAGAATTTTTTAAAAAAGACATCCAGAGTTTAAGGACCAATCGAGCTAATCCGGAATTAGTTGCCCATATTTTAATTGAAGTTTATGGAACAAAAACTCCTTTGGAACAATTAGCAACATTAAATAATCCTGAACCAAGAACGATTGTTATTCAGCCCTGGGATAAGAGTATTTTAAAACAGATAGAACAAGCTTTAAATAAAATTGATTTGGGAGCTAGCCCGGTTATTAATGAAGGATTAATCCGTTTATCCTTCCCGACTTTAAACGAAGAAAGAAGGAAGAGTTTAATTAAGGTTTTACACGAAAAAATGGAAAATGCTAAAAAATCATTAAGAATTGTAAGAGATAAAATTAGAGATGAAATTGTTAAAGCAGAAAGAGGAAAAGAAATTTCCGAAGATGAGAAATATCGCCTTTTTAGTGAATTGGATAAAATTGCTGTTGAATTTCAAGAAAAAATAAAAATGGTTGGAGAAAAAAAAGAGCAGGAAATATCTGTTATTTAAATGATTGTTTAAAATTATTTTTTTATGTTTGTTATTTTTGCTATTATTGGATTGAGTATTTTGATTTTTTTTCACGAATTTGGACATTTTATCACCGCTAAGATTTTTAAAATAAAAGTAGAAGAATTCGGTTTAGGTTACCCCCCCCGTTTAGGCGGTTTTATTTTTAAAAAATCGCTGATGAAATTAAAATTCTTTTTCGGGAGAAATCAACCCAGGGATTTGGAAAATCAAACAATTTATTCTTTAAATTGGATTCCTTTTGGCGGTTTTAATAGATTAAAAGGGGAAATGGGTGATGAAGATAATTCTCCCGATAGTTTTTTTGCTCAAATTTGGTGGAAAAAAGCAATTGTCGCTTTAGGAGGGGCGGGTATGAATATTATTTTAGCTTTTTTAATCTTTGTTTTATGTTATACGGTCGGTTTGCCCCAGGAAATTGATGATTTAAGAAATGGAAAGATTTTAGAACCAATTGGCATCCAAATTGGGATGATCTACCCGAATTCTCCAGCGGAGATAAATGGGCTTAAAATAGGAGATATTATTATCGCCTTGAATGGAGAAGAAGCAAAATCAGTTGAACAGGTTCAAGCAAAAATAAAAGAAAATTGGAATGCCAAATTGATGTTTAAAATTAAGAGACAAGAAAAAATAATGGAAAAAGAGATTGAAGTAATTTCCGCTCAAGATATTTTTTCCGATTGGCCGGTTTCCGAACAAGGAGCAATCGGTATTGCTTTATCAGAAGTGGCTTTAATTTCATATCCTTTCCCCCAAGCGATTAAATTGGGTTTTAAAACAACAGTTTCTTTAATGTCGCAAATTACTTCCGGTTTGGGTTTAATTTTTAAAAATCTTTTTTTTCACGGAAAAATGGTAGGTAAATTTTTAGGACCAGTGGGTATTACTAATATGGCAGCTCAAATGGCCCAAGTAGGAATTATTTATTTACTCCAATTTGTTGGATTGCTTTCAGTAGCCATTGGTATTTTCCAAATAATTCCTTTTCCAGCTTTGGATGGATCAAGGGTTTTATTGTCTTTAATAGAGGGAATAAGGGGAAAGTCTTTAAAAAGAAAAACAGAAAATATTTTATTTAGCCTCGGATTTTATTTGCTTTTATTACTTCTAATATTTATTACTTTAAAGGAAGTATTCAATTTATTTTAAAGTTATATGAATGAAAAAAAATTTTTTGCTAAAAAAAATTTAACTAAAAAAACGGAAAATATTTCTCAATGGTATAATGAAATTGTTTATTTAGCGGAATTTGCTGGTAAAACAGAAGTTAAAGGATGTATGGTTATTAGAGAAAATGGCTACGCCCTTTGGGAAAAAGTCCAGAAAATTCTTGATCAAAAATTTAAACAGGATGGAGTTAAGAATTATTATTTTCCTTTATTAATTCCTTATCATCTTCTGGAAAAAGAAAAAGAACATTTAAAGGGATTTTCTCCTGAATTGGCAGTAGTTACCCATGCTGGCGGAGAGAAACTTTCCGAGTCTTATGTTTTAAGGCCAACTTCAGAAACAATTATGTATAAAACATTTGTTGATTGGATTCATAGTTATCGAGATTTGCCATTAAAAATAAATCAATGGTGTAATGTAATCCGTTGGGAAAAAAGAACTTATCCTTTTCTTCGCACGACCGAATTTTTATGGCAAGAAGGTCATACGGTCCACGAAACCGAAAATGAGGCGGTAGAAATGGCCTTAAAGGCTTTAAAGTGGTATCAAGATTTTTATCAGGATTATTTTGCCATTTCTCCTTATCTTGGAATTAAAAGTGAACAGGAAAAATTTGCTGGAGCAAAAACTACTTATTCTGTGGAATTGGTTATTCCCAATGGTAAATCGCTTCAAGCCGCGACTTCTCATAATTTGAGTGATAATTTTTCTAAGGTTTTTGAAATTACTTTTTTAAACAACCAAAAAGAAAAATGTTATCCCTACCAAACTTCTTGGGGGTTATCGACTCGATCAATCGGCGGTTTGATTTTAATTCATGGCGATGATTCAGGATTAATTGTGCCACCCAAAGTAGCTGATCCGCAAATTATTATTTTAATCGCGCCAATAAAAGAAGAAAATAAAAAGGAATTAATTTTAAAATATGCGAATAAAATAAAAGAAGATTTAATTCAAAATGGTTTTAGAGTTGTTTTAGATATAGATTTAAAATCTTCATTGGGTTATCGAATCAATGAATGGGAAATTAAGGGGGTACCATTAAGAATCGAGATTGGAGAGAGGGAATTTGAAGAAAACAAAGTTAAATTCGCGCGACGCGATAATTTTGAAAAAGGCTTTTTTAAAACGGAAGATTTGATTTCAGCTACTGATGATTTATTAAATAAAGTCCAGAATAATTTATTGGAAAAATCAATTAAAATAAAAAATGATTTAACCATAGAAGTGAATGATTATCAAGAATTTAAAAAACAAAGCCGGGAAAAGAAATTTATTCGCGCTTTCTGGTGTGAGAATAAAGAATGTGAAGAAAAAATAAAAAATGAGACTAAATTAAGCACCCGAGTATTAGAAATTGAGAGATTGGAAGAAAAATGTCAAGGAAAATGTGTTTGTTGTGGTAAACCAGCTTTCCGGAAATGGCTTTTTGCTCAAAGTTATTAAAACGTATTTTATTTGTAAATAATAAATAATAAATCTTAAATTTCAAACAAAACTCAATAACTAAAATTAAAGATTTTAAAATCTTGAATTTATTTATTGTTTGGTTCTTGTATTTTGGGATTTAGAAAGAGGTAAATATTATGTTCAAAAACTTTTTTGGTTTATTTTCGAAAGATATTGGATTGGATCTGGGAACAACTAATGTAAGGGTTTATGTAAGGGGAAAGGGATTAGTAATTGATGAACCATCAGTTGTGGCAATCAATATGAGAAATGAACAAATTATTGCTATTGGTACGAATGCTTTGAAAATGATCGGTAAATCCCCTAGTCATATTTCTGTAATTAGACCACTTGTCCATGGAATAATTTCTGATTTTGAGGTAACGGAAAAGATGTTGAAGTCAATTTTTGATAAAGTTCATCGTGATACTTTTACTCTAATTCCCAGACCAAGAGTGGTTGCTTCTATTCCTCTTGAGCTTACAGAAGTAGAAAAAAAATCTTTAGAAGATGCTGTTTTACAGGCAGGAGCGAGAGAGGTTTTTTTAGTAGAAAGACCGATGGCGGCGGCAATTGGCGTTCGACTTCCCATTCAAGATTCAATTGGTAATTTAATTGTGGAATTAGGAGGTGGACTTTCCGAAGTGGCAGTAATTTCTTTAAATGGGATTGTTTCTAAAAAATCAATGAAAATTGGTGGAGAGACATTAAATAAAAATATTATCAATTATGCTCGAGAAAAATTTGGTATTCTTTTGGGGGAACAAACTAGCGAGGAGATTAAATTAAAAATTGGTTCGGCTTTTAACAGTAAAAATCAGGAAATAAAAGCAAAGGGAAGAGATTTAGCCAAAGGATTGCCGAAGGAGATTAGCATTAATGAAGAACAGATTAGGGAGTCAATTATGCCGCTTCTTAAAACGATTATAGATGGAATCCACGAAACTATTGAAGCTACCCCCCCTGAATTAGTGGCGGATATTTACGAACGAGGAATTATTTTATCTGGTGGAGGAGCCCAATTAAGAGGATTTGATAAATTACTTCAAAAAAGAATTAATATTCCTATTATTGTTACTGATGACTCCGCTACGGCGGTTATCAGGGGAACCGGTTTAATTTTAGAAGATTTCAATAATTTAAAGCAAGTTTTTATTCCTTCTGCTAGAGATTAAAAGAAGTTATATTTAAAAAAGACTTTGTTATTATATTGCAAAGTCTTTTTTAAATGATGTAAATAAGATTTATTTTGCTAATTTTAAAGAAACTAATTTTGAAATTCCTTCTCCTCCCATAGTAATACCATATAAAATATCAGCTGTTTCCACTGTTTCTTGATTGTGAGTTATAACGATAAATTGCGAATTTTTTCTTAATTCTGAAAGAATTTTGGCAAACCGATAAGAATTTTCTTGATCTAAAGCGGCATCTACTTCATCTAAAACAACAAATGGAGGTCGGTTGATGGATATAATGGCGCAAATAAGGGCTAAGGAAGTTAAAGCTTTTTCTCCGCCAGAGAGCATTTCAATGTTTTTTATTTTTTTACCCGGTGGCGTGGCTAAAATTTCTATTTCTTCAGAAAAAACATCTTCAATTTCTTGTTTTTCTTGAAGAGATACTTTAGCATTCCCTCCCCCAAAAATAATTTTAAAATAACGGTCAAACTCTTGATTTATTTGATAAAAATTATTTTTAAATTGATTTTTTACTTTATCTTCTAATTCTTTTATTATTT
The DNA here is from genome assembly GCA_964531505.1 of uncultured Gammaproteobacteria bacterium. Lineage (GTDB taxonomy): Bacteria > Patescibacteriota > Patescibacteriia > UBA2591 > UBA6264 > UBA6264. The sequence continues at coordinate 30,506 of CAZHDT010000002.1, forward strand.
TATTAAGTGATTTTAGTCCCAAAATTAAGTCATTGCTTTGAGAATTTAAAAATTCGTGTCTTTGATGAACAATTGGATATTCTTTAATAATCTCCGGATCAATACCGCCGATTAATTCAAGTTGATATTTTAATTTTCTAATTATTTCAACATCCTGATCATATTCAATTTTATTTTCAAATTCATAGTTTGATAGATTTAGTATTTCATCACTTTTTGATTTTAACTCCTCTTTTATCTCCTTTTCTAAAATTTCTTTTTTTGTTTCTACTCTTGCCAAATTAATTCGAATTTCATTTATTTGATAATTAATTTCATTGAAATTTGATTGTTCTCTTTGGATTTCTTTTTGCGCGTCAAGCATTTTTTCCCTTTTTTTCTGTTCTTGGTTATTTGATTGATTTATTTCTTCATTTATTTGATTTAATTTAAAGTCAGATTCTTTAATTTTCTCTTCTAATTCTTTTTTTGATTTTTCCAATTTTTTAATCAATTCAAGTGAAAAAACGTTTGTTTCTACTTTCTCTTGAATGATATGAAAATTATTTAGACAATTTTTTATCCTTTTTAGAATGTTTTCAGCAATTTGTTTAATTTTTTCTAAATTTTGTAAACGAGAAAAATCATTAATTTGTTTTAATAAAATTTCTTGTTCTTGAGAAATTGTTTTTAATTCTAAAAAAATTTTTTCTGGATTTTCAACATTTATTTCAGGTTTTTCTTTTTCTTTTTGTTCTTTTTCTTTTTCTAAGATTATCTTGCTTTCTAAAACCGATTTTTCCGTAAAATAACGGTTTTTTTGTAATAAAATTTGTTGTAAATCATTTTGAAATTTTTGATATTGATTGTCAATTTTTTCATAAGCGATTGTTTCCGATTCTTTCTGGTTTTTTTCAAGCTTTTCTTTAATTATTTTTTTCTTTTCTTCTTCTTTAATTATTTTTTTTTGATAATGAGAAAATTGTTCTTTTAAATCTTGCCAAGATTGAGAATAATATCTTTTTTGTTTTTGATAAAGTTCATTTTCTATCTCTTGCCTTTTTTCCAATTTATTAATTTGCTTAGTTAGCGAACTAAGTCGAGGAGTTATTTCTGATAAGGCAATTTTGATTTGATTAAGATTTTCTTCGCTTTTATCAATTTTTCTAATTGCTTCTTCTTTTTTTATTTGATATTGGCGAATTCCGGTTGCTTCATCAAAAAATTTTTTTCTTTCTAAAGGGGAGGATTGGAGAATTTGATCCACTAATCCTTGACTCACAATACTATAGCTTTTTTGTCCAAAGTTGCACTTAGCTAAAAGAATTAAAATATCTTGAAGACGGACCTTACTTTTATTAATTAAATAGTCGCTTTCCCCATTTCTAAATATTCGGCGAGTGATAATAAATTCTTTATAATCAATTGCGGCCGAGCAGTCTTCGTTATTAAAAAGTAAGCTTACTTCGGCTAAATTTAAACGGGTTTTTTGAAATGATCCTGAGAAAATAATATCTTGCGCCTTTTTCCCACGAAGAGATTTAACGCTTTGTTCACCCAATGCCCAACGAATTGCTTCTACTAAATTTGATTTTCCAGAGCCATTTGGTCCAACAATTGAAGTAATGCTAAAATCTCCCTTTTCCGGTTTTGGAAATTCTAAAATCGTCCGAGAAGCAAATGATTTAAAGCCGATTATTTCTAGTCTTTTTAAATACATATTAAATAAAAAAAAGGGTCTTGTAATATTAAAATCCTGATAATTAAAAAGATTTTTTATTTAGCGCTTTTTCTGCCGCTTGAATTTCCGCATCATGTTTACTTTTTCCCCTTCCCTGAGTAATTAATTTTTTATTTAAAAAAAGCCCGACCACAAAAATTTTAGCATGATCGGGTCCAGATTCTTTAATAATATCATAATGGGGAGTAATTTTGAATTTATCTTGGACAAATTCTTGAAATCCGCTTTTCGGATCTTTATAAGTTTTATTTTTTAAAATATTTTTTAATTCAGGTATTAAATTTTTTTTGATAAATTCTTCCGCTTTTTTAAATCCTTGGTCAAAATAAATTGCTCCAATTAAAGCTTCAAAAGTGTTAGCTAAAATAGCTTCCCGCGCTCGGCCAAGAGACTTTATTTCCCCTTTGCTAAGAAAAAGATAGTCGTCTATTTTTATTTTTTTAGCAATTTTAGCTAAGGTTTTTGTATTAACTAAACTGGAACGAAAAGAGGTTAAGTCTCCCTCTGGATTTTCAAAATTATAATATAAAAATTTAGTGATAATTAATTCTATCACGGCGTCACCTAGAAATTCCAGCCGTTCATTGTGGTTTAAATTGAACTCGGGGTGTTCATTAAGATAAGAGCGATGAACCAAAGATTGTTTAAAAATATCTTTATCTTTGAATTTTAGGCCAAGATTTTTTTCAAATAATGGTAACTTATTTTTTTTCATTTTTCAGTTTCTTTTTTTAGATCTTCGTAAATAGCTCCTAAGACCCCATTAACAAAGCGGCCGGAAGTTTGTCCCCCAAAAGATTTAGCAATTTCAATTGCTTCATTAATTGCCACTTTTGGTGGAGTTTTTTTTAAAAAGACTAATTCTAGAATTCCCAAGCGAATAATATTTCTATCAATTAAGGTAATTTGTTCTAAAGGCCACTGAGGAGCGTATTTTTTTATATAATCATTTATCTCGGATAGATTTTTTTCCACTCCATTGGCAAGTTCTTGGGTAAATTCCCGACCCTCGAAATCATTTGGAGTTAATTTTGAAAGATAGCGAATAATAACTTCTTTTAAGTTAGAGCTCTTTTTAGCGGGAATAGATTTATTAAAATCCCATTCAGTAAGAGATTGTAAAGCAATGGTTCGTGATAAATGTCTTTGAGACATAAAAAATAATTAAAAAAAACGGATTAGACCTATATTTTTTAATTTTATTTTAAACAGTTTCTTGTTTTTTGCCATCTTTTGCTTTTTCTTGTTTTTTAGCTCCTTTTGTTTTAATAACTTCTCTTCCCTTATAAGTTCCGCAAAATGAACAAACGTGATGAGAGCGGATTGGTTTTTTACATTGAGGGCAAATAGATAAAAAAATATTTTTTAAACGATTTTTATATTGTCTTTTCCTAGTTTTACTTTTTGGAGTTTTTTGTTTTGGTACAGACATATTAATGAATTTTTATTATAATTATATTTATGCTATAATTATAGCAAATATTTGTTAAAAGGCAAGATTATATTTAAAAATAGAATAAAAGATTATTAACATTTTTTCCCCACGTTATTAACTAAAATAATTTTGTTTTTTCCGAAAAGATTGGTATGATGTATTCAAGATTAATTGATTATATTAAAACTGTAAATCTTAATTTAATAAAAGTTAATAATATTTTTTGATAAATTTATGACTGAAATGGATAAAAAAGAACTTTGGAATGTTGTTTTATCAGAGTTAGAGCTTTCTATTTCAAAAGCCAATTTTAGAACTTGGTTTCAAAATACCTCTATTATTGATCTTCAGGATGATGATGAAACGGTCCTTGTGGGAGTCCCAAATAACTTTTCTAAAAGTTGGTTGGAGAAAAAATATCATCGTTCTATTCTTGAAGCCCTGCAAAGGGCCAGTGATAATAAAGTAAAAAAGATTTTTTATAAAGTTGACTCATCTCCGGTTCAGACAAAATCACTTCAACCTATAAAAATTAATTTGGATAATCTATTAATAAAAGAAAAACCAGTTTCAACAAATTGCCAAGGTTTAAATAATAATTATACCTTTGAAAATTTTGTCGTTGGGAAAGGATCGGAATTGGCTCATGCCGCTTGTCAAGCGGTTGTTAAACAACCTGGAGAAAAATATAATCCTTTGTTTATTTATGGCGGAGTGGGTTTAGGTAAAACTCATTTATTGCAGGCAGTGGGTCATGCAGTTTTAAAGAAAAAACCAAAAGCCAAGGTCCTTTGTACTAATGCAGAAAAATTTACTAATGAATTCATTAGGGCAATTGGCGACGGAACAATTGATAAGTTTAAAAAATTTTATCGAGGAGTGGATTTACTTTTAATCGATGATATTCAGTTTATGGCCGGAAAAGAACGGACCCAAGAGGAATTTTTTCATACTTTTAATAGTCTTTATCAAGAAGAAAGACAAATTATTATTACATCTGATCGAACCCCCAAAGATATTCCAGCTTTAGAAGATCGGTTGATTTCTCGCTTGGAGTGGGGGTTAATTGTTGATATTAATCCTCCTGATTTAGAAACCAGAATGGCGATATTAAAAGCTAAATGTGAAAAAAGGAAAGTGGTTTTTAATCAAGAAGTTATTCGATATTTGGCCACTCATATTCAAAGAAATATTAGAGAATTAGAAGGAGCGCTTAATAAATTAATCGCTTATCAGGAACTTCATCAAGTTGATTTAAATATTGATTTGGTTAAAACCATTTTAGTTAGTTTAGAATCAAGTGAAAAAAAGAGTTTGGTTCAGCCAAAAGAATTAATTGAAATTGTAGCTAATTTTTATGGCGTACCTGTTAGAGATATGATAAGCGCTTCAAGAAAAAGAGAATTAGTGGTACCCAGGCAAGTAATGATGTATTTAATGAGAGAAGAAATTAATGCGTCGTTTCCTTTAATTGGTAAAGAATCAGGGGGGAGAGACCACACTACGGCGATGCATGCTTATGAAAAAATTAAAAATGAGTTGGAAAAAAATAGTAGAATTAAACAAGAAATTGATTTAATTAGGCAAAGATTGTATAACAAATAATAAAATGGATATTATTAAAAATTCGGGTAAAAGGGTTAAGTTTAATCCAATTAAAGTGAAACAGACCTGTTTAAGGGCTGGTGCCAGCCAAATTTTATCTGATGAAATTGTGGAAGAAGTAAGTCGTCGAGTCTATTCTGGAATGAAAACCTATGACATACTAAAACTGATTATTAATCTTTTAAATAGAAAGAATCCGGCAGTCGCTGCTCGATATAGTTTAAAAAAGGCGATGATGGATTTGGGTCCGGCTGGTTTTATTTTTGAAGAATTTATTAAACGTTTATTAAAATCTTATCATTGCCAGGCTTATTTCCCCCCCTTAATTCAAGGAGAGTGTGTTAAACACGAGGTGGATATTATTGCCAAATTACCAAAAGAAGACAATCGGTTAACCAGAATACCTCTTAGTCAAGGGAAACTATATATGATAGAATGCAAATATCATAACACCCCTGGTTTGAGAAGTAATTTAAAAGAGACGCTTTACGTTTGGGCAAGATTTCTTGATTTAAAGGAAGTTTATAAATTTAATTACCAAGAAAAAATAAATTATCCTTGGCTTATTTCAAATACTAAATTTTCAATTGAAGCAATTAAATATGCTAATTGTAAAAATATGAGACTTTTAGGATGGAAATATCCTCGGGAAGCGAGTTTGGAAAATTTAATTGAAGGTCAAAAATTTTATCCAATAACGATTTTAAAATCTTTGGACCAAAATACGAAGGGGATATTTTTTTCAAAAAATATAATATTAGTTCGTGATTTAATTTCCAATTCGGTTAAAACTTTAGAAAAAAGGCTCGGATTGACGGGAGGTAAACTTGAAAAATTAATTAGCGAAGCAAAATTGATTATTAATAGTTAAAATATGTTAGATTTAAACGATTTATTGGATCCAAAAAAGAAAATGCCATCTATTGCTTCTTCAGAAAATCAAGAAGAATTAAGTTTTAAACTTAACGATATTAAAGTTAAAGAAATAGAAGAAGAAATATCTTATCAAGCAAGACAAATCGGTGTCCCTTATATTAATTTATTTGATTTTCCAATTTCTCCAGAAGCTTTAAGTTTAATTTCTCAAGAAGAAGCAAAAAATTATCGTTTAATTTGTTTTTACAGGACTGAACGTGAAGCAAAATTGGCTTCACCTAACGTAGAAAATCCCGCTTTAGCCGAATACCGGCAACAATTGGAAGGCGCTTATGGGATTAAAACAGAAATATATTTTATTTCAGAGCATAGCTTTCAGACAGTTTTAAAACGTTATGCTTTTTTACCCAAAATAAGCAAAGTTACTAAGGGAGTTGAAATTTCATCGCAAGATTTAGAAGATTTTCAAAAAAAGATTAAAAATTTTCATGATTTAAATCAAGAAATTCAAAATACCAAGGTTTCCGATTTAATTATTTTAATTATGGCCAGTGCGGTTCAATCACGAGCTTCCGATATTCATATTGAAGCAGAAGAGGAAGGCATCAAAGTGAGGTTTAGAATAGACGGAGTTTTAATTGATGTTGCAGAAATAAATAAAAAATATTGGTCACAAATTGTTTCCCGAATAAAATTGATATCAAATTTAAAAATAAACATAGTAGATCAACCTCAAGATGGGAGATTTACCATTTATATAGAGAAAGATAAAACAGATGTTAGAGTTTCCTGTTTACCTACAAGTTATGGAGAAAGTGTGGTAATGAGACTTTTACGGTCTTCTACAGCCAGTTTAAGTTTTGAAGAATTAGGATTAAGAAAAGAGCCTTTTGAAGTTTTAAAAAGGCAGATAGAAAGGCCAAACGGCATGGTTATCACCACCGGGCCAACTGGTTCAGGGAAAACCACCACTCTTTATGCAATTTTAAATAAATTAAATACCCAAGAGACTAAAATTATTACTTTAGAAAATCCAATAGAATATCGTTTAAAAGGAATTAATCAAAGTCAGGTTGATAAGGCAAAAGAATATACTTTTGCTACCGGGCTTCGTTCAATTCTTCGCCAAGATCCGGATGTGGTAATGGTTGGAGAAATTAGAGATTTAGAAACTTCTGAAATTGCGATTCAGGCTGCTTTAACAGGACATTTAGTGATTTCTACTTTACACACCAATGACGCGGCTGGCGCTTTACCAAGATTTCTTTCTATGGGAGTAAAACCGTTTTTGTTGGCCCCGGCGATTAATGCGGTAGTTGGCCAACGTTTGGTAAGAAAAGTTTGTCCTGATTGTAAAAAGGAAATAAATATTGAAAATTCTAAAATGGAGAGAGTTAGAACACTTTTATTAGATTTGCCAGAGAAATCAGAAATAAAAGTTGATTTTAATAATCTTAAATTTTATCAAGGAGGAGGCTGTGAATCTTGTCATGGGTTAGGATATAAAGGAAGAATCGGTATTTATGAAGTTTTTACCATTGATTCTGAAATAGAAAGAGAAATTCAGGCTGGTAATTTATCAGAATACACAATGCGAGATTTAACTAAAAAACAAGGAATGACGACCATGGCTCAAGATGGAGTTTTAAAAGCTTTGGACGGAATAACAACAATTGATGAGGTTTTTCGCGTTGCGGAGTAGTTAAATTATAAAATAAAAACTTGGAAGCTGAGCTTCCAAGTTTTTATTTTAAAATATGGGCTTATTTTGCCAGCATCAATTTGACAAAAGTCAGATTTTTTGCTATCCTATAAACACGAAAGAATAATATTAATATTGAAATTAGCAATATAATCAATTAATTTATTTTTTATGGAACTTAAAAAAGACGTTTTTCAATCAGGAAATGACCAAGAAAAAAAGCCAGTGTTCTTAGAAAAAGAAGGAGTTAGTAAAATAGAATCTCAAAACGGTTTTTTTACTGGTTTAGAAAATCAGTTAACACAAATTTCTAATTTAGAAGAGAAAGAACAAATTATGGGCTTTATTAAAGAGTTGAAAGCGCAATGTTTTGATTATCTCAAAATTCTTGAAGAATATCGTTTAGCGGAAAAAAATTTTGATGACGCGCGCGTGGGAGATTTAGATGATAAAGAAAATGCCCGCCTTGCCTTAAATGCGAGAACTCAAGATAGAATAAGTAAGAAAAGTGTTATTTTAGATAATATGAATATTGTAAATCGTCTCTTTACCAGTTATGGATTGGAATGTTCTTGGTACCGCGGATTTGAAAATGAAGAACAGTTTGAAGGCTGGGTGATTAAAAATGTTCAGGAATTAGAAAATTAAGTTTATTTTCAATAAATTTTCAACTAAATCCTTGCTTTCTTGAGAAGCAAGGATTTTTTTATCATTTTCTTTATATAATTGATAATCAATAATTTCTTTCATGGAAATTTTTTGTTCAATTTTCCAGTTTCTGGCTTCAATAATAATTTGTTTTAATTCTTCAAGACTATTTTCCGTTTCTAAGTCAATAAATTTTTTTTCTAATTTTGGCCATTCAGCAATCATAAGCATATTTTTCGGGTTGAAATTCTGATAAATTTTTTCTGTTACAAAAGGGATAAAGGGGTGAAGAATTTTTAAGATATTATTTAAGCTGTATTTTAAAATATTTAAAGTATTTTCTTTTAAATTTTCCTGATTGACTTGGGATTTGGCAATTTCTAAATACCAATCGGCAAATTCATGCCAAACAAATTCATAACATTCTTTTGTCGCTTCTCCAAATTCATAATTTTTAATTTTTTCTTCAGTAGATTTAAAAAGGCGGTTAATTTTCGAAATAAGCCATTTATCAGCCAATGTTTTAGGAATAATTTCTTCGTTCACTGTATTATTTTCTATTTGCATTTCAATAAAACGGCTGATATTCCATAATTTATTAATAAAATTTCGTGCGGATAAAATATTTCTTTCATCAAAGCGAACGGCTTGTTGATCGCGACTTGTTTGATAAATTAAACCAAATCTCATTGCATCCGCGCCATGTTCATCAATTATTTTTAAAGGATTTACCCCTGTTCCCAAAGATTTACTCATTCTTTTTCCATCCAGAGTGAGAATAGTGGCGTGGATATAAACATTATTAAAGGGAATTTTTTTGATAAATTCCATTCCTGAAAAAACCATTCTGGCAACCCAAAGATAAAGAATATCCCCGGCCGTGGAGAGTAAAGATGTGGGGTAGAAATTTTTTAAATCATCGGTTTTTTTAGGCCAACCCAAAGTGGCAAATGGCCAAAGAGCGGAAGAAAACCAAGTGTCTAAAACATCTTCTGATTGTTTCATTTCGCATTTTTGACAAAAGGGGCAAACAGCCGGTTTTATTTCCGCGACTTCATATTTTTCCTCATTGTTCTTACAAAACCAAACTGGAAGCCGATGTCCCCACCAAAGTTGGCGGGAAATGCACCAATCTTCTATATTTTTTAACCAATCTAAATAGATTTTTTCATACTTTTCTGGATAAAATTTTATTTTTTTATTTTCTACCGCCTCAATCGCCGGTTTGGCTAATTTATCCATTGTCACAAACCATTGGGTTGAAATTTGCGGTTCGATTGGAGTTCCGCAACGGTCGCAAAGGGATATCTGGTGAGGATAATCTTCAATTTTCTCCAATAAATTTAATTTTTCAAATTCTTTAATAATTTTTTTTCTAACATCCAAAGTGTCTAAACCAGTATAAAAGCCGGCTTCAGTGGTCATTTTTCCTTCCGGACCAATCACGTTGATAATATCCAAATTATTCTCTTTGCCAATTTGCCAATCATTTTTATCGTGGGCTGGAGTAATTTTAACTGCGCCGGTGCCGAATTTAGGGTCAACCAAATGGTGGCTGACTAAAGGGATTTCTCGATTAACAATCGGCAAAACCAATTTTTGGCCGATTAAGTTTTTATATCTCTCGTCCTTTGGATTAACCGCTATACCCGTGTCTCCCAACATGGTTTCCGGCCGGGTTGTGGCAACCACGATATATTTTTCAGGGTTATCTTTAAAAGGATATTTAAGATACCATAATTTTCCAATTTCCTCCCGGTATTTAATTTCAATATCTGAAATGGCAGTGGTGCAGCGCGGACACCAATTAACAATTCTTGGCCCGCGATAAATAAATCCTTTTTTATGATAATTGATAAATGCTTTTAAAACCGCGTTAACATAATCGTCGTCTAAAGTAAATCTGGTTCTTGACCAATCACAGGAACAGCCAAGTTTTTTTAATTGTTCTAAAATTATATTTCCGTATTTTTCTTTCCATTCCCACACTTTTTTAACAAATTCTTCGCGTCCGAGCTGATGGCGGGTTATATTTTCTTTGGCAAGATTTTTTTCTACCACGTTTTGGGTAGCGATTCCGGCATGGTCAATTCCTGGTAGCCAAAGAGTTTTTTTACCTTTCATCCGGTAAAAACGAATTAAAATATCCTGAATGGTATTATTTAAAGCGTGTCCGATATGAAGCGAGCCAGTGATATTGGGAGGGGGAATAACAATGGAGTAATTATCTTTTCTTTCCCCCGGCAGATTATCGGGATTAAAAAATCCGCTCTTTTCCCAGAGCTGATAAATTTCTTGTTCGTATTTTTCAGGTTGATATTGTTTTTCCATAAATTTCTCTCAAAGTTTTAAGATGTTTTATTAATGTTAAATATTCTTTCATTTTCTTTTTTGCCGATTTTTATTTTAACAAAAATTGTTTCAGTTGGCAAAATATCAATTACCTGGTCCGCCCATTCAATTATAGTGATGGCGTTGTCTTTTTCTAAGTAATCTTCAATTCCGATATTAATCAGTTCTTGTCCCGAGGTAAGGCGATAAGCGTCTACATGACAGAGTTTTTTAATTCGGTTTAAATTTGTCTGATAAGGCTTCATTAAAACAAAAGTCGGGCTGGTAATAATATTTTTTATTTTTAAACCATTGGCAAGTCCTTTGATAAAAGCAGTTTTGCCTGCGCCCAATTCGCCGATTAGGCCGATAACTTCTCCACCCAAAAGGTTTTTGGCAAACTTTTTGCCAAGATTGAAAGTTTGTTTTTCCGAATTAGTGACAATATTCATAATTTAACGGATTTTAGAATTTATAGAAACTCATTGTTGCTAGAATAAAAATTTGTTTTATAATAATAAGAGAGCTTGATTATTAAATTATAATATAAGTTAACATAATACGCAATAAAAATTGATATATAAAAATATTACATTTATCAAATGATTGAGGATTTTATCCTAGTAAAAAGTTTTTACTAAATAGAAATAATCTCCAAAATAGTTTCCCGCGAGTCTCATAAAAAGGGGATATTAGAGCGATTTTAAAAAAAGCAGTAGAAATAGCTTTAAATTTAAAAAATTGTTCTATAACCCAGATTAGGAGCGAGTTCACAAAAGGATAAAAAGGGGACAGCCCCTTATTTTAAGGGATTAAAATAAATAATAAATTATGATAATTGACAGCCATTTACATATATCATATTCAGAAGGAGAGAAAAAAAGTCTTTTTGAAGCCAGAAACGAGCTCCTAGAATCAATGAAAAAGTTTGACATTAATTATTCAATTATCATTCCCGATAATGTGCCAAATCCGAAATGCGCTGACATGGAAACGATGTTTAAGCTTATCAAAAATGAAAAAAGGTTTTTTTCAATGGGAACCATAAATATTTTTCATAACATAGGAAAACAAATATTTAATTTAAAAACTTTAATAATTGCCAAAAAGATTTGTGCAATTAAATTGTTTCCCGGACATGATCCATTTTATCCGACTGATAAACGATGCCATTTTGTTTATGACTTAGGCATTATGTATGATATTCCTGTCGTTTTTCACACCGGTGCTAATCCGAATAATTATGATTGTGCGAAGTATAATAGCCCTAAACACATTATTGAAATCGCAAAAAGATTTAAAAAATTAAAAATTGTTATTTCCCATTTTTTTTGGCCAAAAATGGAATATTGTTACGAACTAACTAAAAATTTTAAAAATATTTATTACGATACCTCCGCTATGGCTGATCCCGAAGTTGTGGAAGCTACTGGCGGTTGGAAAAAGATTGTTCAAATATTAAAAAAGACCGTTAAGATAAAACCAAATAGCGTTATCTTCGGTACAGACTGGCCAATGTGTTCTGTTGATAAACACATCCAATTAATTAAAGATTTAAAATTGGATAAAAAAAGAGAAGAAAATATATTTTTTCATAACGCGGTTAATTTATATAAACTTAATGTTTCGCGATAAAAATTATATTAATAATAATTTAAAAAAATATCCTTTTGATAAAGTATTAGAAAAAAAGCAAATTAAAAGCCGTTATATTTTTGGTAAAAAATTATGTGATAATTAAAAAAATATTTATGGAATTTAAAAAGTTACAAAATAAGATTATCGAAAATGCCGTTAATTACGGCAAAAAGTATAATGTGCAAATTGATGAAGATTTTGCTCTTCTTAAATTGTACGAAGAAGTTGGAGAATTTGCTCAAGCGGTTTTAATTCATCGAAAAAAAAGCCGGCCGGAAAAATATGTCTCAGCAGAAACTTCTAAAAAAGAATTGGCAAAAGAATTAGCAGACATCATCGGCATAACCATAGTAAATGCTCATCTATTAGAAATAGATTTGGAAGAAGCGATTAATAAAAAGTGGATTAATAAAGAAAAATAAAAAAAATGTATCAATCAAAATTAAATTTAATTGAAACCGAATTCGGCATCAAGTTAATTAAGGATATTTTTGAAAAAAATCTTGCAAAAAAGCTTTCCTTACAAAGGGTTTCCGCTCCCAGGTTTCTTATAAAAGGCACTGGACTACAGGACGATCTTGCTGGTACTCAAATTCCTATTAGTTTTAAAACAAAATTTTCGGATATAGCTATGGAAATAGTTCACAGCCTTGCGAAATGGAAAAGGTATGCTCTAAAGAAATACGGGTTTAAATATGGAAAGGGTTTATATACGGATATGGACGCTATAAGAAAGGATGAAAATGTCGATGATATTCATAGTATTTATGTTGATCAGTGGGATTGGGAATCCATAATTTCTAAGAAACAGAGAACAATACCTTTTCTAAAAGAAATTGTAAGGAAAATTTATAAAGCGATTATAGAGACAGAAGAAACGGTTAATGAAACGTTTCCCAAGTTAAAAAAGAGACTTCCTCAAAAAATAAAATTTATTCACTCTGAAAAACTTGAAGATATGTATCCGCAATTGTCCCCAAAAAAAAGAGAAGATAAGATTGCTGAAAAATATGGAGCAGTTTTTATTATAGGAATCGGTTATCCTTTAAAATCTGGTGAGCCCCATGATCTAAGAGCGGCTGATTACGATGATTGGTCAACTATTACGAGTAATGAAACTAGAGGATTAAACGGAGACATAATTATTTGGGATAATCTCAGAAAATCCGCTTTTGAAATTTCTTCAATGGGAATAAGAGTTGATAGGATTGCCTTGTTAAGACAACTTGAATTTATGGGACTCAATAATAGAAAAAAACTTGAATTCCATAAAGGAATTATTAAAGAAGAATTTCCATTATCTATCGGCGGCGGTATCGGTCAATCAAGATTATGTATGTTTTTTTTACAGAAAATCCATATCGGTGAAGTTCAATCAAGTGTTTGGCCCCAAAAGATGGTTAGGGATTGTGATAAAAAAGGAATTAGATTGTTATAATTTTATTTATATTAGGATTATAAAAAATGGAAGAAAAATTTATAGGATTATAGGATAAGTTTTTTATTTTGAATAGGACTGTTACTAATTTAAAAAAAGCTAATTGTTTTGCTCTATGGAGTTTCAGAAAACGTATAAACACATCAATCCTTATTTATATTTTGAAATATTTAAAAATCCGCAGTGGTATCTTAAATTAGAGCATGAATTAAGCGAGTTTTTTTATAATTACAACGGTAATAAAGAAGAAAAATCGGAACAATGGTTTGAAAAAAGAAAAGAATTTATTGAAATGGTTGCCGAACTTTTAAAAAATAATGAAATTGTTTTGGCAAAATCGGGAAAGAATTGGGACGAAGAACGCTTGCCCGTTGATACAATCGTAATTCACCACACCAGCTCTCCCCCTGACAAAACTATTGATTTTATCAATGCTCTCGGATTCATCCGTCTTTATTCTTCAGTTTATGGTAATGGAAAATCAGACCAATACGGCAAACCGATATGGTCAAATCATTTTTATCAAGAAAAACAAATTTTTATAGCTTATCATTATTTAATAAAACCAGACGGGTCATTTGAAAATATTTTACAGAACAGTCAAATCGGCTGGCATTGCGGAGATTGGGAATATAATCGCCGAAGTATTGCTATTTGTTTTTTTGATGATTTAAAAGAAAAAGGTCCGACGGAAAATGCCCTTCAAACAGCGAGAGAAATCATTAAAAAATATCCTAATTGTCATATTTTAGGCCATCGAGAAATTAAGGATTCCACTTTTTGTCCGGGCAATTTGTTTTTAGGGGATACGGGATGGAAAAATAAATTATTAATTGTTTAAATTGTTTAAGTTTAAAATAAAAAATTATTTTTTTAAAAAAAATCCCATTAATTGGGACTTTTTATTTTTATCATAAACAATTAAATACTCAAATTGGGCTCAGCTTTTATTTTTTTCCAATTTTCCTTCAATTTTTTCCTTTGGTTTAAATTTAAATTTTGATATTTTAGACACCCAGTAATAGCAACCATAACAGCATTATCAGTACAAAGAATTTTATTTGGGACAAAAAATTTTATTTGAGGTATTTGATGAGTCGCTAGTTCCAATTGTTCTCTTAATGATTGATTAGCCGCTACGCCACCGCTCAATAAGATTGATTTAACCTTATATTGTTTTGCCGCCTTTAATGTTTTTTTTATTAAAACATCAATAATTGCTTGTTGAGATTCAGCGCAAATATTTTGAACAAAAAAACGATTTTTTAACATTTTTTTGTTTTTTTTTGCCAAATAAAGGACAGCTGTTTTTAAACCAGAAAAACTAAAATCAAAATCACGGGAATTAGCCATAGGTCTCGGCAAGTGAATTTTGAAATCAAAATCTGCATTTCGTGATTTCCATTGTTGAGCGCACTCGGCAATAATTGGTCCGCCTGGATAACCCAGATTAAGCAATTTGGCAATTTTATCAAAACATTCTCCGGCTGCGTCGTCTCTTGTTTGTCCAATTTTTTGATAATGTCCTTGTTTTTTAATTAAACCAAGCTCGGTATGGCCACCAGAAACAATTAAACTTATAGTTGGAAATGGGATTTTATCAGTTTCTAGAAAATTTGCGTTTAAATGGCCTTGTAAATGATTAATAGCGATTAAGGGTTTTTTCCAAAGGTACGATAAGGTTTTTGCCGTTTCCACTCCCACCAATAAAGAAGTTACTAAACCCGGACCATAGGTGGCGGCAATCAAATCAATTTTTTTTTCAGGATGCAATAAATTTTTATTTTTAATGCCTTTCAATGCGGTTTTTATTACGGGTACGATATTTTTAATATGAGCGCGCGCCGCCAATTCAGGAATGATTCCGCCATATTTTCGGTGAATGGAAATTTGTGAGGAAATTACATTGGAAAGTATTTCAAAATGGCGATTTAAATAATTGTATTCTAAAATCGCTGCCGCAGTTTCATCGCATGATGTTTCAATACCTAAAATAATCATAGGGATATTTTAACAGAATAAAAATCTTTGACAAATTTATTATTTTTGTTATCATTTCTAAAAAGATAATAAGAATAATCTTTATTAGAGAAAGGAATTGCTTAATAAAATAGGATTTAATTTAAAATAAGATTTATATGGCCCCGTCGTCTAGTGGTTAGGACACCAGG
>CAZHDT010000003.1:0-32407 GCA_964531505.1 uncultured Gammaproteobacteria bacterium
TTAGTTCAAAAGGCTTTTCAAAAAATTAAATCTCTAAAAGTACAAGGAGCAACGGCAATAGCGCAAGCGGTGGTTGATTATTTATCGCAATTTGGCCAAAAAATTGATAAATCGGAAGGAGAAAAATGGGAAAAAGAATTAAAAAAAATCGCTGATTATCTTTTATCAGCACGGCCAACTGAACCAATGGCGCAGAACGGCGTTAAATTTATTTTTTCAGAATTTAAAAAACGCAAGTCGCAAAATGTTAAAGAATCAAAAATTCTATTGAAAGAGATTTCCCGCGATTTTTCTTTAGCTACTTTAGAAGCCAATAAGTTAATTGTTTTCCATGGAAAACAATTAATTAAGGAAAATAACAATATTTTTACCCATTGTCATTCTTCTTTGGTAGAGCAGATTTTTATTCAAGCAAAAAAGGAAAAAAATAAATTTCAAGTTTATCAAACAGAAACTAGGCCGCTTTTTCAAGGACGAATTACCGCTCAAAATCTTTTAAAAGAAAAGATTGATACCACAATGGTTGTTGATTCTTCTGCCAGTTTTTTAATTTCCCATAATTCTGGAAAAAATTTGATGATGGATAAAATTATTTTGGGGGCGGATGCAATTTTACCAAATGGGTCAGTGATTAATAAAATCGGCAGTTTTGGCATCGCTATAACTGCTCATTATGAAAAAATTCCTTTATATGTTGCTGCCAGCCTTTTAAAATATCATTCTAAATCATGGATAAAAATTGAAAAAAGACCAGGAAAAGAAATATGGCAAAAAGCGCCTCAAAATTTAAAAATAATTAATTTTGCTTTCGACCAAATACCCGCCGAGTATATTACCGGTATTATTTGTGAACAGGGGATTATCAAGCCGAAAGAAGTAAAAAATTATTTAAAAAAGATTTATCCCTTTTTAGCGTAATTTTTATAGATAAGTAACTAAAAAATTTAATTAAAAAATAAATAAAAATATGGCAAAAAGATCTTATTTAAAATTGAATTATAAACCCGATTATCAAAATGAAATTATCGCTACTTTTTACGGGGAATCTAAAATTTCTTTAAAAGAATTAGCTGAAAAAATAGCAGCCGAATCTTCTATTGGCACATGGACAAAGATAAATACTCTTTCAGATAAAGTTTTTGAAAAAATAGCCGCGCGGATTTTTTATGTTGATTCTAAATCAGGCATTTTTAAAATTGCCTATCCATTGATTTTGTTTGAAAAATCCAATATTCCTCAGCTTTTATCATCCATTGCCGGAAACATTTTTAGTATGAAAGTAGTTAAAAATTTGCGTTTGCAAGATTTAGAATTTCCCCAGAAATATATTAATTCCTTTTCAGGACCGAAATGGGGGATAGAGGGAATAAGGAAAATTTTAAATATTTATCATCGTCCCATTATTGGTTGTATTATGAAACCCAAAATAGGATTGACTGCTGAACAAAATGCTAAATTAGCAGCAAAAATATTTTCTAACGGCGTTGATTTAATTAAAGATGATGAAAATTTAACGGATTTAAGTTTTAACCGTTTTGTTGACCGAGTGAAAAAAGTTTTAACTCTTAAAAAGGAGGTTGAAAAAAAACTGGGACAAAAAAAGATTTATGTCTTTAATGTTACCGCTCCGGTTAAAACTATGTTAACGCGGGCCGAATTTGTAAAAAAAATGGGAGGAAAATGTGTCATGGTTGATATTATTACTGCCGGTTGGGCCGGAGTTCAAGCTTTAAGAGAACAAGATTTAGGCTTAATTATTCATGGCCATCGAGCTGGTCACTCCGCTTTTACTCGAAATAAAAAACATGGAATATCAATGCTAGTTTTGGCCAATCTAGCACGTTTAGCCGGCATAGACGAATTACACACTGGCACGGTGGTAGGAAAAATGGAAGGAGAAGAAATGGAAGTTTTAAAAATCAATGAACTTTTAAAAGAAGATTGGCAAGGTTTTAATCGTTTGCGAGAAAATTGGCATAATTTAAAACCGGTTTTACCAATTGCCTCCGGAGGACTCCACCCAGGTTTAACGCAAAAATTAGTGGAAATTTTAGGCGAAGATATTATTATTAATTTTGGAGGGGGACTTCATGGCCACCCCAAGGGAAGCGAATCTGGCGCCAAAGCGGTTTTTCAATCAGTGGAAGCGACTCTCAAAGGAATTCCTTTGAAAACCTATGCTCAAAATCATTTAGAGTTAAAACAAGCTTTAGAATATTGGAATAAATAGAAATTTATTAAAAAAGACTTATTTGTTTTCAATAAGTCTTTTTTAATATTATTTTAAATTTTAAAAGCTTACTTTCGGCGCTTTTTTTTCTTCTTCTCCTTCTAATTCAAAAAAATCCGCTTTTTTAAAATTGAATAATTTTGCAATTAAATTTGAAGGAAAGATTTCTTGCTTTGTATTAAAATCTCTAACATTCCCGTTATAAAATCTTCTAGCTGATTGAACTTTATTTTCTGTATCAGTTAATTCATCTTGCAATTTTTGAAAATTTTCTGAAGCGCGAAGGACCGGGTAATTTTCCGCTACGGCAAAAAGGGTTTTTAATGTCCCAGATAGTCCCTTTTCCGCTTCAGCTTTTTCAATTGGGTCCTTTGCCTCAATAGCTTTGGCGCGAGCTTCAGTGACTTGTCTAAAAACTTCTTTTTCATGAACGGCGTACCCTTTAACAGTTTGCACTAAATTCGGAATAAGATTGTATCTTCTTTTAAGTTGGACTTCAATATCAGACCACGATTCTCTAACCCGATTTTTCCAACGAACTAAAGCATTATAAGTGGAGGCAAGCCAAAAAAACAAAACAAGAGCAATAATGATAATCCATAAATAAGTAGGCATAGTTTTTTTTGTTTAATTTATTAAAAGTTTATTAAATAATTAAATTAAGTTAAATTTTGCTGTAAAATAATGGTTTTGACTAAAAAGCGTTTCAATTTTATAATTTGAATTATTTAAAATTCCTAAAAGAATTAAAATACTGGAAATATCCGATTTTAATTCAGAGTTTAATTTAAATAATTCTTCAAAATCTTTATCTTTAATTAATTTGACGATATTTTTATTTTTTTCAAAAGAATTTTCTAATAAATTAACTGAAGCGATTACCGCTATTTTTTTATTTGTTAAAACAAGTTCTTCCCTTAATTTTTTACCGAATTCAAAATGTTTTTGAAAAGAGAGTGAACAAGGGCTAATGGGAATAAGGGAAAAACTATGATATTTTTTTGAAAAAAATAGTAAAGGAATAGAAAAATTTTGTTCCAAGTCTGGCTGGGTTGTGAGTATTAACGATTCATCTTCTTCAACCATCTTTGTTTCAAATCTTTCTTTTATTCTATAACTGAGCTCCAAATCGCCATTAAATACAATTTTAGTTTTTAAATCACCTAAAAGTTTAAAATTACTTTTATAATTTTGCGATAAATTAAGAGTAAAAGCGTCTTTCAAAGCATAAGAAGATGGGGAAATTATTAGTAAAACCTCTGGTTGCGCTTCTTTAAGGTTAAGACTAATTTTTTCTAAACTTTGGGTTGTTTTTTTTATTTTTAAATTTTCTTCATTATTTTGAAAAATAAATTCAGGAGAATAGGGGACTAAGCAAGAAAAACAAATCATATAATTTAAAATTTTTTTATTTAAGAAATTAAATTATTAAATTTTCATCAATAGGATAAGTATCTAAAATTGAAGCCTTTGTTTCTAAAATACTTTCCCACTGATAACCAAGGGTTTCAAAATCATCTTCTGAAAGAATTGGCATTTTCTTTCCTTCTTTAATAACATAAACTGCTGGATTTTCATCTGATTTTATTAAAGTGCCGTCTTTAAATTTTATTTGGTCGCCAAGTTCAAAATTCGCTAGTTCTTTTGAATCAATTTTAATAATATAACTGTAAGGAAAATTAGCTTTTAAAATACTTGCGTCTACAATCGGGTATTTAAAATTTTCTTTGACATAATATACTGATTTAGTTTTATTGTCTTGTAATAAAGCGCCACTGGGATAAGGCGAAAGAATCGGCTCTCCATCTGAATAATTTTTTAAATCTTCTTCATTAACTTCAATAATTTCATCTGGATGATATCCGATTTTTTTAAAAATTTCTTCAGAAATCAATCTTTTTTCTCTGTTACTAATCATGAAAATTAAATTTGATGCTTTTACTAATGAAAAATTAGGAAAAGAAACCGGCTCGCCAATTGGATAATTATTGGCTTCTTGTTCCGTAATACTTTTAACATTTTTAAAATTATAATTCAAAAGGAAAACGGTTTGGTTGTAAAAAGGATGACGTTCTCCATTTTGAATCAGCCAAACTCCTTTTTCTTGATTAATTCTGATTAATGAACCATTGGGAAGCGTGTTTTCCTCCTGGCCAAACCAATTTTCCCAGATTTTCCAAAAAAGCCAATTATCGTAGAGATGAGGTGCATAATTATAAAGTCCGCTTGTGGCCATATTTTTGGGAATAACAAAACGGCTATATATGTTTACCAAATTAACATCTTTTCCATTGACTAAAGTTTTTGTTTTGATCCCGGTTTTAAATTGAAATTGCCATGGATGCTCCAAATAATAACGAAAACGCCAAGTGGCGCGATCCACTTGGCGGGAAAATCCGCGAAAACGGTAAACCGGATTAAGATAATCATAACAGGTAAAACCGGTTGCCCAATTATAATCATCTTGACTGGGCGATTTTTTAGTAATCAGACTTTTTTCTCTTTGCAATAAAGTAATGATAACTTTTGGATTGATTTTATATTCTTGACTTGCTCGATAAATAATTTCTGAAGCCGTTTTTTTTCGGCCATCCACATCAACGTCAGAATAATCCTTTAAAGCTCCATCGGTTTTGATTAAAAATTCTTGTATTTCCAAAAGAGACATAGACTGATAATCAGTTAATTCGTTATCGGATATGATATATTCTGGATCAAAAACAATATTTTGGGCTAAAATTTTTTGAAAAGGGGACAATAATCCAAAAATTATGAAAATAATAAGTATTTTAATTAAGGGTTTCATTAAAACTAATCAATGATTATTTTTTTATGTATAACATCTATTTTAAAGGCGTTCTTGGTTTTTGTTTCGCCCCTAATTATTTTTAAAGAGAGGGGATCTAAAATATATTTCTGAATTATTCTTTTTAATGGTCGAGCGCCATAAAGAGGGTCAAATCCCATTTCCGCAATCATTTTTTTTGCCTGAATAGTTATTTTTAAGTCAATCTTTTTTTCTTTAAGACGAATTTTGACTTTATTTAATTGCATTTCTGTAATTTCTTCAATATTTTTTTTTGTCAAAGACTGAAAAATTATTATTTCATCAATTCTGTTTAAAAATTCAGGTTTAAAAGTATCTTTTAATGTTTTCTGGATTTTATTTTCCAATTCTTTTTCCTCATCTTTTTCCTTTCGGGAGTCAAAACCAAGGTCTGCTTTATGAATAT
Organism: uncultured Gammaproteobacteria bacterium; assembly: GCA_964531505.1. Lineage (GTDB taxonomy): Bacteria > Patescibacteriota > Patescibacteriia > UBA2591 > UBA6264 > UBA6264. Next base: position 5,464 of record CAZHDT010000003.1, read on the forward strand.
GTTCTTTGATAATTTCACCACCCAAGTTTGACGTCATAATAATTAAACTATTCTTAAAATTAACTTTTCTTCCTTTAGCATCAGTTAATTGTCCTTCGTCTAAAATTTGTAAAAGAATATTAAAAACTTCACTATTAGCTTTTTCAATTTCATCAAAAAGAATGACGCTATAAGGACGACGTCTGATAATTTCTGTTAATTGGCCACCTTCCTCATAACCAATATAGCCAGGGGGTGAGCCAATAATTTTAGAAACTGTATGCCGTTCCATATATTCAGACATATCCAAACGAATTAAAGCATTCTCTGAATTAAAAAGGATTTCTGCCAAACTTTTCGCCAATTCGGTTTTTCCCACTCCACTCGGTCCTAGAAAAATAAATGAGCCAATCGGTCTATTTTCTTCAGAAATTCCAGCTCGAGAACGTCTAATAGCATTAGCAATTGATTCTACTGCTTTGTTCTGATTAACTAATTTTTTATGAATTTCTTGTTCCAATCTGGCTAATTTTTCCGTTTCTCCTTCCAACATTTTTGTTACCGGTATTCCGGTCCAATTTGAAACGACACGCGCGATTTCTTCCGGACCAATTTCCTCTCGCAAAATTCTAGTTTCTTTTTGAATTTTTGCCAGTTTATTTTGATTACTTTTAATTCTTTTTTCCAAATCAAGAATTTTCCCATGTTTAATTTCGGCCACTTTTTGTAAATCCCCATCCCTTTCCGCAATTTCCGCCTGTTGTTTTAATTTATCTATTTCTTCTTTATATTGATGGATAGCGGTAATAATATCTTTTTCCGTTTTCCAGCGTAAAGTAAAATCATTTATTTTTTCTTTTAAATCAGCAATTTCTTTTTTATATTTTTCAATTTGTTGTTTTTCTTTCCCTTTCTTTAAAATAGTAATTTCAATTTCCATTTGACGTAATTTTCTTTTCAATTTATCCAATTCTTCGGGCTGGCTTTCTATTTCCATCCTTAAACACGAAGCCGCTTCGTCCATCAAATCAATTGCTTTATCTGGTAAAAAACGGTCGGTAATATAACGTTTGGAAAGTTTTGCCGCGGTAATTAAAGATTGGTCATTAATTCTAATTCCGTGATGGACTTCATATTTTTCTTTAATACCGCGTAAAATAGCAATTGTATCTTCTATTGATGGTTCATTGACGTGAACCGGCTGAAAACGACGTTCCAGAGCAGCATCTTTTTCAATGTATTTTTGATATTCTTTTAAGGTAGTTGCGCCTATACAATGAAGTTCTCCACGCGCCAAAACTGGTTTAAGCATATTTGAAGCATCAATGGCTCCTTCCGCTCCGCCAGCGCCAACTACAGTATGAAGTTCATCAATAAAAAGAATATAATTTCCCGCTCGTTTAATTTCTTTTAAAACCGCTTTTAAACGATTTTCAAATTCTCCTCGAAATTTAGTTCCGGCAATTAAACTGCCCAAATCAAGAGAAATGAGGTCTTTTGACTTTAAAGATTCTGGCACATCTTCATCAACAATTCTCTGAGCTAATCCTTCCACAATCGCGGTTTTCCCAACCCCGGCTTCGCCGATTAAAACCGGATTATTTTTAGTGCGACGTGATAATACTTGAATAACCCTTCTAATTTCATCATCTCTGCCAATAATCGGGTCAATTTCTTCTTGGCGGGCCTTTTTTGTCAAATTAACCGTATATTTTTCCAATGCTTGATATTTACTTTCCGGCTCCCTTTCTGTTACTCTTTCACTTCCCCTTACATCAGCTAAAACTTTAAGGATTTTTTCATCATTAATTTGAAACATTTTTTCCAAAAGTTCTTTAGTCGTAGAGGGAATGGTTAAAATTGCCAAAAGAAGATGTTCAGTGCTTACATATTCATCATTTAATTTTCTGGCTTCTTTGGTGGCATAAAGAATTGTTTTTTGAAGCAGGGGAGTTATATAAACTTCTAACAAACCGTCTTTCGGTTCAATCTTAGCTAATGGGATGTTTTTTATTAATTCTGTTAACTCGATTTCTAATTTATCAATATTAACCTCCATTTTTTTTAATAATGCTAAAACTACCCCCTCTTCCTGATTAATTAAGGAAATCATCAAATGGGGGGTATCAACTTGTTGTTGGCCATTATCCATGGCTAAATTATGGGCGTTTTGCAGAGCTTCTTGAGCTTTAATAGTAAAATTATTCATATTTATTTATTGTTTTATTTATTCTAAATAATTAGCTAAAATCTTAAATAAAAGCTGATTACAGCTTAACATTTTCACTTAAAAGGTCAACTTATTTATATAAAATCTTATATATTATTCTACTTGGTGGCTCGGCCACCAAGTAGAGATTTTTTATTAAACTCCCATGTTCCAATGGTGAGGTATTTTTATTTTTTTACCCTTTTGCTATAATAGGATTGTATAAAAACTAGAACTTTTATTACAATTAATTTGCCCCAGAAAACAAAGCAAATTTTAAAATAATTATAAAATTCACTTATGATTTCCATTATTATTACCACTTTAAAAGAATTCAAAACCCTGCCCCAAGCAATTAAGGCTATTCTGGATCAAAGCATTAAACAGGATTATGAAATTCTTGTCATTGGACCGGACCAAGAAACAGAAAAAATTGTTAAAGAATTTGCCCAAATTAATTCAAAAATAGAATATCTTCAAGACCAAGGGAAAGGGAAACCCGCTGCTTTAAATTTAGGTTTTAAAAAAGCGCGAGGGGAAATTTTAATTTTAACAGATGGAGATGTTTGGATTAAAAAAAATATTTTAGAAGATTTTTTAAAATATTTCGAGGATAAAAATATTGGCGCAGTTACTGGTCAACCAATTAGTCTTAACTCAAAAAATAATATGTTGGGCTATTGGTCTCATTTTTTAACTCAAGCCGCCCACCAATGGCGTTTAAAAAACAATTCTTTTTCTTGCTCCGGTTATTTATATGGTTTTCGCAATATAATTAAAGAAATTCCCAATAATACGCTGGCAGAAGATGGAATTATTAGCGGTTTAATTAGAAAAAATGGTTATCAAATCGCTTACGCGGCTCAGGCCGAGGTATATGTTAAATATCCTGATAATTTTCAAGATTGGTTAAAACAAAAACTCCGTTCTACAGGGGGCTATATTCAAAAACAAAGCCGAAAAGAAAGAAATTTTTTTCAAGAAGTTCAGGGTGGAATAACAATGTTTTTCACTTATCCTAAAAATATTAAAGAATTTTATTGGACGATTTTGTTGTATTTATCAAGAATTTATCTTTGGTTAAAAATACTTTGGCAAATTAAAATAAAAAATAAGAGCTTTGAATCAATTTGGCAAAGAGTGGAAAGCACAAAATAAAAAAATGAATTAAAAATAATAATTTGTAAAATTTATAATAAAATGAATAAACAAAATAAAAAAATCCGCGTGCGTTTTGCTCCTAGTCCCACTGGATATCTTCATGTTGGCGGCTTAAGAACTTATTTATATAATTGGCTTTATGCTAAAAAAAATAAAGGGAAAATTATTTTAAGAATAGAAGATACTGACCGACAAAGATTAGTTGAAGGAGCAACAGAAAATTTAATAAAAACTTTAAAGCAAATAGGTCTTCCCTGGGATGAGGGTCCTTTTATTCAATCGCAGAGAGTGGGCAATTATCGCAACTTAGCTCAAAAATTAGTTGAACAGGGTCATGCTTATTATTGTTTTTGCTCACCCGAAGAATTAGATGAAATGAAAAATAAACAAATTGCTGATAAACAAGCGCCTCAATATGATCGGCGTTGTCGCAACTTAACCCAAGCAGAAGCATTGGAATATTTGCGCGCCGGCAAGCCTCATGTTATCAGACTAAAAGTCCCAGAGCAGGGGATAATCAAATTTCATGATTTAATTCGGGGAGAAATACAATTCGACTTAAAAAATATTGATGACCAAATTTTATTAAAATCAGATGACTGGCCAACTTATCATTTAGCTAATGTGATAGATGACCATTTTATGAAAATTACCCAAGTAATCAGGGGAGAGGAGTGGCTACCATCTACGCCGAAACATATTTTAATTTATCAAGCATTTGGATGGGATATTCCTGAATTTGCCCATTTGCCTTTATTACTTAATCCTGACCATTCAAAACTTTCTAAAAGACAGGGGGACGTAGCGGTAGAAGATTATTTAGGTCAAGGATACTTACCTGAAACTTTAATTAATTTTTTAGCTCTTTTGGGATGGAACCTTGGAAATGACCAAGAAATTTTTTCTTTGAAACAATTGATTAAAATTTTTTCTTTGAAAAAAATTCAAAAAGCCGGAGCAATTTTTGATCGAAAAAAATTAGATTGGCTAAATGGTTATTATCTTAGAAAATTACCTCTTAATAAATTAACCAAAATTTGCCGACCTTATTTAATTGAATCTGGATTAATTAAAGAAAAAGAATATTCTTTTAAAAAAATAAAGCAAATTGTCAAATTAGAACAAGAAAGATTAAAAAAAGCAGAAGAGATAAAAGATTTAACAAAATTTTTCTTTCAAAAAGAATTGGAATATGACGCGCGCCTTTTAGCTTGGAAAGAAACCACTTTAGAACAAACCGGAGTTAATTTGAGAAAAATTAAGGAAGAACTGCAAAATATTTCTTCAAATTTTTTTAATGCAAAAAAAATTATTAAAAAACTAAATAATTTAGCTAAAGAGAGAGGAAATGGAGAAATATTTTGGTCACTTAGAGTGAGTTTAAGCGGAGAAAAAATGTCTCCTCCGCCAGAACAAATTGCAGAAATTTTTGGCAAGGAAGAGACTTTAAAAAGGATTGAACAAGCAATTAAAAAATTAAGAAAAATTGATGAGAAATAGAAATATTTTATTTAAAATTGTTTTTTGTCTAACTGTTATATTTTTATTTTTTTCACCAGTTTTTGCGTTGGAAATCGATTATTCGGAAGAAATTAAAAACATTCAAAAAGAAATAGAAGAACAACAAAAAACGATTTTAGATTTAGAACAACAAAAAACGATTTACCAGGAAAAAATCGAAATTAAAAGAAATGAAGCGATAAGTTTGAAAAACCAAATTTCTCTTTTGCAAAATCAAGTTTTAGAAAGAGAAATCCAAATTAAAGAAATAGAAATAGAAATAGAAACTGCAAATCTTTCTATTAAGAATATTCAATTTAAAGTCTTGGAAAAAAAAGAAGAAATTAAAGATTATCAAAAAGATTTAAAAGCCGTTTTGCAAACCCTTAATCAATATGACCAAAAAAATCAATTGGAAATATTTTTTTCTAATGATTCTTTGTCGGAATTTTTTAATCATTTACGTTATTTAAATACTTTACAGGGTGATTTAACCCATTTATTAAAAAAAATTAATCTTATTAAGGAGGGATTAGAGCTTCAAGAAAAAGATTTAAGGCTCCAATTAAAAACATTAGTAAACCTGCAATCCGATTTAAAAGATAAAAAGGCTAAATTAGCTTCAGAAGAGCAAACTCAAAAGAACTTGTTAGAAGAAACTAGGGGAGTGGAATGGAAATTTCAAAGCCTTTTAGCTCAAACATTAGAAGAAAAACAGGATATTGAAAATGAAATTTCCAGTTTAGAGGGTAAAGTTCGCCAAAAAATGGCCAATGAAAAAGAAAATATGGCAGAAATGATGGAAAAAGAGGGCAATATTGTTTTTTCTTGGCCAGTCCCTTTAGAAGGGATTACTTGTAATTTTCATGACCCAGATTATCCATATCGAAATTGGATTGGAGAGCACTCAGGAATTGATTTAAGAGCGTCACAGGGCACCGCAGTAAGAGCCGCCGCTTCAGGTTATATTGCGCGCGCAAAACACGGAGGTTTAGGCTATAGTTATATTATGATTATTCATAATGATTCCTTTTCAACTATTTATGGGCACGTAAGTGAAATTTTAGTAGAAGAAGGTGAATATGTTAAAAGAGGAGCAATTATCGGCCGAAGCGGGGGATTGCCGGGAACCTCTGGGGCTGGAAGCTTTTCCACTGGCCCGCATTTGCACTTTGAGGTCCGTTTCCAAGGCATTCCAGTTAATCCAAAAGATTATTTATTATAAAAAATAAAATAATTTGTATATGAAAGAACAAAAAAATCCAAAATCATGGTGGCATAAGGAAATTCCTCCTTTTATTTCTTTGCTTTTACTTTTAGCGGCAATTTTAATAATTTTTATTGCTGGGACCTTATTCATTAAAAAATATTTAGAAACTTGGTCAGAAATATCAAATCAAAGCAACAATTTTTATTTAAAAATTGAAAAAGAAAATAACCGTCCTCAACTTAATGATATCACAATTCCATAGGGGAGTTAGGATAAAATCTTGGTATAGGGTCGCACAATATACATTTGACGACAAGGATTAAACTATTTATTATAAAATAAACCAATTATAAAAATAAGCCCGGAATATGGCTTATTTTCATTTTTATAATATTTTTATTATTCTGAGATAGTTTATTGATAAAATATTTTTTCGCCGAAACGTAAATCAATATATTCCAAATCTGTTCTTTGTTTTATCTTCTCTTCCAAAATTAAATTTAAATTAATTGCTTGTTTTTCAAAATCAGACTCAGAATTAATAAAAATCTCCCATTTTTCATTAGTCTTGATAGTAATCTCAAATATGCCCCCTTTTTCTGTAATTTTTATTATCTCTGCCTTTAAATTATTTTTTTGAAAAACCGGGTCATTAATAAAGGTTATGACACTTTTTAAAAGATTTTGATATTTCTCACTATCAAGATTTATTTCAGTCTGGTCATAAAAAATAGGAAAATCCTTTTCTCTTTCTTGAATTTCTATTTCTCTATTTTCGGGTGTCGTAAAAAATTCATCATTTTGCGACATTAAAATTGTTTTTCCTTGTTCGTTAAGATAATAATTTTGATAATTGCCAAAACTAATTAAAAAAGCGATTGGTTTTGACTCTTTAATTTTAATTATCAGGGTATGGGGCAACTTTTTTTCAATATAAAACTCATCATAACGGGAATCATTATTCATTATTTTCGCTAAATTTTTAGAATTAAAAGCTAAAATGCTGTTTTGGGGAAAAATAAATCTTTTTTTCGTCAACAATAAAAATATTTCTTGCTTTAATTCTAAATCAGAGGTTAAATTGTAATCCTCTGTTTTCTTAATCTCAATATTATTTATTTTAAAATATTTTGAAAAAAACAAAAAGTAAATTATTAAAAAAACAAAAATCAAAAAAATTAAAGAAATAATAATAATTTTAAAACGCCGGTTTTTTTTCTTAAAAACCATTTTTCTTGATTGAGACCGTCGATTAGCAAAAATCTTTTTAGATTTTGTCGACAAGGTTGCGCCATTTAATGTTTGATAATATTTTTTGCTCATATTCTATTAAATTCCTTATTTATTTCTTTTTAATTGTTTTAAAAAATCTTTTAAAGATTTAGTATTAATTATGTCTTTTTTTTCCAACCAACCCCTTCGAGCATTGGCAATTCCAAACTTCATCATTTCTAAAGAACCAGTATTGTGAGCGTCAGTTGATATAATCATTTTGACCCCCTTTTCCTTGGCTAATCTCGCTTGATTGGCATTCAAATCAAGCCTTTGGTAAGAAGAATTAATTTCCAAAATAGTTTTGGTTTTTTTTGCTTGTTCCAAAATTTGATTAAAATCAAACTGATATGGTTCTCTTTTGTTTATCAGCCGGCCACTGGGATGGGCTAAAACATCAAGGTAACGATTTTGCATGGCCTTAATAATCCTTTTGGTCATTACTTCTTTTTCCGTTTTAAAACCACTGTGAATCGCGCCAATTACCAAATCAAATTTTTTTAAAACTTGGTTCGGCAAGTAAAGGTCGCCATTTTTCTTAATATCAACCTCAATTCCGGCTAAAATTTTAATGCCACCTATTTTTTTATCAGCTTTTTTAACTGCTTTCAAATATTCAATCGTTCTTTTAATATCCAAACCGTTCGCCACTTTAATAAAACTGGCATGGTCAGTAACTGCTAAATACTGATAGCCGAGTTCTTTTGCTTTTTTCGCCATTTCTAAAATATTTTCCTTTCCATCAGACCAAACCGTATGTAAATGACAATCACCTTTAATGTCTTTTATTTGAATTAAATTAGGCAATTGTTTTTTCTGGGCCGCCTCAATTTCGCCTTGATTTTCCCTTAATTCTGGATTAATCCAAGGCAAACCCACTGCTTTAAATATGTCTTTTTCAAACTCACCGCCAATTTTTATTTTTCTATTATTTTTTTCAATTCGATAGACCCCATATTCATTGATTCTTAAATTCCTTTTCATTCCCAACCAACGAATTTTGATATTATGATTTTTAGAACCGGTAAAATAGTGAATGGCTGCGCCAAAACTTTCTGGTTTAACTACTCTTAGATCAGCGCCTATCCCCTGCTTTAAAACAACCTGAACCTTAGTTGCGCCTTGCGCCAAAATTCTTTTAACATTTTGAAGTGTCGTAAAAAGTTTAATTGCTTGTCTCGGTTTTGAAGAAGTAATTAAAATATCTATGTCCCCAACCGTTTCCTTTTGTCTTCGCAAAGAACCGCAAATTTCAATTTGATCGACAAATTTTGATTTTTTAAGCTCTTTTATAATTTCTTGAGCCAATGGATAAATTTCACCAAGTAAAAATCTTTGGTTAAATTTTTTATAAAGAAAAATTGATTTTAAAATATTCTGTTCACTTTTTTCTCCCCAGCCATTTTCTTTTAGTAAAAAATGCGATTTTAAAAGATTTTCCAGTTTAATTAAAGAGGTGATTTTAAATTTATGATAAAGGAATTTAACTTTTTTAGGTCCTAATCCTTCAATTTTTAAAAGCTCTAAAACAGATAAGGGAATTTGTTTTTTAAACTTTTCAAATTCCCAACAAGTGCCGGTTTTTATTAACTCTTTAATATATTTTTCAATTCCCACCCCCACCCCGGAAATTTCTTTTAATTTATCTTTTTGATATATTTGATAAATATCTGTTGCTAAACTCTCTATTGATTGGGCCGCTTGACGATATGCTTTAATGCGAAAAGAATTTGCTTCCATAATCTCTAAAAGATCAGCTGTTTGTCTTAAAATTTTAGCAACCGTTTGATTATCCATTTTATATAAAAAATAAAAGACTATTCCTTATTATCAATAAGAAATAAAAATAGAGCTTAAAAATCGAAAATAAATTAAGACGTTTTTTTGCTTCCCAAAATTCTGAACATTTTTGTCCCACAAACAGGACAAACGCCTCTCATGGCTCGACGCTTGGTTGCGCCCTTGCCTTTCATTTCAATTTCTTCTGCGTCTTTCATTTCTCTTTTAGCTTTACATTTTACACAATAAGCTTCCATAAATTTTTTATTAAAAATTAATTATTTTTACTTATTTATTATAACCTAATCTTATTCTTTTGACAACATCAAAATTTTTATCACATTAAATCTAATTACATATTTAATTTATATAAACCAAATTTAATTTAACTATCTTTTAATAAAAATTTATTATTTTTTTTATTATTTTTTAAACAACCAGTAATAAGTAAAAAACTATTTACTTTTAAAAACATATTAAAACAATCAATTATATCTTTAGTTGAAATTTGTTCTATCGTTTTTTGAATTTTTTCAATGGATAATAATTTTTGATTAGGAAACATTATTGTCTGCCACCCAAATAATTTTGCTTTATCTTTGGGATAGTCTCGAACAATATCATATGATTTAATTAATTCTTCTTTAACTAATTTTAAATTTTTATCATCAAAATTGTTTTTAAATGCTTGAATATATTTTTTAAAAATTGTTATAAAATTAAAAACTTTTTTCTTACTTATAATAATAGTAAGATCTATATTAAAAAATTCTTCGAAATCAAACAAATTCATATTTAAAGAATAGGAAAAACCCTTATTTCTAATATAATTAAACAAATATTGTTCAAAAATACGAACAAAAACATCCCATTTTATTCTTGTAATAAAATCAGGGATAAAAAACGTTCTTATATAATTAATATATAACTGTTTGCTTTGTTTATAAATAATTTTTACTCCCCCTTTTACAGATTTTAATTTAGAAAATTTATTTTTTTGTGTTTTTTTAAAAAATTTAAAATTAAATTTTTTACGGATTAATTTTAATAAATTATTTTCATCTTGAATATTTCCACTTACAACTAAAACCATATTATATGGTTGATAGTATTTTTTTATAAAATTCTGAATTGATTTTTTGTTTGCTTTTTTTATATCACTTATGTTCCCCAAAATTGAGTTTTTTAAATTATTATTTTTATAATAATTTTTCCTAAAAATATTCCTTGTTCGATAATAAAAATCATCTCTTTCTTCGTAAATTTCATTAATAATAATTTCTTTTTCATTTTTTAAATTTATTGCCGATAAGTTATTATTCGATAATATTTCGCCTATTAATTTAATTCCTTTATATAAATCACTTTTATGAATTTCAAAAGAATAGCATGTATAACTATCCATGGTTTTACAATTAAAACATTCTAAAACCGGATCGTCTGTCCAATTATCCTTTGATTTAAAAAATTCGTATGCTTTTTTAGAAATAATATGTTCTACTAAATGACTAAATCCCTTTTCATTTTTTTGTTCATAACGAGATCCTATTTTAACATATAATCTAATATATGTAGAATTAAAAAAATTATTAGGAATAGGTAAAACTTTTAATCCATTCTTTAATTTTTTAATTCTTAAATTCTCCATAATTTTATTGATAATAAATATAATAATAATAAAAACCCATAAAAAAATATAATTAATCATCAATTATATTAATGGGACAACATCCTTAAAAACATTTCCTTATAAAAATTAAAATCGCTTATATAAATATTGTTAACCGGTTCAGAGCGGTCAAAATTTTGATTTAAAGGATTCACATACTGATTATACTTTTTCATGGCATAATCAAGGTGGCAACCAGAAGAAGTACCAGTTGTTCCAACAAAACCGATTGTCTGTCCTTGATTTACTTTAGCTCCATATTTAATTCCTTTAGCAAAAGAAGAAAGATGATTATATTCTGTGGTATAGGTTCCATTATGCCTAATTCCTACGCTATAGCCGTAAACATTATTTTTCCATCCGGCGAAAATGATTGTTCCGGCGCCAGAGGCGGAAACAGGTGTTCCACATGAAGCAGCATAATCAATTGCCTGATGAGTGGTATATATACCCCATAAAGGGTGTAAACGGCGCAAACTATAACCAGAGCTAATATAACGATAGTTTAAAGGAGATTTTAAAAATTGCCTTCTTAAACAATTACCTTCTAAATCATAATAATCCTCCCTTTGTTCCTGATCTTTAAAATAAACCGCCCAATAATCTTTACCCTCATTTTGATAGCGGGCAATGAGTATTTTTCCCGGCTTAACTTCTTGTCCTTCTAAGTACCTTTTTTCATAAATAATTTCAAATTCGTCACCTTCTCTGACGTCAAAACCAAAATCAATATCCCAGGAAAATATATCTGCCATTTCAATGATGATTTTATCTTCTAATCCCTTTTCTTTACCGGATTGATAAAGAGTCTCTTTTATCTTTCCGTAAACCCTAATTGGTTCAATTTCATATTTTATTTCTTGTATTTTTGCTTTTAATTCATCATTTTCAAAATTTTCCACTAAAAGAATTTTTTCTTCGTCAATTTGATATTCAATTTTTATCAATTTTTTGTCTTTCTGGTCAAAAAACGAACTGATTTTATTCCCCGCTTTAATATTGGATAAATCATAAACTTTTTGAGAAAATATTAAAATCTGCTCCAATTTTTCTGAAGAAAGCCCCAAAGCGGTATTTAATTTGCTGAAAACCTCGCCCGGTTGAATAAAATGTTCTTTTATTTCAAAATCGTTTTTTAATAAAATATTTTCTGTTATTTGCTGATTATTTTTTTCTTTTTCTTGTAAAAGAAAATTTTTTCTCTTATAAAAAATCCCATCAGTTAAAATTGAGATAAAAATTAATAAAATTACCCCGATAAACAGAGGGGCAAACTTTTTAATATTTACTTCCTTTTCTTTTTTTTGAAAAAAATGCCAATTCATTTATATTCTAAAACAATCTTTTTTCTTAAAATCCCCTACCCTAATTCTTTCCAAATCAGCTAAATAACCCCCTGTTTTTAGTTCTTTCCCAATGTCCCTAGCTAAAGCGCGAACATAAAAACCAGGGCCACTAACGATTCTCATTTTAAGAAAGGGCCACTGATAATTCAAAATTTTTATCTTTTTTACTTCCACGGCTCTTTTTCTAAAAATAATTTTCTCTTTTTCTCTGGCGAATTTATAAGCCGGTTTCCCATTAATTTTAATCGCGCTATAAATAGGAGGAACTTGATAAAATATTCCTTTAAATTTTTTTAAAGCTCTTTTTATTTCTTTTAAACTTGGTTCTTGAATGATATCTGTTTCCTCCTTTTTCCCTTCTTCATCATCAGTTAAACTGTTAAAACCTAATTTTATTAAAGCTAAATATTCCTTTTCTTTTTTTACTATTTGAAATAAATTCCGACAAGCTTCTTTGCCGATTCCCACCGCTAAAACTCCTTGAGCTAAAGGGTCTAATGTTCCAGCGTGTCCAATTTTTTTAATTTTTAATCTCTGACGCAGTTCTTTAATAACCTCAAAAGAAGAAATACCTTTTGTTTTATACACCCCGATTATCCCTGATTTTATATCAGCAATGTTCTTCATTTTTGTAATATGGGTTAAAAACTATTTAAAATGCAATTTTTCTTTTACCTTATCTACTAAATCGTCAAGTCGCCAGTCGCTTTTTACTAAAAATTCATATACTCCATTTTCCACGGCACGCGAAACATTATCAACATCGCTTAAATTGGTTAAAACCATAACCGGCACATCTTTCCCCCATTCTTGATCATTTCTTAATATCTTTAACATAGTAAGACCATCCATATTGGGCATAATAATATCCAAGAGAATTATATCTGGCCTTTCAGTGAGGGCTTGATTTAAGCCATCTTCTCCATCCTTAGCCGCAAAGGTCCAAAAACCTTCTCGAGTAAATTTGTCCACCATGGCTTGACGCAAAGCAATTTCATCCTCCACAATAAGTACTTTTATTTTTTTTTTAGACATAGAATAAATATCTTAATTTAATAAAATTTTATTTCCGCTTTTATATTTCATCCCTTTTATAGGAATACTTACATAAAAACAAGTTCTTTTATTTTCTTCTGATTCGAACCAAATTTTTCCTCCTAATCCCCCTACTACTGTTTGAACGATATAAAGACCGAGTCCGTTTCCGTTTGTATCTTTTTCTAAAATATTATTGGCGCGAAAAAATTTAGTAAATATTTTCGATTGTTGTTTTTTAGGAATACCATAACCATTGTCCTCAACTTTAATTAAAACATCCTCTTTTTGTTTTAATATTCCTAAATCTATTTTTCCGCCAAATCTTGTATATTTAACGGAATTAGAAACAAGGTTTTGTAAAATGATTTTTAAAAGTTTTTGATCAGTATTAACAATTGGTAAATTGAAATCATATTTTTCATTAATTTCCAAATTTTTTATTTTAATCTGAGGTTCCAACTCTTCTAAAACATTTTTTACAATTTTAATAAAATCCACGGGCTCTGGGTTAATTGAAAATGTTCCAAGTTCAATTCGAGACACATTTAATAAAGCATTTACTAAGGAAACCATTCGCCGACTAGCCCCATAAAGAGCTTGAAGATATTTTTTTTGGTCTTCATTGATTTTCCCAACTTCTTCATTAAGAAGCATCTCTGAATACCAATTAACCGTGGATAAAGGAGTCCTTAATTGGTGGGAAGCTAAAGAAACAAATTCTGTTTTTGCTTTATCTATCTCCCTTTCTTTTAAAATATCGCGAAAAACAATGACACATCCAATGATTTTTTGAAATTCATTTTTTAATGGCGCGGCCGCCCCGGCAACCGGCAATATCTCTTTATTTTTTTTAATTAAAATGGTATCTCTTTTTGTCTCTTTAATAATCCCCTCTTCCATTGCTAAATCAATAAAATTATCCTTTTCTTTTTTGTTTTTTTCAGAAACAAAATTAAAAACTTGATTACATTTTTTGCCGATTATTTCTTCTTTTTTAAAATCAGAAATATCTTCTGCCGCCGGGTTGAAAATTTTGATATTTTTATTTTGGTCAAGAACGAATACCCCATCGCTAATACTGTTTAAAACAGCAAAAAGTTCATTAAATTTTTTTTGCAATTCGTTTTGAGATTGGATTAATTTTTCTGTCATTAAATTGAAAGAATTCCCCAATTTTTCAATTTCATCGCCTGTTTTTATTTTTGCCCTTGCTGTCAAATTACCTTGAGAAATTTTTTCCGTAATCGCGGTTAAACTACGAATTGGGTTTGAAATTGACCTGGCTAAAAGAAAATTAATAAAAACAATCATAATTAAAAGAACCAAAGCAATTAATAAAAGGCGATTTTTTAAATCAATCGCTGATTCTAAAACTTCTTCTATTTCAATTTTAGCCACTATTCCCCATTCAAAAGCGGGTAAATAACGCCAAACCGCTAAAACCTTTTTTCCTTGATAGTCTTTTACTGCCCCCCAACCGTCTTCTCCTTGTAATGATTTCTGAATTGCCTCTCCGGTTGGCGCGCCAAAAGGTATTTTCCTGTTTAAAGGAGCATCTAAAACATTTTTTAAAGGAGAAATAAAAACCGCTTTATTGCCATCTCTTAAAGAAATAAAAACTTCTCCTGTTTCTCCTAATCCGACCTTATTTTCAAAAATATAATAAAACTTTCTTTGATTTATTTCTAAAAGCAAAAATCCGATTGGTTGATTTTCTCTTAAAATAGGGGAAAAAATAAAAGCTGATATTTTTTTATCTTCCGGATAATATTTAAAATTCGTTATTTGGGTTTCTAAATTTTTTTCTTCCGCTTTTGTTAAAATATCTTTAAACCGTTGCTGTTTTTCTTCGGAATATTCTTTTTCTTTAGAAAAAAGTATTTGGTTATTTAAAGAAAAAAATAAAAAATCATTGTAATCTGATGATTTTGTTAAATATTCCAAATCAAGAGCTAAACTTCTATCAACCAAAGAGTAATCGACTGGACTTAAACCAGATCTTTCAGAAAATTCATTAAGTGATTCGCAAATTTTAATTGTTTTATCAAGGCTAGATATTTTTTTTGCTTCTTCTTTTTGACTTAAAAAATAAGACTCTATTTGGCTAATCCGATTTTCCAAAACACCATAAAGATAATTTGCTGATTCTTTTTCTAATATTCTCTTTGAACTGTCATAACTAATGAAAATTCCAATTGCCAAAGGTATTAAAGCAATTATTAAAAACAAAACAACGAATTTAGTGGTCAAATTTATTTTAATTTCAATATTTCTAAATGGCGGCATAAAAAAAACTTATTTTACTAATAATTTCATTATGACATCTTAATATTTTTTTTCAAGAAAAAAGGCCGTTTTTAAAGGAAAAATCTTTTTTTTTTAGATTATTAACTTATTTCTCTAAAACTTGTTGAGCAGCAGCTAATTTAGCAATTGGAATGCGATAAGGAGAACAACTTACATAATTCATGCCAATTCTAGCGCAAAATTTAACGCTTTGCGGTTCCCCTCCATGTTCTCCACAAATGCCAATTTTTAAATCTTTTTTAGTATTTCTCCCCTTTTCTAAACCGATTTTGACTAACTGACCAATTCCCGATTGATCTAATACTTGAAAGGGGTCTTCTTGAAAAATTCCCTTTTCTAAATAAATTTTAATGAATTTCCCCGCATCATCCCGCGAAAAGCCCATTCCCATTTGAGTTAAATCATTAGTGCCAAATGAAAAAAAATCTGCTTCTTTGGCAATTTCGTCAGCTGTTAAAGCAGCGCGAGGAATTTCAATCATTGTCCCCACTTTATATTTTATCTTTCTTCCGTATTTATTCATTACTTTTTCGGCAATTTCGCAGACTATTTTTTTCTGATTTTTAAACTCATTTAGGTTTCCCACTAAAGGAATCATTATTTCCGGTTCAATCATTATTTTAGATTTAGCTAATTCACAGGCTGCCGAAATGACGGCCTCTGTTTGCATTTCAGTTATTTCCGGATAAGTAATTCCTAAACGACAACCGCGATGTCCAAGCATTGGATTAGTCTCAGCTAATTCTTTTGATTTTTCCAGAATTATTTTTTCCGAAATTTTTATTTTTTTCGCCAACTCTTTTATTTCTTGATTGGTTTTAGGTAAAAATTCATGCAAAGGAGGATCCAATGTCCTAATTGTGACTGGGAAACCCCTCATAACTTTGAACAAATCTTTGAAATCCTGCTTTTGAAAAATTAATAGTCTCTTCAATGACTGTCTTCTTGCCGTTTCATTGTCAGCCAAAATCATTTTTTGCATCCAAAATAGCCTTTCTTTAGCAAAAAACATATGTTCAGTTCTGACTAAACCAATTCCTTCGGCTCCGAATTCTCTGGCTTTTTTGGCGTCTTTAGGAGTATCCGCATTAGCGCACACTTTAATTTTTTTAATTTGGTCTACCAATTTCATAAATTGACCAAAATAAACGCTTAATTTGGGTTCAATTAAGGGAACTCTTCCTAAAATAACAGTTCCTTGTCCGCCGTCCAAACTAATCCAATCTCCTTGTTTGACGATTGTTTTTCCAATAATAATTTTTTTGTTTTTTTCATCTACCATGATTGATTCACAACCGCTCACGCAGCATTTCCCCATTCCCCTGGCTACTACCGCCGCATGGCTGGTCATCCCGCCCCTAACAGTTAAAATTCCCTGCGCCGCATCCATACCATGAATGTCATCGGGGCAAGTTTCATTCCTGACTAAAATAACCGGTTTTATTTTTCCAATTTTTACCGCTTCATTCGAATTGAAAACTATTTGACCAACCGCAGCGCCGGGTGATGCTGGTAAACCGCGGGCAATAATCTTTATTTTCACCATTGGGTTAATGATTGGATGCAATAATTGATTAATTTGTTCCGGTTTAATTCTTAAAATTGCCTGTTTGGGACTGATTAATTTTTCTTTTACCATATCCATGGCAATTTTAATTGCCGCTGACGCGGTCCTTTCGCCAGTTCTCGTTTGAAGCAGATATAATTTATTTTTTTCTATGGTAAATTCAAAATCCTGCACTTCTTGATAATGTTTTTCTAATTTATCAGTTAAAACCTTTAATTCGCGATAAATTAAGGACATTTCTTTTTTCATATTGTCTAAAGGCTGAGGGGTTCTAATTCCAGCCACTACGTCCTCCCCTTGCGCGTTAATCAAATATTCTCCATATATCTTTTTTTCACCCGTTGAAGGATTTCTGGTAAAACCGACGCCGGTAGCGCTGTCCTTTCCTAAATTTCCAAAAACCATTGCTTGAATATTTACCGCAGTTCCTAAATTATCTGGAATTTTATTCAAAGACCGATATTTTTTTGCTCGAGAAGTGTTCCAGCTTTCAAAAACGGCTTTTTGCGCCATTAAAAGTTGTTGCCAAGGATTTTGTGGAAAATCTTTTTTTGTTTTCCTTTTAATTAAATTTTTATATTGATTGATTACCCATTGCCAATCAGTTTTATTTAAATCAAAATCGTTTTCTTTGCTTTGTTTTTTCTTTAATTGACCTAAAATCTTTTCAAAATTGTCTTTTTCTATGCCTAAAACTATATTGCCAAACATCTGAATTAAACGGCGATAAGCATCATAAGCAAAACAACTATTTTCCATTTTTTGCGCTAAATTAATTACTATTTCATCGTTTAAGCCAAGATTCAATATCGTATCCATCATCCCTGGCATAGATATTTCTCCCCCGCTGCGAACGGAAACTAATAAAGGATTTTCTTTTTTTCCAAAAAACTTTTTCGTTTCTTTTTCTAATTTATCAATCATTTTTTTTACTTCCAATTTCAATCCTTTAGGTAATTGCCTGTCATTTTGGTGATAATGGCGACAAACTTCAGTGGTAATACTAAAACCGGGCGGTATTGGCAATCCCAAATTAACCATTTCTGCCAAATTAGCGCCTTTTCCCCCTAATAATTTCTTCATTTTTGCGTTCCCGTCTGCCTTCTTATTTCCAAAATAATAAGTAAATTTTTTATTCTTTTTCATTTCTTGTTGTTAATATAAACTTTTATAAAAATAAATAACTAGAAATTTTAACAATTAGCCAGTTATTTATTAATTTTTTTATTTTTTTATATTTTTAATCAAAACTATTAAAGCTAATAAAAATGTGATTAAATTCAACCAAGCGATTAGGTTTAAATTTTGGAGAAAACCGCCAATTGATAAAACAATCGCGCCTATTAAATAAAAACCAATAAAAAATATATTTATTCTTTTATTGGTTTGCCGAAGTTGAATTAACCAGGCGATAATAATTAAAAACAATCCTAAAATTGATAACATAAAAAAAATAGTTAGTTTATTATTTTATTATTCTGTTTGCGGAATTAAAAGCCCGGTGCAACGCCAATTAATAACCGCTTCTTTTGTTTCAACGTCAACCACGCAAGCTGGATTGCAACCTTCTTTTTCTGTTTCTAATTCAATCCACCAAGTACCGGTTATTTCATTACAAATATAAGAATCTAATAAATTTCCTTGTTCTTTACATTCGCTATTTTTTGATATTTCTTCTGCTTCTTTAATGGACATTGAAAAGGTCGTGTCTTTTTTAAAACAAATTTGCTCTAAATTAACTAATTCGATTTGGCTTGGGTTGTTTTCCTGTTCTAAAGCAACTTTTTTAGAATTTTTAAATAAAGACAAAACCACTAAAATAATAAGAATTAATAAAACGAGAAATAATAATTTTCTTTTCTTCATTTTTTTATCTTTTTAATAGTTAAATTTAAAATTAGTAACCTATAAATCAATTATAACAGAAAAAAAAATAAAGACAATAATTATTATTAAAGCCTTTATAAAAATCTGTTAAAGGGGCTAATTTTATCAAAAAATCCCTTTGGCAAGCCAAAAGGATTTTATTCCTTTGTCCTTTCCCATTTTTCCGGAAAAATCTTGCTTTTTCCTAAAGAAATAGGAATAATCGGAACAAAAAAAGTTTTGCTTTTCTTTATTCCATTATAATTTTTAGAAATAACAATTGAAGCTATTTCTAAATTTATCATCATAACCTCAATTTTAAAACCCTGTCTAAGTGTTTTAAAAAATTCTTTTTTTTCTTTAAGATTTTTAATCTTTAAGAAAAAGAAAAATTGTTTTGAGGTTATTTCATTGCCATTCAAGTTCCCGCACCATTGAATAGCGGGCATTTTTGTTAATTTTCCAACATTTATCTCAGAAAAAAATGTCGGGGAATTAAAAAAAATGCCGTTAGGACAAAGAAAGGGATTTTTTTCAATCATTTTTTCCTCCTTTCATTAGATTAGTCTAATTATAACAACAAAATCACTTTTCGTCAAATTTTATTTGTTTTTGAGATAAATAAAATATCCTTTTATTTTTAGAAAATTTTTCAATGGCATATCTTAACATGGTTCTCGGCATAAAATTAACATATTTTTTTAAAAAAATTTCTTCAGTTTCTTGATTTCTATTCCCAACCTCTCTTAACATCCAACCAACCGCTTTATGAATTAAATCATGCTCATCGTGAAGTAATAATTCGGCGATTTTAAAAGTCGGCTGAAACAAATTATTTTCGATAAATTGATATGTTGAGATAATGGCAATTCTTTTTTTCCAAAGATTTTTTGATTTCGCTAATAAAAAAAGTAAATTTTTATTCTTATTTAGCAAATAATTGCCCAAAATCTTCGGCGCGGAAATATCAACCAAATCCCAATTATTAATTCCTTTAATATTTTTTAAATAAAAATTAAAAATTTTTTTCTTTTCCTTTTCTTTCGATTTCCCGAATTTGTCTATTAAAATTATTAAAGCGATAAAGCGATAGCAATGAATATTGCTTTTTAATAACTCTTTTAACTCTTGAAAATTAAAATCGTTGTATTTCTTAGCGATTTTCCTTTGAATCGGCGTTTTAATGCCTAAAAATACATCCCCTTCCCCATATTCTCCGGACCCGGTTTTAAAAAACCTTTGAGAATTTTTGGCTCTTTTTTTATTGCTTAAAAATTTAATTTCTTTTTTAAACTCAATTATTTTTTTACTTTTCATTATTTAATAATAATGAATTTTATTTTAAAAGCAAATACTCTTTTTTAAAAAGAAAACGGGATGGAAAGCATCCCGTTTATAATACGAATCAAAATAAAAATTATTTCAAAATCAATTTTATAAAAATAATATTATTCCAAATATTTTTTGTTTTTCAGTTTTTCCGGCAAATATTCCTGCTTCTCTTGATAATTATATTCCGGACTGTATTTATAATCTTTGCCATAACCTAAATCTTTCATTAACTTAGTTGGCGCATTTCTAATATGCATCGGGACCGGCAAATTCCCGTATTTTTCAATATCCTCAACAACGCGATTATAAGCCGAATATAATTCATTTGATTTTTTACCCTTGGCCATATAAACTACTACTTGAGCTAAAACCACATTGCATTCAGGCAAACCGATAAAATGACAAGCCTGATAAGCGGCCACAGCTTGTTCTAATGCTTTAGAATTAGCTAATCCAACATCTTCAGAAGCAAAACGAATTAATCTTCGAGCAATGTATAATGGATCCTCTCCAGCTTCAATCATCCGCCCCAACCAATAAAGAGCAGCTTGGGGGTCTGAACCGCGCATTGACTTATGTAAAGCGGAAATAATATTATAATGTTCTTCCCCATCTTTATCATAGAAAAGATGCGATTTTTGAAAAGCTTGTTTTATTTGTTCTAAAGTAATGATAATTTCTTTATCTTTATCTTCTTTTATTACCAAGAAAGAAGAAACCGCGTATTCTAAAGCATTTAAAGCAATTCGGGCGTCTCCATTGCTTAATTGAGCTAATCCTGTTAAAGCCTGTTGGTTGATATTTATTTTAAATTTTCCCAACCCTTCTTTTTTATTTTTCAAAGCAGTTTTAATAATTTTTATAATTTGCTTTTCTTCTAATTTTTTTAAAACAAAAACCCGACAACGGGATAAAAGCGCTCCTCGCACCTCAAAACTTGGATTTTCCGTAGTCGCTCCAATTAAAATAATTAATCCTTTTTCCACATATGGAAGTAATGCATCCTGCTGGGTTTTATTCCATCGGTGGATTTCGTCAATAAAAAGAACTGTTTTTTTATTTTGTTTTTTGTTATTTTCTGCCTTTTCAATAATTTCTCGCAAATTTTTTAAACCGCTGGAAACAGCGCTAATTTTAATAAATTCTGATTTTGTTTTTTGAGCAATAATAAAAGCCAATGTTGTTTTTCCGCTTCCTGGCGGTCCCCATAAAATTAAAGACGGAATCTGATCAGATTCAATCGCCATTCTTAATAAGGTATGAGGGCCAATAATTTCTTCTTGACCCAAAAAATCAATCAATGATTTTGGCCTAATTCTATCCGCTAATGGAATTTGATAAATTGAATTATTTTCCATATTTTTTATCTTATTTATTCATAATAACATATTCCTAATTAAAATCCAATAAAAATAAAATCCTTGTCAATAAAAAATTAACAAGGATTTTAAATTAATTTTTTTGCTATTTTTTTTTGGAAAACGCCCGATTTAACCAACCAAAAAGGCTAAACGATTTGGCTTCTAATTTTACTTCTTCTTTCACCTGTTCTTTTACTTGTTCCATTTCTTTGATTTGCTCCTCTAAAATTATTTCATCTCCGCTATTTTCCAACTGATTTTTTAATTCTTTTAATTCTTCAATTTTTTCTTCGTGTTGCTCGATTTTTTCTTCAACTTGATCTATTTTCTTATAATCTGGTCCGATTAAAAATTTAACTAAATTAGACCTATTTTTTACATCTTTTAAAGAATTATCTGTTTCTTCCTGCATCTGATTTTGGGTTTGAGCAATATTCTTGATTTGTTCTCCAATCCCTTGATTTCTCTCTGCTACATTCAACATCTCTTGGACTGTATTGGCTACTCGAGACCTCCTTTCCTCTATTTTTATATCGGGTTGGCTTATTTTCTCATTATTCTCTTCTTTTACTTCATTTTCCTGAATATCTTTGATTTCTATTTTAATCTCATTTTCCATCCTAAACGTTTCTCCGTTTTCCATATCTTTTTCTGTAACTTTAATTAATTCATCTTTATTTTTTATTTTATCGTTACTATTTATTTCTTTTCCGCTTTCCATCGTTTCAACTTCTTGTAATTTTGTTGGAATTTGTTTTTCTTCTTTAAAATCCTCTTTTACTTCAACATCCTTAGAAACATCTTTTAATTGTGTTTTGTTTTCTATATTGAATTCAGCCCTTTCTTCTTCTTTGGTTGGCTGTTCATCCATATCCTTATCTTTTTTTTCTAATTTTAACATTTTTTGAATAACATTCATTATCTTATTTTTCTCTTCTTTTGGATTCTCATTAAATTCGTTTATTTCTTTTCCGCTTTCCATCGTTTCAACTTCTTGTAATTTTGTTGGAATTTGTTTTTCTTCTTTAAAATCCTCTTTTACTTCAACATCCTTAGAAACATCTTTTAATTGAATTTGATTGTCATTGCTAACTTTAACCTCTTTTTGTTCCTTTATAATTGGTTGTTCGACTTCATTTTTAACTCCCTCAATGTTTTTCTCAAATTCTACCTTTTCTACAGGTTGAATTAGCTGTTTATTTTGTTTTGGTTCTTGAGCTTTACCAAAAGCTAAATTCGGTAAAAGGAATAAAACTAAAATTAATAAAATGCTAAACTTTTTCATAAATTTCAAAAATTAAACAATTAATATATCTACATCTATTTTTATTATAACACAAATAAAACATTTTGTTAATTTATATTCCCATATAAAAACTTCCTTGCGGGACAAGCCCGCAAGGAAGTTTTAGTGAGGAAATTCTATTATTTAAATAATAATAGATTATTTTACAAAGGGGCAAACCCCCTTTTTAAACCATTAATTTTAAAGCTTCTCATTCCAAAATCAAAACCCATTGTTGGGGTTGCCCCTAATTCACTCCTTATTTCTTTTGCTTTTTCATATTCTCCATTTTGCATTAACTTGCGCATTTCAACCATTTTAGAAAAATTTTCTTGATTGATGTTGTTTTTTAATTCCTGAATTCTTTGTTCCATCGCTTTAACTTTTTCTTCCATTAAATTCTGCCAACCAATATAATCATTATTTTCAAAAATGGAATCCATTGCTACGCGACCCTCATTCCAGACCTGTCTCATTTCACTGTTATTTTTCTTACCATTTAAAACTTGAGCTGAAGCAGAACTAATTCCGATCGTCAAAACAAGAAATAAAGCTAAGGCTAGGAAAGATACTCCCAATATTTTTTTATTCTTTTGTTCCATATTTTTAATATTTATTTTATTTGATACCAATTAAATTTTAAGGATATCCTTTTCACTAATTAATACGAATGAAAAAGAAATTTATTTCACTTAAATAATTATTCATATCGTAACGCATCAATCGGGTTAAGCTTGGCAGCTCGGCGAGCTGGATAATAACCGAAAATAATGCCGATAATAGCGGAAACACTAAATGCTAGAATAATGGAAGAAAGAGTAATTACAGTAGCCGTTTGGCTAAATTTACCAATTACAACTGCGACCAAATAGCCCAAAATAATGCCGATAATACCCCCGAAAAACGTTAAAGCGATTGACTCAGATAAAAATTGACTGTTAATTTCTTTGTTTCTTGCGCCTAATGATTTTCTTAAACCGATTTCCTTCGTTCTTTCCGCGACAATAGTAAGCATCATATTCATAATGCCAATCCCACCCACTAATAAAGATATCCCCGCAATTGAACCCAATAATAGGGTTAAAGTATCACTAATTGATGACATGGTATCCATGATATCCGCTTGATTAATAATACTGAAATCCGGTTGATTGTTTTTTATTTTATGGCGGACCAATAAAAGGCCGGTTACTTCATTTTGAACTTGTTCCATTAATTCTTCTTTGGAAACTTCAAGATTAATAGCGCTAATTGAATCTCCGCCAGTCAAATAATGTTGAGCCGTGCTAATAGGAACATAAATGCGGTCGTCTAAACTCCCCATCCCTGTTCCTCCTTTGGTTTTAGTAACGCCAATAATTGTAAATTCTTGTTTGTCAATTTTTATTTTTTGCCCTATTACTTGAATATTCTCCCCAAATAAATCATCGCGAATTTGCGACCCCAACACCGCTACTTTGGAAAATTTTGTTATTTGCTCATTTTTTAAAAAGGTTCCTGATTCCATTTCAATTTTTTTAATCGCCTGA
This sequence comes from uncultured Gammaproteobacteria bacterium, assembly GCA_964531505.1. GTDB lineage: Bacteria > Patescibacteriota > Patescibacteriia > UBA2591 > UBA6264 > UBA6264. The sequence goes on from CAZHDT010000003.1 coordinate 29,874, forward strand.
TATTCGATATTTACTCCATAAACGCTGGTATTTGTGTTATTTTGTTTAAAAATTATTTGTTTTCTCGTGGAAACTTCAGGGGCTACATTATTGATATTTAAAATCTGCTCCTTAATATATTCCGCGTCTTGAATGGTTAGAGTGCTGGAAGACCCCATACCTCCCCGCACTATATTACCGGGACCTGATTGAGAACCCGGCATCACAACTAATAAATTCGTTCCTAAAGACTGAATATTTTCTTCTATATTTTTAGACGCGCCGTGACCAATAGAAATCATAACAATTACGGAAGCAATTCCAATAACAATCCCAAGAATGGTCAAAAAAGAACGAGATTTGTTTGACAAAAGTGATAAATATGTTTCTTTAATTAAATCCGAAAATATCATAAAAAATTTTAAATTGTTATTTTAAAATAGAATCTTTGGAAAAAACTTTATTTTTAAAATCGGCGATAATTTTTCCGTCTTTTATTTCAATCACTCGGTCAGCGTGCTCCGCTACATATTTTTCATGAGTAATTAAAATAACTGTATGACCTGTTTCCCGATTCAATTTTTTAAATGTATTTAGAACAATTTCTCCAGTCTTGGAATCCAAATTACCCGTTGGCTCATCAGCTAAAATTATATCTGGATTATTAACTAAAGCTCTGGCAATCGCTACTCTTTGTTTTTGCCCGCCAGAAAGATTATTAGCTAAATAATTCCACCTTTCTTTTTCCAAACCCACTGCTATGAGAGATTTTTTAACTTTCTCAAAACGATCAATTTTGGCAGTATTCGGGTCATAAATTAAAGGCAAAAGAACATTTCTAAAAACATCTGCTCGGGGCAATAAATTAAAAGATTGAAAAACAAATCCTATTTTTTGGGAACGAATTTTAGCCAATTGGTCGTCAGACATTCCAAAAATATTCTGGTTATCTAAAAAATAATCTCCGGCGCTTGGTCTGTCTAAAGCTCCTAAAATATGCATTAGGGTTGACTTGCCGGAGCCAGAGTGACCAACAATCGCCACTAATTCGCCATTTTCTATTTCAAAAGAAATGTTTTCCAAAGCGGCGAATTCGCTTTCTCCATTTTTATAAATTTTACTAATATTCTGGCACTTAATCATATAAATTAATGCATTATTCTCATTACTCCCTGCATAGAACCGCTGGGATAATTTATTATATTTTGATTATTTAAATCGCCTAGATCATTTAATAAAGAAGATATTACCAAATCATTTTCATTTAAACCCTCAATAATCTCCACCATTATATCATTATTTAATCCAACAACTACTTTTTTCCTTTGCGGCTTATTATCAACTAATATTTCTATAAAATTAAAATCTCCTTGTGATTTTAAAACTGAAGCTGGTATCAATAAAACATTTTCTTTAGAATCAATAATAATTGACGCATTAATACTCATCCCCGGTTTAATTCTTTCATCATCGCTCTTAAAAGAAATTCTAACATTATAACTAACAACACCCTGGGTCACTGTTCCTAAACTATCTACTTCCATCACTTCACCACGCACCAACAAGCCATCTAAAGCATCGAAATTTAAATCAACTTGCTGGCCGATTTTAATTTTAGCCGCTTCAATTTCATTAAGGGTTATTTCCGCGATTTGTTGTTTTGAAATTAAAGATGCCAAGACCGTACTAGAAGAAATATCATCTCCCTTTTTAGCATCTAAATTAGTAATTAACCCGTCAAAGGGGGCCTTGATAAAATGGTCGTTTAAATTCTGTTGCGCTTCTAATAATTTGTTTTCTTTCTGCTGAATCGATAATTTTTTATTCTTAGTTTCTATTTCCGTTGCGCCGGAAATTAAATCGTTTATTTTTTCTTCTTGTTCTTGGATTTTTCTTTTTGCCGCCGCTAAATCAAGCGGATGATTCTGTTCTATTTCTAAAATGTCTCTTTCCGTATTCAATTTATCTTCTTTTTTTGTTTTAATCGTGCTTCTTACTGATAATAAAGACGACAAATGACTATTAACTTTTGACATATAACTGTTTAAATCGGATTGATATTGAATAATTTGGTCGTATATCTTCAGATTTTTATTAGAACGATAATCTACCCAATAATCAAGCATATTATTCTGGCTTTTTATTGTGTCGGAAATTCCTCGGCTAGTTTCTATGGTCTTTTCTAAAATGTTTTCAATTATCTCCTTTTCAACATAACGATCCATTTTTTGATAATCGTTAAAATTATCATCATATTTTTTTCTAATAGTTTGATAATTTTCTTCCGCTTTATCAATTAAATTTATAAAATCATCCCTAGTTTTTGAATCGCTGGACAAAAAAGAATTTTTTAAAACCGTATCATTGGGATTTTGAGAAACGGTTATTTCACTTTCATATATTTCATAACCGTGGAGAATATTATCTAAAACAGTAATCGTGGTTGGCAAATCTAAAAAAGCGTTGGAAATATAAGTAAATGCGTCTTCATAAGCGGTGGTCAAACTTTCTTCAATATTTTCCTGTTCTTCTAAAACTCTTTTTTGCTCGAATTC
>CAZHDT010000003.1:32507-39055 GCA_964531505.1 uncultured Gammaproteobacteria bacterium
TCAAACTTTCTTCAATATTTTCCTGTTCTTCTAAAACTCTTTTTTGCTCGAATTCTTGGCTTAATTTTAATTTAGTTAAATCATCTTCCATTCCGACTAAAGAATTTTTATACTGTAAAAGGGTATAATCATCCACCGGCGCTAATAGGTCGTCTAACTCCAATCTGCCGATTTCTAAATCGGTTTCCACCTCTCTTAAAGTCCTGAGAGCGTCCTGCGTGTCTAATTGAACAATTAAATCACCTGTTTTTACTATCTGCTCATTTTTTATATTGATTTTAGCAACTTCACCTGAAATTTTCGGTTTAATTTCCAAACTTTCCAAATTAATCACTTGGCCGGAACCAGAGACGATAACACTAATATTACCTCTTTTTACCGGAAGGGTAGAATAGTTAAGATTTTTTTCTTTTTTTCTAAATATAAAAAAGAAAAAACATAACAAAATAATAACCACTAATAAAAAAATAACTGAAATTAGCTTTTTCCTTTTTAGAAAAATAAAAAATCTTGCCATTTGAATTTTAATTAAAAAAATAAGTTAAATTAATCTTTAAAATCTTTTAACAAATCTTGGCTTTTTATTTAGAAATATTTTCCAACGAATTTATAGGACAAGTATGGTTTATCTCACAAGGAAACTCTGGCGGCAAAGAAATTTTTTCTTTTTCAAATAAAAATCTTTGATGAATCCCCCGTTCAATCAATGGAATTTCTCTTTTATCAATTAATTTAATCCGATAAGCAAAAAAGTCGTTCCCTTTTTTTTCTCCAGTGGCAATAATAAAATTTCCTACTTCAATTTTTTCAAAACAGGGCATTTTTAATTTAAAAATAACTTTTTGCAAACCGCGAGGAGTCTTTATAATTAAATAATCTTGATAAACTTCGGAAACTAATCCGGCCATCCCCTTTTGACAATCGCCTAAACATCGGTTAAAAAATGGTTTAAGAACACGGCCAGTCGGTCGGGAGCTATAAAGTTCTCTCTCAATTCTCTTATCTATGCCTAAATAAGTCAAAAAACTGCCCAAAAAAATCACTAAAATAATTAAGGCTAAAACTAAATGGCTAAAAGATTTTTTATAAAAATTTTCATTTTTTCTGCTTAAATAGCTGGCCAAAAGCAAAAATAAAAGAAAAACAATTACTAAAAGATATGGGAATGTTTCTAAAAAGGCCAATATCCCGTCTTTGCCAAAACTTAAATAAACCAAATGGCCGGCTGTTTTAAAATAGAATAAAAATAGATTAAAAAATAAAATCGCTAAAATTATTGTTAAAGCTAAAGCGCCATTTAATCCTAATTTTTCTGCAAAAAAAACATACTTGGAGCGGAGCTTTATATGTCCGTTTTTAATTTTTTGCATAATTTTCTTTTCCAATTTTTTTTCTTCTGACATATAATTACCTTATTAGTTTTTGTTCTAAAATATTTTTAATTTCCTTTTTTCCACGGGAAATTAAAGTTCCAACCGTATTTTGAGGTATTCTCAAAATATCGCTGATTTCTTCATATGATTTTTCTTCAAAAAAGAATAAAACTAAGGGCTCTCTATATTTTAATTTTATTTCATTAAAAGCAGTTCGAATTTTTTCTTCCAATATTGATTTATCAAAATCCCTGCTTAAATCAATGTTTTCATCTATTACCTTATATTCCACACTTTCTAATGATATTTCTTGGTGGGCGTGTTTTTTTAAAAAATCTATACCTTGATTGTGGGCCACGCGATAAATCCAAGAAGAAAACTTCTTTTTAATATTAAAACTGTGTAAATTGCGGTACACTTTAATAAAAACAATTTGAAGAATATCTTCCCGTTCATCCGGATCATTGGTAAATTTTCTAAGATAATGAGAAAGTTTTTGTTGATAACGCTCAATAATTAAACCGTAAAAATCAATATTCTCTTCTCTTATTTTTTTTACTAACTTCTCGTCAGTTAATTCGTTTATTTGCATAATAAAATAGATCTGCTCCCTATTTATATAGTACCATTTAAACGCTCTATTTATTTCATTCTAACTCTTTTTTAAAAAATAAAAACTCCATAAATCAATGGAATTAAAAACTATTTGCTTTCTGATTTTTTCAACTAAGGCTGAAGCGCGTCTTCAATTCTTCCATCAACTGAAATAATTACTTCATCAATTGTGGGGAATTGCTTTAAAGTCTCTGTTATTTGGGAACGAATCGCAATTACCCGGCAAGACCCTCCTATTTGATATTCCAATTGTCCATTGAAGTCCACTTTGGCTACCCCACTATCAATGCTTAGCTCATTAATTTCTACTCCTGGATTAATATTTGAAAAATAACCCTGGGTTTTTTCCTCTTCAGTGACCCCTTTCAACAATTCCATTAAAGTTGCTTTTGCTGCCGCCTTGGTTTTAATGATATTTCTTTTTATTGGAAAAACTAAATTGCAAGAATATTCCGGGTCAAAATTACTATTATTAAAATATACATTAACCACCATTTCTTCTGGTATTTTTAAAATAACCAGAATCTCAATTTGGGCGTCATTTTCTCTTAAATCTGAAGGATTATCTCTTTTTAGAATCAAAAAACCCTCTTGTTCTTTTTCTACTAAAAAATCCAAAACTATTTTAAAAGGAACAAAATCCTCAGTCATCCATTCTTTTTGCGCTTCGGCAATGCCCTGACTGATAATTTGTCGATTTTCATCTAAAATTTCTATTGGAAAAGAGCCCTCAAAAAACCAATAACCCCTTGCTAAACCGCTCATTTCTAAAGGGGTGGAAACTTTGTCTCCTGATTTGATTTCATCAACCCGAATTATATTTTTCATTGCTCCACAAAGGCCTATTGGTTTTGGTTCACTCGGCTGACCGTGTTGGATCCATAAGCCGTTTTGACAAATCCAAGAATCTTCACTTTTTAAAAAAAGGAAAATTAAAACAATAACAATTAAAAGAATTAAAAAAGTAAAAAACACTTTTTCCTTTTTACTTTTCTTTTTTGCAATTTTTTTATCAGCCATATTTTATTAATAAATTTGATTAAATACTTATATTATTATAATTATAGTCCTTTAATAAAACTTGGTCAAGAAAAAGCCGCCCCGGTTAGGACGGCCGAATTTTCTCCGGTTTGAGGAGTTGCGGCCCTTTGGCGAGCTCATAACCCCTCTTGATAATCGCTTTCAGTTCCCTAAAAGCGATATCAATGATTCTTCTTTGTTCCTCGATCGACTTATCGATCGAAAGAACATTTAAAAAACTTTCTTGGTTTACCATAATCATAGTAAACCTCCCTTCTATGATTATTTCTATGATTATTATTTTTTTTGTAAAATCTATTTTAGAAACATCAATCTATAGATATAATTAAAGCAAAAAAAATCCTTTTTGTCAATCCCTTAAAAAACTTGGGAGCTCGGCTCCCAAGTAAGAACTTAAATACTTTATAAAATAAATTACTAATAATTTCATTATTCTGGATAAAAGAAAGCATCAGGGCAGACAACCACGCATTTTCTTTTATAACACTTTACTTCATAAGGACAATCTGATTTCACTAAATAATCAAAAGGTGTCTCGCAATCTGTATCTATTTGGCAAATTTGATCTAAAACCTCAATCGCTTCATATTTCTCAAACTCCATTTCTTGTTTTTTTAAATTAAATTGTTTTATAAAAAATAATCCGGCTAAAATAATAATCATAACCGGAATTAAAACAAAAACTAAAATCTTTTTCATATAAATAGCTTTTTTCTAAAATACTATTCTTCTTTTTTAAAAAGTAAAAATAAACCGAGTAAAACCAATAAAAATGGCCAATAACGGATTAAGTGCAAAGAATAAGGAAATAAAGTGCCGGTCAAAAGAAAAATCCCTAAAAAAAACAAAAACCAACCGAAAAAACGGCTTCTTCTTTTATCTTCCCTATCTGTTTCTATATCTGACTTAAATTTTTCTTCCGCCTTATAGGAAATATCCTCTGTTTCTGGGACAGATTCTTTTACTCCTTCTTTATTAAATCTTAATGAAATATTTGATTTATTGGGAAAAACTAACCATAAAATTAAATAAAGAATTAATCCGGACCCGCTAAAAAGAACGGAAAGGACAAAAATAACCCGCACAATTATCGGGTCAATATTAAAATATTCTCCAATCCCGCCACAAACTCCACCAATTATTTTATCATCTTGGGAACGATATATTTTTTGTCTCTTTTGTTTTTCCATAAAATAAAAATAACAAATAATAAAAATTATTAAATCACGAATTATTAGATGTCGCCGTTTTTTTCTCTATATTCGTCAAATTTTTCCAAAATCAAATTATATCTATCAAAAAACGATTTGACTTTTTCGTAGCTCGGGTCAGCAAACCAACTAATTGCTTCTTTCATTTTTTCTTCATAAGCGGCAATTAGTTCTTCCCGACTATTAATTCTTTGTTCCATAATATCGTTATGCATTTCTTTAAACAGATTAGCTAATTTTTCTAAACTTTTTTCAAAATCTAATTTTATAATTTTTTTTTCAAGAAAATTTTCCATATTTTTTATTTAATTAGAATTTGTTTCTACCCTCATAAAATAACAAATATAATTTATAATAGCAAGGCTGAATTTATTGGGAAATAACTAATCTTGGTTTTCTTGAAATTATTCTTTAAATGCGATTTTTAAGATTAAAATAATTAAAATTCCAAGACTGAAAGAAAAAAAGTGGAGTAAACTCTTTTTAAGAGTATCTTCGATTTTTATATCAGGAATTAAATCTGAGGCCGCAATATAAATGAAATTGCCGGCGGCAAAAGCCAATAAAAAAGTAAGGTTAAACCCTTTAGAAAAAAAATAAACTAAAATTCCTCCCGGAATAATTGTCAAAGCAGTTAAAAAATTAATAAAAAGAGCTTTTGATTTATTCCACCCGCCATGGAGCAATATTCCAAACTCCCCCATTTCTTGGGGTATTTCATGAGCCGCAGAAACGAGCCAAGTAATTATCCCTAATCTAATATCAACTAAAAAAGCGCCACCGATTGCCATCCCGCCAATAAAATTATGAACCGAGTCTGATAATAAGACTAAATAAATAACCGATTTTTTATGCTCGCAAGGAATATCATGGCAATGATGCCAATGCATAAATTGTTCTAATAGTAAAAAAAACGGAAAAACCGATTAGGACCCAAATAAAAACGCCTAATTCCGAATTATTACTTGCTATGGCCTCGGGAATTAAATGTAAAAAGGCGCCACCCATTAAAGAACCCGCTGATAAAGCAACTAAAGGAAGAATAATCTTTTTTAATGTCTTCTCGTTTAAAAATAATGGTAAAAGCCCTCCGACCCAAGCCATTAAACTGATGGAAAAAGTTGAAACAATAATCCAAATTAAACTATTCATTTTTATTATTTATCTTATTAAGGCTAAATTTTAAAAACATCATTGGCGACCAATTGACCGCAAGCCGCCTTAATTTTCCGGCCGAATTCATATCTTTGAGTGGTAAAAATTCCTTCATTTTCTAAATATTCCTTGAACTTTTTAATTGTTTTTCTATCTGATGCCTCAAATTTGCCAGTCTGATTATAAACTATCAAATTAACCATATTCAACGGCCTTTTCATTAAAACCGCCAATTCTTCAGCGCATTTGAGAGAATCGTTTACTCCTTTAATCATTAAATATTCAAACATTACTTTTCTGTTTGTTTTTTTAATATACTGATTTACCGCGTTTAAAAGTTTTTCCAAGGAATATTGCTTGTTTATCGGCATTAATTTATTCCTTAACGCATTATTTGGCGCATGTAAGGAAACTGATAAATTAACTTGAATTTTTTCCTTAGTTAGCTTCCTAATTCCCGGTATTACTCCCGAAGTAGAAATAGAAATTTTCCGCGCCCCAATATTAAAATACTCTTGGCTATTTAATATTTTAATCGCTTTTAAAACATTGTCGTAATTAAGAAACGGCTCCCCCATTCCCATAAAAACAATGTTAGTGACTTTTTTTCCTTGCTTTGCCAAATATCTAGAAAACAACAACCCCTGTTCAATAATTTCTTTAACGTCTAAATTCCTTTTAAAACCCATTGTTCCGGTAGCGCAAAAAGAACACCCCAAAGCGCAACCGACTTGAGAAGAAACGCAAACAGTCGCTCTATCTTCACTATGTTTCATTAAAACCGTCTCTATCATAAGATTGTCTGATAATTCCATTAAAACCTTTAAAGTATTTTTATCGCTTGATTCAATTATTTTATGTTTTATTTCTAAAGAACAATTATCTTCTAATTCTTTTCGAAGCATTAATGGTAAAGTTGTTGCCCTTTCCCAGTTTTCAATAAAATCCTGAAAAATCAGTTTTCTAATTTGCTTTATCCTATACTTTGGCTCATTCGCCATTCTTTTTTCAATCAATTCAAAATCCATATTTATTTTTGTGGGGACTGGCCCCTTTTTTATCACTTCACAAACCCACTCTCAAAGCGGGTTTTAAAAGAATAAAAGATACCTGGTACCTTTTATCTCTTCTGTTTAAAAAAGATAAATATTAA
>CAZHDT010000003.1:39155-40478 GCA_964531505.1 uncultured Gammaproteobacteria bacterium
AATAAAAGATACCTGGTACCTTTTATCTCTTCTGTTTAAAAAAGATAAATATTAATCTAAAACTAAAACTTTATTGTGTTGTTAATAAATATCGTGTTTGCCAATAGAATAAAATCTAACTATGTTTTTCTTTTTATCTAAAAAATCAAAAATAATTCTATATTCATAATTTATAGAAAATGCCAAAAAATCACTCAGTTTGCCGTGAAGTTTGTGCGTTTCTAATATCAAATTAAATGGATTTTTACGAAAAATTTTTTCTTTCTCTTCAGCCAAATCTTTAACTTTTAATGGCAATTTTTTGTATTGCTTTTCGAATTTAGACAAATAGAATATTTCCATGAATTCCTTTATCGCAAATCTTTTAAAGATTTTAATACCTTTCCTTTACCCGCTTCAAAATTTAAACGATCTTTTTTAAATTCCTCTGCTAACTTATTGTTATTCCATTCACGAATAAGATAACGAATGAATTCGCTAACAGAAGCATATCCTTCTACTTCAACTTCTTTTTTTATTATCTTTACCAATTGTTTTGGTAAAGAAATGTTGACGATGTCGCGCATATAATTATTTATTAATTGTAATAATCTGTAATAATTTATATTACATATATTAACAGAAATATTAATGACGTCAATTATCTTAACTGTGGATAACTCAATTAACCTCGATAAAAGATACCTGGCACCTTTTATCTGATTAACTCTCCAATTTCTTAATCTTTAAACCATTCACCACCTACAATGCCACCAGCATCTTTTGCCTTTTTAAAAGCTTCTTTCATTTCTTTTTCGCTAAGTTCTTTCCCTTGTTCTTTAGCTTGTTTCATTGCTTGACAAATCGGACAATCATCAAAAAAATCATCTTCGCCGGATTGATTAGGTTCCTCAAAAGAACCTTTTTCATTGAAAATAAAACTTTTTATTTTCTTGTCTTTGTCCATACTTTTTTTAATTTATAAAAATTATTCCCGAAACTTGGCTGGGAGACCAGGGCTCGAACCTGGATTATCAGGGCCAGAACCTGACGTCCTGCCATTAGACGATCTCCCAAATTAAAATTCACAAAATAAGAAATAACTTATTTCTTCAAAATTTTGAACCAACTTCTTTTCCCCACTTTTATATTTACTCCTTGTTCACCGATTTTTATTTCCTGTTTTTCATCACTTATTTTTTCTTCATTTGCTTTAACCGCGCCCTGTTGAATTAGCCGTCTTAAATCGCTGTTCGATTTTTTGGATTCAAAGCAATTTTTCAATATCTCTAAAATATTTTCCGTTTCTTTCTCAAAATAAATTTTTAACATATCTTCCGGGAT
>CAZHDT010000003.1:40578-43918 GCA_964531505.1 uncultured Gammaproteobacteria bacterium
AAATCCGACTCTAAAACAACTGAATCATAACCTTGTAAAATCGGGTAAATGAGTTCGTGTTCATAAATATCTTCTCCATTTTCAATTCTTTTTCTAAACATTTCTCGAGCTAAAAGTTTTTTATGAGTGACAGTTGACATTAAAGAAAGCATCTCTTTTGCCGGCATTTTATCAAACCATTCGGAATTTCGCCTGATTTCAAATAAATCAGGATCATTTTTTAAAACCAAAGTAGCTTGATCAATAAATGCCTGGGAATTTTTTTTAATTTCGCTTTCAGGAATTAAAGGTCTAGTTTTATTTTTTCCAGTTGGATCGCCAATTTGGGTGGTAAAATCGCCAATTAAAAAAATAATTTTATGTCCCAGTTCTTGGAGTTTTCGATACATCCATAAATTAACCGCGTGACCAATGTGAATATCTGGCGCAGTCACATCAACTCCATACTTCATTCTTAATTGTTTTCCAGAAAGCAAAAACTTTTTTAATTCTTGCAATGAGAATATTTCATCAGTAGTCCGAGCAAAAGAATCAATTAATTGATCAATTGTTTTTTGGTCGTGAATAATTTTATTTTTCGCCATAATTTTATATTTACTCTTTTTTTTCGCAAATCCTCAAAACCGCTAACTCTAAAGGTAATTGAGGAATCTCGCTATAGCTAAATTGAATTTTTGTTTTAATGAATTCTTCAATGATAAAAATTAATTCTTTTAATTCCATTAAACCGCTTAAATCTTCTATTTTTTTTTGGGTTCCTTTATCTAAACGCCAATAGCGGTCTATTTTTTCTATTGAACCAACTTTGTATAAAAGCATTTTTCTTAAAATTTCAATCAAGTCGGTGACAAATTGCTCTAAATTTATCCCCTCTTCCAATAGCTGGTTGATATTTTTAATTGAATCTGCGGTTTGTTTTTTAAAAACTAATTCTAATAATTTTAAAATTGAATCTGTTTGGGTTGGCGGGAGAACTAAAAATGCTTCTTTTTCTGTTATTATTTTTCCATCTAAAGAAAGAATTTGGCTTAAAAGACTTTCCGCATCTCTAACACAGCCTTCTGACCGAACCGCAATCGTTTCTAAAACCTTTTCTTCCACTTTAACTTTTTCTTTTTTAGTAATTCTTTCCAATCTCTTAACAATTTCGTCCAAGCTTACTTTATTAAAATCAAACCGTTGGCAGCGAGAAACTATTGTTTCTGGAAGTTTATGCAATTCAGTTGTGGCTAGGATAAAAATAACATATTCGGGAGGCTCTTCCAAAGTCTTCAAAAGGGCATTAAAAGCCGAAATGGAAAGCATGTGACATTCGTCAATAACAAAAATCTTATATTTCCCCCTACTCGGAGCAATGCGAGCGTATTTAATAATATTTTCCCGAACATTATCCACTCCGGTTTGCGAAGCTGCATCTAATTCAATTAAATCCATAAAACGATTCCGATTAACCGCTTCGCAATTTTCGCACTGATTACATGGTTCAGACTCCCCCTTTTTTCGATTTAAACAATTAACGCTTTTCGCTAAAATACGGGAAATAGAAGTTTTGCCTAATCCGCGCGGACCAGTAAAAAGATAAGCATGGGCTACCTTTTCATTTTTAATTTCATTTTCCAATATCTGAACGACATTTTTTTGACCAATTATTTCGCTAAAATTTTGAGGGCGATATTTTCGATAAATTACCATAAAATAAATTTATTTAAAAATTATTTGGGATTTCTTCTTTTACCTCTTCTATTAACTGGGATCTTTGTTTAATTTCCCGTTGAATTAATTCTCTGCTTTTACCATATTTTAATTGAGAAAGATCTTTAATCATTTTGCCGACCTCTTGATTACCAGGATAAACATCATAAATATATGGCGGTTTTATGTTAAAAGGCATTAAACTTTGATTATCCACTAATAACTTAATATATGCGTTAAAACTTTCCACATTGACTAAATCATGGGCGCTGAAAACCGGCGCAAATTCTTTAGCTAAAAATTCCGCATCTTCAATTCCAATTTTAAAAGAAACTAAAGTTCCTACTGTGCCAAAAATAGCATCTCTTACTGAAGTGTCCTGATTTTTAACCAACTGCCCGATATATTGATGGGCCATGGTTAAACAAAGTTTGTATTTTCTTGCTTCCGCTAAAATAACATTAATGCTTTCGGTAATAAAATTCTGAAATTCATCAATGTATAAATAAAAATCTTGTCGTTCACTTTCCGGAATATCTGTTCTTGAAAGCGCCGCCATTAAAATTTTTCCCATTAAAACCAATCCTAAAAGATAAGCGTTCATATCTCCAATTTTTCCCTTAGAAAGATTGATTAAAAGAATCTTTTTTTCGTCCATAATTCGCCGAAAATTAAAAGCGCTTTTTTGCTGGCCAATAATCGGCCACATATAATCGTTGGAAATAAATTGGGTCAATTTAGAAGTGATATAAGTGGTCATGTTTGCCAAACTGGCTTCGCCGCCCGCCTTTTCTGCTTCTTTTACCCAAAAATCATAAACACTTTGATTTTTGCAATGTTTTAATTTAAAACGACGGAAATCAGGATCAGATAAAATTTTAGGAATTTCCATTAAAGTCGCCCCACTTTCCGGATGCTCCATTAATAAAAGCATTGCGTTGCGCATATAATGCTCAAACATAGGTCCGCCTGTATTTTTCAAATCATATAACTTGTCAAAAATATTGATCATCTCGTTAATAACAAAAGTTTTTTGTTCCGGATATTTGGGGTCAAATTCCATTAAATTCAATCCCATAGGCCTTTCTATATTTGAAGGATCAAAATAAATTACATCCTCCGCTCTTTCCTTTGGTATTCTTTCTAAAATATCAGCCACTAATTCTCCGTGCGGATCAATCATACAAATACCATCGCCATTTAAAATATCTTGCACTGCCATATAAGCCATCAATTTTGATTTTCCAGTCCCGGTCCGACCGATAATATAAGTATGGCGCTGACGGTCATCTTCTTTAAAACGAATTACTTTTTTTTCTCCTCGATAAATATTCTCTCCCAATATAATGCCTTGCTTGGGAATGCCTAATGGCGCTGGAGCTTTTTTCGCGGTAAGCCAGCGAATATTCGGGGTTTCCGTGGTTGATAAAGGAAAGTGAAAAATACTAGTCATTTCTTCAGTATTAAGGACAAAATAATTTTTTTCGTCAAAATTACGATAAATAAAATTTTCAATAATCTTCTCCTTTTTCATTTTTTTTCTTTTAAAGCCGTTTCCATATTCATAACCAGTATATTGGGCAAAAGAATTAACGATGTTGTCCAAATAACTTTCCGCAATCACTTTATTCGGCGCGGAAACAACAAC
>CAZHDT010000004.1:0-40206 GCA_964531505.1 uncultured Gammaproteobacteria bacterium
GTTAGTAAGGGCAGTTTTTTTTATTATCTTTAAATTTATCCACAATTAAATTGTTAACTTATCGTTTCTCATAGTATACAATAATTGTATACTATGAGAAACGATATAACACAAACAATAACAGCTAAAATTATTGAATCAATAAAGGATTCTCCTTATTTTAGTATTGAAAATCTAAAATTTATTAGTGAGGTTAGTAGTGGATATTTAAAAATCATTTTATATCGCTTACTTAAAAAGGGTTATATTATAAGATTAAAAAAAGGAATCTATGTGTCTAAAAATTTTATAAACGATGTTAAAAATAAAAATCTTTTATCTCCATATTTAGAATTTATGGCGGGAAAAATCTATCAGCCCTCTTATTTAAGTTTGAATTATATTTTATCTGAAAATGAAATTTTAACCGAAATGCCAAAAAATTTCACCCTTATAAGCGCAAAAAAAACAAATATCTTAACAAACCGTTTTGGCAAATTCATTTATCATAAAATTAAAAAAACCTTTTTACCGGCTTTAAAATAGAAAAAATAAATAATTTTTTGATTTCAAAAGCGACCAAGGCAAAAACTCTTTTTGATTTTTTATATTTAAAGAAAAATTTAATTACAGATAAAACTTACTTAAACGAATTAAGACTAAATCTGGAAAACTTTAATAAAAATGATAAATTAGAATTTAATAAATATGTTTCCATTGAAGGGTCTAAAAAAAATGAAAATTATTCATAATTTAACTTTTCAAAAATAACAAATAAAAAAATAAAATTATTATCGTCTCAAGAAGAAACAACTAATGTATTTCAAAAAAATAGCAAAAGACATAAAAAAAATACTTGAAAATCAATTAAAAACAATATAATTTTACAAAAAAATAAATAATTAAAAAAGAACTAAAAGAATGTTTTTAAAAAAACAAGAATTGCCTAGATTTTAATTATTTTGCATAGATATTGACAAATTTACATAGATTTAATAAAATATCTATACAATGGAAAAAGAAGATAAAAATCTTTTAACTATAAGTGAGGCGGCTAAATTTTTAGAGGTTTCAATAGACACCTTGAGACGCTGGGATTTAAAAGGAAAGCTTAAGGCGGTCAGAAGCTCAGGCGGCCATCGTTATTATTCCAAAGAGCAGTTGGAGAGTTTTGTGTTGGATCTTAAGGCCATCGCTCGAGTTTGGGCCGAAAGTCAAACGGCTTCGGAGTTGTTATCAGATCACTATTGCTACACACAAGATATTTTCAAAGCACGACTTGATAGAATGGCTTTTGACCTTGACCGCAATCCAACTACAAAAACTTTAACTCCCTTAATTGTCGCAATAACAGGTGAGATTGGTAATAATTCATTTGATCACAATTTCGGCAATTGGCCAGATGTGCCCGGCGTTTTTTTCGCTTACGATATAAACAAACGCATTATTGTTCTTGCTGACCGAGGCGTGGGTATCCGTACGACACTTTTGCGGGTACGGCCAAATTTAAAGGATGATATAATGGCTTTGTCCGTAGCGTTTATCGAGCGTCTTTCCGGACGTTCTCCAGAACAAAGAGGAAATGGCCTAAAATTTGTCAATAATGTTGCAATTAAAAATTCAATAGGTGTTTCTTTGCAATCGGGTACTGCCGTAGCAGAGATTGCCAAGTTAAATGGTATTTTAAAAGTTAGCCTGGCAGACAGATATATCCGCGGTACGCTAAGTGTGATAACATATTAATTATTATGCGCATAGAACTTAAAAAATTCGGCAAAGTATTAACTTCGCGTCCTGCGGGTAAAGAGGCATTTGCGGCAATTCGTCCAATCCTTGATACTAACGCCGACATAGTGGAGATTGATTTCTCTGATATTATTTCGCTTGGGCCTTCTTGGGCAGATGAATTTTTTACTGCTCTCAAAAATATGTATAAAAACCGAGTAAAATATTTGCCCACAGACAATCAATCAGTAATAGAAACCTTAAAGATATTAGGGGAAATAGATTCTTCTGTTTAAAATTTTAAAAAAAGAAATAAAGCATTTTGGTAATAACGCTTCCAAAAATATATGTAAAATGGAGGTGTGTATTTAGCCCTTGAGGTTTGACTGGGGATTGCTTCGTCCTCCGACGTAACGTCGGCGTCCTTACAATGACATTATGTATGTAGGGGTTCAACCCCTCCACTTACTATGGCAAAAGCATATTTTATTTATGGAGGAGAAAGATATATGCGGGAAGGAAATATAAACATTTTCCCCATAACTAAGATATTTCAAAAATTGCCTGAAATTTTGAAATAAATTGAATATCAAATAAAAATATGAATTTGTTTAAAAAAACTAATTTTACTCGAACGCTGTTTTTTTTGCTCTGCGATGTTATTTTAATTTCCCTTTCTTGTTGGCTGGGATTTCTTTTAAGATTTGACGGGATTATCCCCTCTCAATATTTTTTAATGATTAAAGGCTTTATTGCCTTGGCCGTCCCTTTAACTATCCTTTTTTTCCTTTTAGAGCGGCTTTATTCTGTTTCTTGGTCATATATCAGTGTGCGAGAGCTTTTAAAGGTTTTTCGAGCTATTATCGTCAGTTTTTTGGGCATAGGCGCAGCTCTTTTCATTTTCCGCCACTTGCCTATTTTTGAAGGTTTTCCCCGCTCTATTCTCTTTATTTCCGCTTTTATCGCTCTTTTAACTACTGGCGGCATTCGTTTTTCAAAAAGAATCTATTTACATGGCTTGAAAAGAAATGGAAAAAATAACAATCAAAACCTTTCTCCAATTTTAATTGTCGGCACTGGAGTGGCGGGAGAACAATTGGTCCGCCACATTCTTTCCACTAAATCCCCTTATCAGCCGGTCGGATTCATTGATGACGACTCGTCAAAACAAAACATTCTCATTCATGGGGTAAAAATCTTGGGAGAAATTAACCAAATTCCAGAAATTATTAAAAAACAAAAAATTCAGGAAATTATTATTGCTCTTCCCTCTGCTTCGAAAAAAATTATTAAAAAAACTGTTGTTTTAGCGCGAGAATCAGGAATTCAAAAAATAAGAATTTTACCCGGAACAAACGAGCTTTTGGCAGGAAAAATAAACCTAAGTCATTTACGAGACATATCTATTGAAGATCTTTTAGGAAGGGAAATGGTGCAAATAGATACCAAATCAATTCAAGAATATATTACTGGAAAAACTATTTTAGTGACTGGAGCAGCCGGCTCAATCGGTTCCCAGCTTTGCCAGCAAATTTGTAAATTTTATCCTAAAAAATTAATTGCTTTAGACCAGCGAGAAACTGCTACGTTTTATTTAGAGAGAGAACTTAATAAACTTTTTCCAGAAACCCAAAAATTATTTGTGATTGCTGATATTTGCCATGAAAAAAAGTTTGACCTACTTTTGGAAAGGGAAAAACCAGAAGTTATTTTTCACGCCGCCGCCTACAAACATGTTCCGATGATGGAAACCAATGCTGATGAAGCGATTAGAAATAATATTTTAGGAACTTTAAATTTAGGAAAAGCGGCTTTAAAAAATAAAGTTAAAAAATTTGTGATGATTTCCACAGATAAGGCGATTAATCCGACCTCTATTATGGGCGCCAGCAAAAGAATGTGTGAAATGGTTTGTTTGTCGCTTAATAATCAAGCGCAAAAAACAGAGGAATTAATAACTCAATTCTGCGCCGTCAGATTTGGCAATGTTTTAGGTAGTCAAGGAAGTGTAGTGCCGGTTTTTGAAGAACAAATAAAAAGAGGCGGGCCAGTGGAAGTTACCCACCCTGAAATGAAAAGATATTTTATGGTCACTTCAGAAGCTTGCTTGTTGGTGATGCAAGCCGGGGCCATTGGTCAAGGCGGGGAAGTTTTTGTTTTAGATATGGGTCAACCGATTAAAATCGTTGACTTAGCAAGGGAAATGATTAAATTAGCGGGATTCCAACCCGATGTGGACATTCCTATTGTTTTTACTGGAGTTAGACCGGGCGAAAAACTTTTTGAAGAAATTTTGACTAAAAATGAAATTCCCACTAAATGTGAAAAAATCTTTATTGCTTCCCTTTCTCAAATAGACGAAATAAAATTAGCTTCTACTTTAAAAGAATTTAAGGAAAACTTAGAGCAAATGAATAAGCAACAAATTATTGAAAAACTTGAAGGATTAGTTGAATTTCATAAGTAGTTGTTTAAATTGACATTAAACGTTAATTTTAAAAACGCTAAAAAACGCTTTATATCATAGACTGGAAGCGGGCTGGGGAAGGCAAAAGTTTGGAAGCCGAGCTTCCAAACTTTTAAATCAATTTATTATTAATCTGTTTGACAAAGGCATTAATTGATAATATAATAAAAATATAGAACAAATTGTAAAAATTGACGTGAAATAAATTTTACAATATAATTAAATTATATAATTTTAATATACAATATATATGAAAAAAATAGGTATGGAATTCAATTTACCCGTTTCTATTTTTCGCGAAGGTAAAAACTTTATCGCTTATACCCCTGTCTTAGATTTATCTACCAGCGCAGATAACTATGACAGGGTTAAAAAAAGGTTTGAAGAAATAGTGGGAATATTTTTTGAAGAAACTATTAAAAACGGCGATATTAATTCTGTTTTAAAAAACCTCGGATGGAGACGAATAAAAAAAAGCTGGTCTCCCCCGACCGTTATTTCTCAAGAGTTAAAAAATATTAAAGTACCGCTAAGTTGTTAATTTTATGTCTGGATTAACACCTATTCACTGGAAAAAATTTGACAAATTTTTAATATTTATTGGCTGTAAGCTTAAAAGACAAAAAGGAGATCATCGAATTTATTGGAGAAAAGGATTAAAAAGACCCATTATTATCCCGAGGGATAAATCTTTACCAATATTTATTATCTTAAATAATTTAAAATTATTAGATTTATCAACGGAAGAATATTTAGATATATTAAAAAAAATATAAAAATATGGACGAACAAAACAATCAAAATTATAACATTCATCTTAATCAAGACCGACCTAAACCGGATCTTGAAGAAAAAAAAGCAGAACACCATAAAAAAGTTTTTCAACAAGATGAAGAAGAGATCGATTTAAGAGACTATATTGAAGTATTGATTAAAAGAAAATGGGCTATCTTGGCTATTTTTTTAGTTGCGGTAATCGCGGCCGGGGTAATCAGTTTTCTCACTCCCCCTACTTATCAAGCCGGCAATTTAATAGAAATCGGCCAAATTAAAAGAGCGCCATTACAAAGCTTAGAAGATTTAAAAGCCGTTTTTGAAAGAATTAGTTTTCTAAAAAAAATAGAAGATGAAATAAAAACACCTCTTGAATTAGCGGAAAATATCGCTCCGGAGACTATTACTAATATGTTTAATATAGAAAAGGCTGGCGAAGGCACGGGCTATTCAAAATTCATAAAAATTAAGGGCCGGGCTAATACACCAGAAAAAGCGGTTATTGTGGTTAACGCCGTTACAAAAATTATCTTAGAATACCACCAAAATTTATTTTCTGTAGCGGAAGAAACTTTTAACATTGAAATGGAAATGATAAAAAATAGTAAAGAAAAAACCAAAAAAGACATTGAAAAAATTCAACAAGATATTGTCCGTTTAAACCAGGATATTCAAAAATATGAACAAGAAATTAATAAAAGAGCTGATATTCAAACAGAAGGGCAAGGAAGAATCGCGGAAAGCTATATTAACCTCTTAGCCACATCTAAAAATCAAAAAGAAAATAAAGAATCGCAATTATTGGGTTTAGAACAACAATTAGTTTCTTTTGACCAAGCAATTCAACAAAAAGAATATGAAAAGGTTTACGAAACAAAACCGACTAAGGTGGAAGTAGAAGCTGTCTCCCCTGAAATAAGAATCGCGCCTAAAAGAAAACAGAATGTAGTCATTGCCGGAATTTTGGGCATATTTATCGGCATTTTTTACGCCTTTTGCGCTGAATATTTTTGCAAAGAAAAAAATAGTTAGGAATCAAAAAAACGCTCTCGGCCTAAGCCGAGAGCGTTTTTTTATTTTTTATCTTTCTTTTTCTTTTTTTTCTTCTTCTCTCATTATTTCTAAAATTTGCTTTTTTAATTTCTGAGCCAAAGGTTTATTTTCTCTTAAACCGGTTTTTGCGTTCTCCCATCCAATTCCCAATTTTTGGTCATCATAAATAACCGTATTGCCTGTTTTTTTAACTAAATTGTATTTTGCTCCCAAATTAAGTAGATCTCCGGTCCAAGAAATTCCTTCATTATACATAATTTCAAACTCGCATACCCGAAAAGGAGCAGCGACTTTATTTTTAACAATTTTCGCTTTGACTTTGTTACCAATAACTTCTTCCCCTCTTTTAATTTGAGCTAAACGTCTTACTTCTATTCTAACCGAAGAATAAAATTTTAAAGCTAAACCGCCGGTAGTGGTTTCCGGATTGCCAAACATAATTCCTATTTTCATTCTAATTTGATTGATAAAAATAACTACGGTTTTGGTTTTGCTAATAATAGCGGTTAATTTTCTTAAAGCTTGACTCATTAAACGAGCTTGTAAACCAATTTGTTGGTCCCCCATTTCCCCTTCAATCTCTTTTCTTGGAGTTAAAGCGGCTACTGAATCAACCACAATCACGTCAAATCCATTGGAACGAACTAAAGTCTCCACTATTTCCAAAGCTTGTTCTCCATTATCGGGCTGGGAAATCAATAAATCATTTATTTGAACCCCGATCTTTCTGGCATAATCCGGGTCTAAAGCGTGTTCTGCGTCAATAAAAGCGGCTGTTCCGCCTTTTTTTTGCGCTTCAGCGATAATATGAAGTGTTAAGGTACTTTTCCCACTCATTTCTTGGCCAAAAATTTCAATAACTCGACCCCGAGGAATACCACCTACTCCAAGAGCGTGGTCTAAAGAAAGACAACCGGTGGAAATCGCTTCCACTTCCATTTTTTTTGCCTCACCCAACTTCATAATTGTTCCTTCGCCATAGCGAGCCTTAATTTGTTCTATGGCCATTTCCGCGGCTTTATGCCGAGAATCTACTTCATTTGCCTTAATTTTATCTTCTAATGAATTATTTTTTTTTAAATTTTCTTTTTTGGGCATATAAAAATAATTAGTAATTAACTTTTTAAAGTATACTTATTTTAAATAATCATGTCAATTTAAATTTATATTTATTCCAAAACCACTTGACGATAAACGCTCGTTTCTTTGGAATATTTTTTTTGGGCGGAAATCTTAATAATATTCAACCCTGGCAATAATTCTATTGACTGTTCGAAATCTCCATTAATTGTTACTGCTACGGGTTGGTCATTAATAAAAACATCTGATTTTTCTTCTGTCTTTCCTTTAATAATCAAAGTAGATTTTTGAACAACAAAATCTTCTTGAGGAAAAATAATTTGAATTCTCGGAGGAAAAAGAACTTTTTTAATTCCAAATCCCAAATAAGAAAAAACTAAAACGACAAAAAATGATATAAAAAACAATTTGAAGTTAACCTTTTTGAAATGGCCAAAACTTTTAAACCGATTTTTTCTATAATTTTTATTTTTGGAAAGTTCGTTTTCTTTTTCCCATTGATTTAGCATCTCTTCACTATTTAATCCCAAAAATTCGGCATATTTTTTTAAAAAATTTTTAAAATAAACTGAACCTGGCAATTCAGAGTAATCATCAAATTCCAATAATTTTAAATATTTTTCTTCTATTTTTATTTCTTGAGAAACAAAGCTTAAACTAAAGTTTTTAGAAAGGCGCGCTTTCTTCAAAAGCCCGCCCAAAGTGTTGAAAACTATTTCCTTTTTTGAAAAAGACATAAATATTTAACAAATAGAAATATGGATTCGTAGTTTTTTAAAAAATAATTTAATCATCGTCACTGTTTTCTTTTTCTTCTTCATCATATTCATTTTCGTCTCCATTTTCTTGTTCTTGGTCTTCTTTATATTCCGCGATTTCATTTTCCGCTTCCGGTAAACGATAAACTTCTCTTGCCTTAGCTCCTTCCGCCGGACCAATTGTTCCTTCTTCTTCAAGTAAATCTAAAAGCCGCGCGGCTCGAGCATAACCAACTCGAAGACGACGTTGTAAAAAAGACGCGGAAGCTTTGCCCGTTTTAATCACTAAATCTCTAGTTTCCGATAAAAGGTCATCTTCTTTTAAATCGCTTTGTTCTTTAAATTCTCCCGGCAAATTATTTATCTTTTGGTCTCGAGTAATATCTTCTTGAAAATTGGGTTCAGTCACGTTTCTTAAATATTCCACAATCTTTTTTACTTCTTGGTCTGAAACAAAAGCGGCTTGAATTCTTTTTGGTTTAGAAAGTTCTGAAGACATAAAAAGCATATCTCCCCGTCCCAACAACTTTTCCGCTCCGGAGAAATCAAGAATCGTTCTTGAATCCATTAAAGAGGCAACTGAAAATGCCACTCTAGCCGTAATATTAGCTTTAATTAAACCAGTAATTACATCCACTGAAGGTCTTTGAGTCGCCATAATTAGATGAATGCCAGTCGCTCTGGCCATTTGAGCCAAACGAACAATACAAACTTCAACATCTTGGGACGCTGAAGACATTAAATCCGCTAATTCATCAATAATAATAACAATAAAGGGCAATTTATCATCTGGATGTGATTCGTTATATGACTGAATGTCGCGCTTTTTTGCTTCTGCCATTATATCAAAACGACGTTCCATTTCATTAACAGCCCATTTTAAAGCATTAACTGTTTTTTGAGTATTAGTAATAACCGGCGTTAATAAGTGAGGCAAATCATTATAAAGGGTTAATTCCACTCTTTTGGGGTCTACTAAAATAAATTTTAAATCATCAGGCGAATTTTGATAAATCAAACTGATAATAATCGCGTTTAAAAATATGGTTTTCCCTGAACCGGTTGAACCGGCTACCAAACAATGAGGCATTCTGGCAATGTCGGCCAACCAGATATTGCCGGCGACATCCCGTCCTAAAGCAACCGATAAATTAGATTTTCTTTTTATAAAAATCTGGTCTGATAAAATCTTCCTTAACCGAATCGTTGCCACTTTTTGATTAGGAACTTCGATTCCGACTAATGATTGACCGGGAATTGGCGCTTCAATTCTAATCGGATGAGCAGCTAATGCCAATGATAAGTCGTTATGCAGGCTGGTAATCTTAGAAAGTTTTACTCCTTGCGCCGGTTTAAGGGTATACTGAGCGACTGTTGGTCCAATTTTTATTTCTCCCATTTCTACCGGAATATTAAAATTCTCCAAAGTTTTCTTAATAATATATCTATTTTCCTCAACATTTCCAGCATCCGGTTCAGTTGATTCTGAAGCTAATAATTCCAATGGCAAATCTATTTTTTTATTTATTTTTTTATAAGAAACTGCCATTTCTCCATCCTTATCAAAATCCTTTTCTTTAGCAAAAATATTTTTTCTTTTTATTTTAATTTCTTGGTCCGGCTCTGTTTCACGCTGAGCTAAAATTTTCTCCGGAGCTTCCGGCTTTAAAACCAGTTTTTCCTTTTTATTTTGAAAAAGATTTTTAAAAAGTCCCCTCTCTTCCAATTTTACTTCTTCTATTTCGTCTTCATCTCCAGATTCCCCTTCTTCATCTTTTTTAAAATTAAAAAAGCCAATTAAAATAATAATTAAACTAATGATAATCGCGCCTAAAAAAATAACCCAACTCGCCAATAAACCAAAAGTATTAGATAAAACATAACTCAAAGCATAACCCAAATAACCACCGCCTTGATGTTCAATTAACGCAGTTTGATTATTTACAAAAGATAAATGGAATAAGCCAGCAATCATTAAAATCAAAAAAATCAAACTTCCGGAACGAGCGGCTAAAGAAGGATATTTTCGCTCTGAATCGCCGTTCATTGATTTTACTTTTTCAAAATTTAAAACCATTAAACCGATTATTGCCAGAACAAAAGGAACAAGCCAGGATGCCCAGCCAACCGCAATTTTAATTCCCAATACTAAAAAATCTCCGGCTACACCGGCTAAACTAACCAAACCAAGAAATAAAATAATCGCCAAAATAAATAAAACTATGGCGATTATCAAGCGCTGGGTCTTAATATTAAGAGAAATTCTTGATTCTTTTTTTTGGAATTTTTTTTCCCTTTTAAGGGATGATTGGTTTTTCTTTTTAACCATGACTAAATGATTAAAATTATTTTTGAGAAATTTTAAAATTTTTAAGACCAGTTCCCACTGGAATAAGCCTACCAACGATTACATTTTCTTTCAAGCCTCTTAAGTAATCATGTCGGCCACTAATCGCCGCTTTTACTAAAACTCTTGAAGTTTCTTGAAAAGAAGCAGCCGCCAACCAACTGTCAGTGGAAAGAGATACGCGGGTAATCCCTAAAAGTTGTTCATCTCCCTTAGCTGGCTCCTTGCCTTGTTTTTTTATTTCCTGATTACATTCAAATAAATAATTTTTGGGCACTAATTCACCGGCTAAAAGATTTGTTTCTCCACCATCCTTAATTAAACAACGAGAAAACATCTGCTTAATAATTATTTCTACATGCCGATTGTTCAAACTTTGCCCCTGAGAAGAATAAATATAACTAATTTCTTTAAGAATATATTTCTGAGTAGCTTCTTTTCCTCTTAAAGAATAAAGTTCTCTTAAATCAAGGCTCCCATCTGTCAATTGCTGTCCTACTTTCACTTTTTCTCCATCTTTAACCCAAATATCATAACCGGTAACATCATATTCTTCTTGGTCATCCGCTTCTGAAAGAACCTTAATTATTCCTTTTTCTAATTTAATTATTCCCTTGTATTTTGCTTTAATTTTCCGATTTTTTACACCAGAAGTATATTCTCTTTTAATGGAAAGACTTGCCAAAATATCTCCTTTTTTTACTTCTTCTCCATTCTTAATATTTATTTTCCAATCTTCTTCATCATCTAAAAGATAAACTTCTTCCTTTTTTCCTTTATATTTGATAACAATCTTTTTTTCGTTTTTTTCCTGAATTAATTTAATCAAACCATCATGGTTGGCCATAATCGCTTTTTTCTTAACTGGTCTAACTTCAAAAATTTCTTCCACTCTTGGCAAGCCTTGAGTAATATCTTTTCCTGCCACCCCTCCAGTATGGAAAGTTCTTAGAGTAAGCTGGGTGCCAGGTTCGCCAATGCTCTGAGCGGCAATAACCCCAACTGGTGTGCCAATTTTCACCGGTTTATTGTAACCAAGGTCATAACCATAACACTTGGCGCAAATCCCTCTTTCTGCTTGGCAGGTTAAAACTGATCTAATATAAACTTTTTCCGGATTAATTTCATTAATTTTATCCGCTTGTTCTGAATTAACAGTTTCTTCAGCTTTAACAATAACTTTATTTGTTTTGGGGTCTTTAATTTCTTTAAGAACAGTTCGGCCAAATAAACGACTGCGCCAATTTTCATCCATTTCTTCATTTTCTTCCCGAGTTAAACAAATTCCTTTTTTGTCTCCGCAATCTTCTTCATAAACGATAATATCCTGACAAACATCAACCATTCTTCTGGTTAAATAACCAGCGGCAGCGGTTTTTAAAGCCATATCCGCTGTCCCCTTTCTTGAACCATGAGTGGAAATAAAATATTCCAAAACATTAAATCCATCTTTAAAAGAAGATTTAATTGGAAGTTCAATTAATTTTCCTGTCGGAGAAGAAACAATTCCGCGCATTCCGAACATTTGCGCTAACTGAATCCAAGAACCCCTAGCTCCTGATTCAACCATAAAGAAAACAGGTGAATTCAAAGGAGGATTTTCTTTAACAATTTTAGTAATTTGATTTTTTGCGGTTATCCAAACTTCAATACTTTTTAAATAACGCTCATCTTCCGCCAATAAACCCATATCATATTGGGATTGTATTTCATCTACTTTTTTTTGCGCTTGTTTTAAAATAGCTTCTTTTTCCGGCAAATCAGGCAAATCATCAATTCCCCAAGAGAGTCCGGATAAAGTTAAATAAGCAAGAGTTGTTTCCTTTACCCGATCTAAAAGAGCGACTGTTCCTTCTTCACCATATTTTTCAATGGATTTATTAACTATTTTTTTAAGCTTCCCTTTATCTATTTCTTCATTGGTATTATAAAGTCCGGGAAGTAAAATACTATTAAAAATCAACCGACCAACACTTACTTCTTCCACTTTGCCCTCAATTCTAACTTTAATATTTTCTTGCAACTCTATTTTTTTATTTT
The DNA here is from genome assembly GCA_964531505.1 of uncultured Gammaproteobacteria bacterium. Classification (GTDB taxonomy): domain Bacteria; phylum Patescibacteriota; class Patescibacteriia; order UBA2591; family UBA6264; genus UBA6264. Next base: position 12,224 of record CAZHDT010000004.1, read on the forward strand.
GATAAGCAAGCATCGCTTCATTAAAATCGCTAAAAACTAACATATTTTCTTTTTCCTTCAGTAAATGGGTTAAATAATAAGCGCCCCAAACCATATCTTGACCTGGAGTGACAATTGGTTCTCCTGTCGCTGGCTTTAAAAGATTATGAGTAGAAAGAATAATATCTCTTGCCTCTTCCCTTGCTTTTTCTGTAATAGGAACATGAACAGCCATTTGATCTCCATCAAAATCAGCGTTAAAAGCGGCGCAAACTAAAGGGTGAATCTGAATAGCTTTTCCTTCAATCAAAACCGGTTGAAAAGCCTGAATACCTAATCGATGCAAAGTCGGAGCACGATTTAAAAGCACATAAGATTTTTTGGTTATTTCCTCTAAAATTGACCAAACATCTTCTGTCCCTTCTTCAATTAACCGGTTAGCGCTTCTCACATTGTGAATAATTTCTCTTTTAATTAATTCACTGGCAATAAATGGCTTAAAAAGTTCCAAAGCCATAATTTTAGGCAAACCGCATTGATTAAGTTTTAAATTAGGACCAACAACAATAACGGAACGTCCGGAATAATCAACTCTTTTTCCTAATAAATTTTGCCTGAATCGCCCTTGTTTTCCTTTTAAAATATCTGCTAAAGATTTTAATGGCCTTCTTTGTCCGGTTGAAGAAATCGTGGTTTTTCCAGAACGCATTTCATTATCAATTAAAGCATCCACTGCTTCCTGAAGCATTCTTTTCTCGTTTCTTAAAATAACCTCTGGCGCTTTTAATTCATAAAGCCTTTTTAAACGATTATTTCTATTAATAACCCGGCGATAAAGATCATTTAAATCGGATGAAGCAAAACGTCCCCCGTCTAAGGGAACTAATGGTCTTAAATCAGGAGGAATAACCGGCAAAATCCTTAAAATCATATTTTCCGGATTTATTTTATTGGCTGTAAAACTGCTTAAAGTTTTAATCCTTTGTGATAATTTTTTATTTTTAATTGGATTAATTGTTTTAGATTTTTCTTTTTCCAAATCTTTGATTAATTTTAATAAATCAACATTGTGTAAAAGTTTTAAAAGGGCTTCTGCTCCAATTCCAGCTTCAAAGATGTGGCCGTATTTTAAAGACAATTCCCGATATTCTAATTCTGTTAAAAGCGTTCCTATTATAATTTCGTTAATTTCTTTTTTTGTTTCCTGATAATTTTTATTTAATTCATCCAATTCTTTTTCCGACCCGCCTTTTAATTCCTTTTTCTTTTCTTTAAATTCTGCTTCTAATTCAATGAAAATTTCCTTCTTTAAACTTTCATTGACGCTGATAACAACAAAATTTGCAAAATAAACAACCTTTTCCATGGCTTGAACCGTCATATTCAAAATCAAGCCAATTCGAGAAGGCATACTTCTTAAAAACCAAATATGAGTCACTGGCGCGGCTAAAGTAATATGTCCCATTCTTTCCCGGCGAACCAAACTTCGAGTAACTTCCACCCCGCAACGGTCACAAACAATTCCCCGATAACGAAGCTTTTTATATTTACCGCAAGCGCATTGCCAATCTTTTACCGGACCAAATATTTTTTGACAAAATAAACCATCTCGCTCCGGCTTTCGACTCCGATAATTAATAGTTTCCGGTTTTAAAACTTCACCATGAGACCAAAAACGAATTTCGTCCGGAGAAGCTAAACGTAAACGAATTGATTTAAAATCAAAAGAATCTTCTCTTTGATCTTCTTTTGGTAAGTTTAGATTGCTAATATTCGATGGTGTTAGCATATTTATAAATTAAAAATTTAATCGAATAAAATATCCTTAGGAGTAATTATCCCAAGGATTTATTTTTTATCTTTTTTCTTTTCTTTTGTCGTCTTTCATCATTTCCACGTTCAAGCATAATCCCTTTAATTCTCGGACTAAAACACTAAAAGATTCGGGAATATTTATATCCTTGATGGTTTCTCCTTTAATAATGGCTTCATAAGCCTTTGTCCGTCCAGTAACATCATCTGATTTAATAGTTAACATCTCCTGTAAGGTATAAGCGGCCCCATATCCTTCCAATGCCCAGACTTCCATTTCTCCAAATCTTTGTCCGCCAAATTGGGCTTTACCACCTAAAGGCTGTTGAGTAATTAAAGAATATGGTCCAATTGAACGCTGATGGATTTTATCTTCCACTAAATGATTTAATTTCATAAAATAGGTATAACCAACAGTCACTTGTTCTTTAAACGCCTCTCCGGTTCGTCCATTATAAAGAGTCATTTTTCCATTAGAAATAAATCCCGCTTTAACTAACTCCTTTTTAATGGTTTCTTCATTAATTCCGTTTAAAGCCGGGGTAGCCACTTTATAACCTAACTTTTCAGCGGCCAAACCCAAATGAATTTCTAAAATCTGTCCTAAATTCATTCTAGAAACGACACCTAATGGATTTAAAATTATATCAATCGGTCGGCCATTTTCCAAATAAGGCATATCTTCTTGGGGAACAATTTTAGAAACAACTCCTTTATTTCCGTGCCGGCCAGCCATTTTATCTCCAATTTGAACTTTTCTTAAATCTGCCACTAAAACTTGAATTGATTTAACCACTCCAGGCGCCAGTTTATCTCCTTTTTCTCTGGAAAAAATTTTCACGCCGATTACTTTGCCATGTTCTCCGTGTTCCAAATAAAGTGATGAATCTCTAACATCCTGGGCTTTTTCTCCAAAAATAGCGCGAAGTAATTTTTCTTCCGCGCTTAATTCGGCTTCCCCTTTTGGCGTAATTTTTCCCACTAAAATATCGCCGGATTTAACTTCTGCTCCCACCCTAATAATTCCTTCCTCATCCAAATTTCTTAATTTTTCTTCGCTCACATTTGGAATATCACGAGTAGTGGTTTCCGGTCCAAATTTTGTTTCTCTAATATCAATTGTATGTTCATCAATATGCAAAGAACTAAATTTATCACTCTGAACTAAACGAGAAGAAATAAGAATCGCATCTTCATAATTGCCTCCTTCCCATGGCATATAAGCGCCTAAAATATTTTGGCCCAAAGCCAATTCGCCTTCATTAGTAGACGAACCGCCAGCTAAAACTTCTCCTTTAATAACTTGCTGTCCTTTTTCAATTAAAGGAGTTTGATTAAAACAAGTGTCAAAATTTGATCGTTCGTATTTATTTAAAATATAAGTTTTACTTTTTCCAGAATTTCCCATTAAAACAATATGGTCTGCATCTACTTCTTTAATTTTTCCACTTTCTTCAGCAATAACTAAATGACCTGAATCACGAGCAATTTTTTCTTCCACCCCTGTACCAACAATCGGGGCTTCCGGTCTAATTAAAGGCACCGCTTGCTTCTGCATATTGGTGCCCATTAAAGCTCTAATTCCATCATCATGTTCCAAAAATGGAATTAAAGAAGTAGCGATACTAATAATTTGATTAGCCGCCACATCAATAAATTCGACTTCTGAAACATTGCAAAAACCAGGTTTTCCGTGAATTCTTGCTTCAACAATTTTTTCTTCAAGGCAATTATCTTTTATTTTAATTGAAAAAGGAACAAGAATGTGTTGCTCCTCTTCCCAAGCATTTAAATAAATAATTTCTTTGGTTAATTTTCCATTAACTACTTTACGATAAGGAGTTTCAAGAAAACCATATTCATTAATTCTGGTATAACAAGCCAAATGACTTACTAAACCAACGTTTGGTCCTTCCGGAGTCGCAATGGGGCAAATTCTTCCATAATAAGTGCGATGGACGTCCCTCACTTCAAATCCTGCTCTTTCTCGGCTTAAACCACCAGGACCAGCAACTGTTAATCTTCTTTTATGCGATAATTCTGAAAGAACATTGGTTTGGTCCATAAATTGGGAGAGCTGAGATGACATAAAAAATTCTTTTAATATTCCGCTAATTGGCCTAATATTAATCAATTGACCTGGAGTTATTTTCCCTTCTGCCGTACTCATTCTATCCCTAACAATCCTTTGTAATCTAAGCATACCAACCCTCATTCTATTTTGAACTAATTCGCCAACCGCTCTAATTCTGCGATTAGCTAAGTGGTCAATATCATCCGCATGTTCCTGGGTTAAATTTAATCTAATAACTTCTTTAATAATTTCCTTTAAATCTTCCGGTCTTAAAACTCGTTCTTTTATTTTATCTCCAAAATTAAGTCGACTGTTTATTTTATATCTTCCAACTTTGCTTAAATCGTAGCGGTTGGGATGAAAAAACATAGCATAAATCAAAGATTTAGCATTATCCACTGTGGCTAAATCTCCGGGACGAATTTTACGATAAACCTCAATTAACCCCTCTTCTTCTGAAGCAGAAGGGTCTTTTTCTAAAGTCGCGGTAATATAATCAAGAGCAGACACATCTTCTACTTGGTCTTTGCCATGAGTTTTAGTCCTTTTTTCTACTGGAACAAATAAATCTAAAATTTCTTTGTCTGTCCCATAACCAAAAACCCTTAATAAAGAAGTGGCTGGGGTTTTTCTTTGTCTGTCAATTCTCGCCCAAATCACTTTTTTTGCATCAGTTTCAAATTCAAGCCAAGCGCCTCGGTCCGGAATAATTTTTGCTCCGTAAAGGTATGTTCCCTTAACCATTTCCCGACTAAACAATACTCCTGCTGACCTAATAAGCTGTTGAACCACAACTCTTTCAATTCCATTAATAATAAAAGTTCCCCTTTCACTCATGAGGGGAATATCACTAAAATAAACTTCTTGGTCTTGTTGACGCCCGGTTTTTTTATTAATGAGGCGGACTTTTAAAGTTAAGGGCGCTTCGTATGTTAAATTTCTATTTTTACTAATGATTTCGTCAAACTTTGGAGCACCCAAAGAACAGTCTAAAAAATGCAACTCAAAATTCTTTCCCACGGCATCTTCAATTGGAGAAAATTCCTTGATTAATTCCTTAATCCCTTGTTTTAAAAACCAATAATAAGAATCTTTTTGGATTAGAGTTAAGTCCGGAAGTTCAAAATTGGGGCGGGACTCGGGAAAATATTTTCTTTCTTTTTTAAAAGACATAAAAAATAAGATAAAAATATTTTTTAGAGACAAAAAAACCTAGGAAAGATATCTTTCCTAAAAAATACAGATTTATTTAAATTTTTTATATAAAATAGATTTGAAATATAAAAGATTAATCTAAATTAATTGTTTTATTACAATAACAGAAACGGTGTTTTTTGTCAAGAAATTTTTTAAAATTTTAACCTATACTTTTCCTCTTATTTAAGCCAAAAAATAAAGTTTTCCACATTTAATCCACAGGCTACATTTTTTTTAAAAAATCTTTTACAATTTTTCTATCATCCCATGGTATTTTTTCCCCTTTCGGGCCCATTAACCACGGTTCACATCCTTTTCCTGTAATAATAACTAAATCTCCCGGTTCAGCCATCCTTAAAGCTTTTTCAATCGCTTCTTTTCTGTCTAAGATTTTAATGACTTTTTTGCTTTTTATGCCATGGATTATTTCATCTATAATTTTTTGCGAATTTTCATCATAGGGGTCTTCATTGGTCACAATTATTTCATCTCCGTATTTTTCTGCCAACGCGCCCATCACCGGCCTCTTCCATTTATCTCTTCCTCCCCCGGCTGAACCTAAAACACAAATCATTTTTCTATTAACCAATGGTTTTAAAGTCTGATAAACTTTTTCTAAAGAATCCGGCAAATGAGCGTAATCAACAATAACAGTAAAAGGATTTTTTAAAATTATTTCCATTCTGCCAGGCATACTTTCAACTTGTTTTAAAGCCTGAGCGCAAATTTCCAAAGGAATATTTTGTGATAAAGCGACGCTAATCGCGCTTAAAGCGTTATAAATATTAAATTCTCCTAAAAGATTTAATTTAAAGTCAATTTCTTTGACTTTAAAGCTTGTTTGATTTGAATTTAATAAAACCCCGTCTGCCTTAATTAAATTAAGGTCATCTCTATTTTCTTGATTAATAATGGTGAAACCGTATTTTTGATCTGCCGGGAATTTTAAAAAATATTCTTTAGATTGATCGTCAAAATTAACAATGCTAATTTTTTCAATTAACTTTCCGTTGATAATTTTTTTTCTTTTTTTTGCCAAATGAAAAAATAATTTCTCCTTAGCTTGACGATATTTTTCAAAACCGCCATGAGATTCAAGATGTTCTGGAAAAAGATTTAAAAAAACCGCAACATCATAATTTATTCCCAAATGACGGAATTGTTTTATTCCCTCCGAGCTGGTTTCAATAATGGCATAACGACAACCAGATTGAAACATCTTTTTTAAAAATTTTTGCAAGGCAAATCGCCCCAACATCGTCATTTTCTTTTTATTTTCCCATTCTTGATCGCCTATTTTAAAATTAAAAGTCGTTGATAAACCAACTTTAAATCCAGCCTGTTCTAAAATCTTTCCAATTAAATTGACCGCCGTTGATTTTCCAGCGGTACCAGTTACTCCAATTACAATCATTTTTTCGCTTGGCCAACCGTAAAACAAGGTGGCAAAGTATGCTAAAAACCAATGATAAATAGAAAAAATTTTCAGTGGGATTATTTTTTTGAGAAATGACTTTATCATTTTATGTTTTATGATTTTTAAAAAAATAATTATTTTAATTAAGTGATTATGGTGCCCCTGAGAGGAGTCGAACCTCTGTCGCAAGTTCCGGAAACTTGCACTTTATCCGTTAAGATACAGGGGCGAAAAATAAAAAAAACATAATCTATTTCCCTAAACAGAAAAAATCGGGGATAGTCTCTATTAAAATTCTTCGTCTCCTAATGAGGATAAAGGATTTTCATTATTCAATTTATGATAATTAGGAAGCTCTTTTATTTCATTAATCCCCAAATATTTAAGAAAATCAAGGCTAATACAATAAGACTTGTCTTCTATTTGATCAGATTCATTTTGAGCTATTTCTTTAATTAACCCTCTGATGATAAGGTTTCTCAAAATAATAGTACAATTAACTCCCCTTACTTGCTCTAATTCACTTTTTCTGATTGGGCCACGATAAGCAATAATAGATAATGTTTCCAAAGAAGCCGGAGTTAATTCCTGATTAACTTCTTGCTTTAAAAATTTTTGAATCAAAGGACCATAATTGGAATTTGTGACCATTTGATATTCCTGATTATCTTGAATAATTTTAATTCCACTTTCTCTATTTTGATAATCATCAATTAATTGATTTAAAGGTTCTTCAATTTCCTCAATTTTTCGACCGCAAAATTTAGCTAATTCAGTTTTATTTAAAGAACGATTAGCAATAAAAAATAAGGCCTCCAAAGCTGATTTTAAATTAAAATTTTGTTGTTCTTCCATTTTAAGATAAATGAATTTAATTTATTTAATTTTTTAAAAAATTTATAGTTTATTTTAGGAACTTTTATGAATTCTAGAAATAATAATATCTTCAAATAACCCGGCCTGTTGAATATAAATTTCTTTTCTTTTAGCCAATTCTAAAGTAGCGAGAAATAAACCAACTTGATCGGGTTTTTGCTTTCCTTTAATCAAAGAATTAAAAATAACCTCTTTCTTTTCTTTTAAACTTTTTAACAACTCGCCGATTTTTTCTTTTAAAGAAATAAATTTTCTTTTAAATGTTTTTTGTTTAAATTTTATTTGGCGAATTAGATTTTCAAAAAAATTATTAAAATATTTTTCCAAGGTATGTGAACTAACTTTTACTTCCTGAGAAAAATTGGGGATAATTTCCAAGGGAATTTTATCTCGACTAAAAGACCGCTTTGAATTTTTAACCAAATTTTCCACTTCCCTGGACGCAAGAACATATTGCTGATAAATCTTTAACTGTTTTACCAAATCTTCTTCGTCGTCTTTTTCTTCTTCATTATTAATTTGCGGAAGTAAGGCACGAGATTTTATTAAAATCAATTTAGCGGCGATTTCTAAAAAATCCGCTAATTCCTTAGAACTGATTTCTTTTAATTCCTTTAAATAATTTAAAAAATCATCTGCCACTCGCGCCAAAGAAATTTCCGTAATATCAAGCTCTTGCTTTTCGATGAGTTGAAGAAGTAAATGAAATGGTCCTTGGAAACTTTCGGTTTTGATTTGATATGACATATTATTTTATTAAAATCGCTTTAATTCTTCTTACTCCAGCGCCACTCGCCTTTTCTTTAATAATCTTGAATTCTCCTAACTCTTTGGTATTTTTAGCATGCGGTCCAGCGCAAATTTCTTTTGAAAATTCGCCGATAGAATAAACTCTTACTTTTTCCGGATACTTTTCTTTAAAAAACGCTAAAGCACCTGAATTAATGGCTTCTAAATAAGACATTTCTTCCATTTTTATTTCCAAATTTTCTTTTATTTTTTCATTAACGATTTGCTCCACTCTTTTAATATCTGATTCCGTCATTTTTTGCTGATGAGTAAAATCAAATCTTATCCGTTCCTGGGTCAAATCTGAACCGGCTTGCTGAACATGGTCTCCTAAAACCAAACGCAAAGCTTGATGTAAAAGATGAGTGGCGCTATGGTGGGGCGCAACTTGTTCTCCCCATTCCCCCACTCCTCCGAATTTACTTTTAACTCCGGCTCGAGAAATATTTTGATGTTTTTTAAATCTTTTTTGAAAAGATTCATCATCAATTTTTAAATTATTTTCTATTGCAATTTCTTTAGTTAATTCCAAGGGAAAACCATAAGTATCATAAAGATGAAAAACTATTTCCGGTTCTAAATAATCTTTTTTCTCCAATAAACTTTCTTGAATAACTTTTTTAATCTTTTTTAAACCTTGATTCAGCGTTTGATTGAATTTTTCCTGTTCATCTCGAATAATGGTTAAAATTTCATTTTGTTTTTTAGCTAAATCGGGATAAATATTTTGATAAAGGTTAATCACCACTTTAGCTAAAATAATCAAAAAATCTTTTTCCATTTCCATTGAACGCCCATATCTCATCGCCCGCCTGATAATTCTTCTTAAAACATAACCTCTATCTTCTTTGCTGGGCATTACTCCATCCGCAATTAAAAAACACGCCCCCCTAATATGATCAGCAATTATTCTGCTTTCTTTACTATCCTCTAAATTATTTTTAAGAGAAATTTCTTTTATTTTTTCCATGATAGGTAAAAATAAATCAGTTTGATAATCTGATTTCTTATTTTGTAAAATACAAATTAATCTTTCTAAACCAGCGCCGGTATCAATATTTTTATTTATTAACTTTTTAAAGTGACCATCTTTATCTTTATTATATTCCATAAAAACTAAATTCCAAATTTCAACAAACCTTCCACATCCGCAATTGGGTCCGCAATTCTCTAAAAGACAAGTCTTTTTTTGAAATTCTTTTCCTAGGTCATAATGTATTTCTGAACAAGGACCGCATGGACCAAAAGCACCGACCGGGCCCCAAAAATTATCTTCAATTCCAAATGATTTTATTTTTTCCTTAGCAATGCCATTATTTTGCCAAATATCTTCTGCTTCAGAATCATAAGGAATTTTTTCTCCTAAATTTGATTCAAACCCCTTAAAAATTGTCACCCAAAGTCTGTCTTTTTCTAATTGGCATTCATTGATTAAAAATTCCAAAGACCATGCAATCGCTTCTTTTTTAAAATAATCACCAAAAGACCAATTGCCTAACATTTCGAAAAAAGTATGATGAAATTCATCACCCACCTCGTCAATATCAGAAGTGCGAAAACATTTCTGAACAGAACAGGCGCGAGAATAAGGAGGCTCTGCTTCTCCGCTTAAATATGGAACAAATTGTTGCATACCAGCGGAAGTAAAAAGGGCGGTTGGGTCAGCCGGAATAAGAGAAGCTGATTTAACAATCTGATGAGATTTATTTTTAAAAAACTCAATAAAGTTTTTCCTAATTATTTCTCCTTTTATCATAAATATCTTAATTATTTTTGTTTTTTAAATTTGTTGTTAAAAGTTGAAAAAATCGATGAGTAAAATAATAAAGAATAATTAAAACTCCAGCCAAAACAAGAATAAGGTCAAGAAAACGTAGCATTAAAGTAAGACTAAACCCTGTTTCCGGGCTTAAACCGGAAATTTGAAAACCAAGAATATTTGCCGCTTCAAATACTCCTAATCCGGCAGGGATTGGCACTAAAGTAGCAAATAAATTTAATATTTTTACTAAAATTCCATTAAAAAACGAACAATATTCCCCTAAAAATTTAACAAAAACACTTATTTGAATTGCCCCGGCTAAAAAAGTAGAACAAGATAATATTATTCCTTGAAAAGTTTCTTTGGGATAATTTTTAAAAAAATTGAGGGTGCCATTTTTAATTATTTCAAAACTTTCTGCTAAATTATTTCCCTGATTTAACTTATCTAAATGAAAAAACTTAATCAAGCGATCCATTTTTTTATTTGATTTTAAAAGCTGTAAAATCAAATATATTAAAAAAAGGGTAGAAAATCCTATTAGAAAAAAAAGGAAAGCAATAAAAAATTTTTTTTGAAAGAAAAGGATAAAAACCCCCAAAAAAGCAAATACTCCAAAAGCGGTGATATCAATTAAACGGTCTATCACAACTGAAGTTATTCCTTGACTAACCGGCATTCCTATTTTTTTCTTTAAAACAAAAATTCTTATCACTTCCCCTCCGTAACGGATTCCCGGCGTTAAATAACTTAAAGACATTTCCGCCAACCGCGACCCAAAAAGCATTCTGTATGATAATCCTTTATATCCTATCGATTTTAAAGCTAATTGCCAGCGCATTACCCAAGCAAAAAGACGATAAAAACCCAAAAGAAAAAGAACGGTTACCTGCCGCCAATTTAAAAATTTAAATCGAAAAAATATTTCTTTAAATTCAAATTGTTGATATATCCAAACAAAAAGGCTAAAACCAAGTAACAAAGAAATACTGAAAATAATAAATTTCTTCATAAAATTTTAGAATCATTTCTGATTAAAGGAAATTGGTTTTTTCCTTTTTGCCTCATCAAGAGAAATATTTTTTTTAAAAACATTTTGACTATCTCCTTGGCGCGATTTTTTTAAACATTTTTTACAATAAACGGGACGCACTCCATCAGGAGTAAAAGGAAGATAAACCGTTGCTCCACAACTATCGCAATTTGCTTCGCATTTATCTTGATAAGTTTGGGGCAATTCTTGACCTTTTTCAATCGACCCGCTCCAACGGGCAATTTTTTCCTCCACTATCTTTTTAGGCTCTGCGTAACGCTCTCGAGAAATTCTAATAATTTTTTCTCGATTGTCTTCTAAATGACTTAGAGGGGGCAGGGTTAAAGCGGAAAATGGTTCTGAGGTAATGCCGTCAATCATTAATTTAACATAAATATTATGAGCATCTAAATCAACCAAATCGGTTTCTTCAAAACGGGGTTGGAATTCTTTAGCTAAAAATTCCGCGTCTTCGGCGCCTACTCGAAAAACAATCATTGTCCCAACGTTGCCAAAAACCGCATCTCGTACCCGAGTGTTTTCTGACATTAACTGACCAATATATTGATGAGCAATAATTAAATTTAAACGATACTTTCTCGCTTCTGATAAAATATTGGCAAATGATTCGGTGGCAAAATTTTGAAATTCATCAACATATAGATAAAAATCGTGTCGTTCATTTTCCGGAATATCAATCCTACTCATCGCGGCCATTTGAAGCTTAGTAATCATCATCGCTCCCATTAAAGCCGAAGCATCTTCTCCAATTCTTCCTTTTGAAAGGTCCATAATTAAAATCTTTTTTTCGTCCATCACTTGACGCAAACTAATTTTAGATTTAACTTGGCCGACAATATTTCTAATCAAAGAAGTTGATAAAAATTGGCCAACCTTATTTTGAATAGGCGCAATTGCTTCAGTTCTTAATTTTTCCGAATATTTTGGATATTCATCAACCCAAAATGATTTAACTACCGGATCACTTAAACGAGAAACCACTTTTTTACGAAATTCATTATCCACTAAAATCTTCATAATTCCCAAAAGAGTGCTTCCCGGATATTCTAAAAGGGCTAGAATCGCATTACGCAAGACATATTCCAAACGAGGACCCCAAGAGTCAGCCCAAATCTTTTTAAAAACACCCACTAATCCGGAAGCAACTAAATGGCGATGCCCAACATCCACTCTTTCCAAAACATTAAAAGCAAATGGATATTCCATGTCTGCGGGATTAAAATAAATGACATCATTAATTCGGCTGGCGGGGACAAAATTAAGAGCTTTTTCTGCTAATTCTCCGTGCGGGTCAACAACAGCCAAACCATGGCCCTCATGAATATCCTGATAAATCATATTTTCCAAAACCGTAGACTTACCAGTCCCAGTTTTCCCGATAAAATACATATGTTGACGCCGGTCAGCTGTTTTTATCCCGAATTTTCTTCTAATATTTCGATAATTTGTTTCCGCGAATAAAATAATATTATCTGAAACTTTTTCCTGATTTTGATTTTCCATATCCTTATATTATATCCTATAATAAAGATTGTCAATTAAAATTTTTATCATTTTTTCTTGATTTTTACTCTTTTTTTATTATTTTTTTAAAAGAAGAAAAATAAACGATCAAACTGATGCCCAAAATAATTAAAACTATCAAGGAAATTACTTTTCCTTGAGTATGTAAAAATAAAGCGCTTAAACCAAAAATTGCGGCGAAAAACCAATAAAAAAGCACCACAGTTTGATGAGAAAAACCGGCTTTCAGCAAACGAAAATGAAAATGTTTTTGGTCTCCTTGAAAAGGAGATCGTTTTTCTATAAAAACCCGCTGAATAATTACGGAAATAAGATCAATAATGGCTAACCCTAAAATTAAAAAAGTAGTCGCCACTTTACTCCCAGAAATAATTGCTAAAGACCCTAAAATAAAACCAGCAAAAAGGCTTCCGCCTTCGCCTAAAAATATTTTTGCAGGATGCCAATTAAAAAATAAAAAACCCAAACTGGCGCCAGCTAAAATTAGCGCCATTAAACCAACTTCCGGTTGATAAAACTGAGTAAAAAAACAAAGTCCGGCTATGGATAAAGCGCCAATTGTCGTTAAACCGGAAACTAATCCATCTAAACCGTCTAAAAGTTTCGTGGAATACATTAAAATAAGCAACCAAAAGAAAGTGATTAGGTCTGCCCAGGGAGTAAAATAATAATGAATTTGGTTAAATTGGAAAATATTTATTTTCCATTGATCTAAAAATAAATAGCTATTTTGACCCAAAATTAAAGGATTATTAATAAATTTTATTCCAATTCCGCTAATAATAACACTTAAACAAGCAAGAATGGGCCAAATTAACTGGCGACTGGGTTTTAAATTATATTTATCATCTAAAAATCCTCCAATCATTAAAAATATTCCCCCAATAAAAAGACCAATCAAATTTTTATCAGTAATTTTATCTGCTTGGGAAATTAAATTAGAAAACCAAATTGTTTGCCGACTAAGAAATAAAACCAAAAAAAATGATAAAAAAATCGCCAAACCCCCTAAAAGAGGTATTGGCTTTTGATGTATTTTCCTCAATTTTTCTGGTCGGTCTACAATTTTAAATTTTAGAGAAAAAAGCCGAAACAAAGGAGTTAAAATCAAAGAAATTAAAAAACTTAAAAATAAAAAAAGCAAATTAACCATAAAATTTATCTAAAAAATTCTGTAAAATAATTGACGCCGCGACAGCATGGTCTTTTTTTTTATTTTTTAAATCAATTTTATCAGCCATTTTTGAAGTTAATCTTTCATCAAAATCAATAAACGGAATCTTTATTTCATCTTTAAATAAATTCATAATTTTTTCAAGATTAAGTGTTTCTTTTGTTCTTTCCCCTCTCAAATTAAGAGGTCTGCCAACAATAATTTTTTCAATTTTCTCTTTTCTAATAATATCTTTTAAATTTTTTAAAAAATCTTTTTCTTTTAAATCTAAAATTTTATAGGGTGAAGAAATTTTTGTTTCTAAGTCGGCAATTGCCAGTCCAAAATATCTTTGACCAGGATCAATTCCTAAAATTCTTTTTATCATAAATATTAAGCTTACATTTTAGTTAAAACTTCAGCGCCAGTTGAAGTAATTAAAATAGTATGTTCAAAATGAGCAGATAAACTTCTATCAACATTAATAACTGTCCAACCATCATTGCTCGTTTCTATTTCCCAGTCTCCTAAATTAACCATTGGTTCAATGGCCAAAACCATTCCAGATTTTAAAATCGGTCCGGTTTTGGGGTCTCCATAATTAAAAATACTTGGGCTTTCATGAAGTTCTCTACCAATGCCATGTCCAGTCAATTGCCGAACAATAGAAAATCCATTTTTTTCAACAAAAGATTGAATTGTCCAAGAAATATCGCCTAAACGAATTCCTGGTTTAATAATAGAAATTACTCTTTCCAATGATTGTTGAGTAATTTCTATTAATTTATCAGCTTGAGCTGAAATTTTTCCTATTCCAAAAGTGACTGCCATATCAGAATAATAACCTTGAAATTTAACGCCGCAATCTATGCCAACAATATCTCCAGAATTCAAAATCTTATTTTTCCAAGGAATGCCATGCACCACTTCTTCATTAACTGAAACACAAAGAGTGGCTGGATATGGCCGATCCTTATGACCGTAGCCCTTAAAAGCCGGCTCAGCTTTTTGACTAATAATAAAATTTTCTGCTATCTTATCCAATTCCATAGCAGAAACGCCCCGTTTAACATAGGGGGCGATTTTATTCATAGTCTGGGCAAGAATTTTCCCAGCCTGACGCATTATTTCTATTTCTTTTTCGCTTTTTATGGGAATCATGAACATAAAGATATTTTCCCTTTTAATTTTTTAATAACCTGGCGGGAAATATCTTCTATTGAACCTTCTCCATTAACTACGATGAGTATTTTTTTTCGGCGATAAAAATCTATCGCTGGTTTTACTCTTTGATGAAACCAATCTAATCTTCTTTGAATCGCTTTTTTTTCCTGATCATAACCTCTAACTTGAATTTTTCCTCCGCAATCAGAACATTTTTTTATTTTACGAGAACTAAAAATTTTCCCGCAATTAGAACAGACACTCCTTTTTAAAAGCCTTTTCATTGCCGATTGATCGCTTACTTCAAATAAGATAGCGTAAGTTGGCCTTTTTTGATTTTCTAAAATCCTTGCTAAATCATAAGCTTGCCCTGCGGTTCTAGGATAGCCATCAATTAAAAGCCCTTTTTGCTTGTTTATTTTTTTAAAAGCTTGCTGAAATAAATCAAAAATAAAATCATCGGGAAAATGCATCCCGACTTTATCCATCCATTTAGCTAATTTACCTTGCGCGTCTTTTTTTTCGCTCACTTGGCGGACTAAATGACCCATTTCAATTGTTTGTAATCCAAATTCTTTTGCCAACATCTGAGATTGGGTTCCTTTGCCTGATCCAGCTGGGCCTAAAATAATAAGATTAAAAACTTTTTTGCCCATAAAATATTTTATTTACTTTTATAATCCTTCGTATTCGTGCATAGAAACTTGAGCTTGAATTTGCTTAACTGTTTCTAATACCACGCTTACCACAATCAAAATAGCCGCTCCGCCAATAGTAAAACTAGAAAATTTAAAAAAGTTTTGAGTAATTATTGGCAGAATAGCAATGATTCCTAAAAATAAAGCTCCTGCTAACATAATTCTATTGCTAACTAAAGATAAAAAATTAGCCGTTGGTTTGCCCGGCCTTAAGCCGGGAATAAATCCCCCTTGTTTTTGCAAATTTTCCGCAATCTGAACCGGATGAAAAATAATACTGGTGTAAAAATAAGTAAAAGCAACAACTAAAATAAAATAAAGCAAGCCATAAATTAATTGATTTTGATTAATTGCCATTAAAATTGTTCCAGCTTTATTCCAAAAAATAGAACTTGACCTCGTTAATAATTGGCCAATTAAACCAGGAAATAAAACTAAAGAAATAGCAAAAATAATAGGAATCATTCCCGCTTGATTTACTTTTAAAGGAAGGTAAGTGTCTGTGCCACCATACATTCTGTTCCCCCTGATTCGCCGAGCATAAGTAATTGGAATATTTCTTTGTCCTTCGGTAATAAAAACCACTCCGGCAATTGTAATAAGGGCTAAAACAATTAAAACCAACAAATTAATAATCTGCTCTTTTGAAAACGTAACTATCATTTGTTGAATAGAAACCGGAATCCTTTCTACAATTCCAGCTAAAATAAGAAGAGATATTCCATTGCCAATCTTTTTTTCCGTAATTAATTCTCCCAGCCACATTAGAAAAACCGTCCCAGCAGTCATTACTAAAATAATATTGGTTAATTGAAAAAAGGACAAATCGCCGATAATCTGCTGACTAGATTGACGAAAAAGCATAATCATGCCATAAGACTGTAAAATAGCCAAAGGAATGGTTAATAATCTTGAATATTGATTTATTTTATGATAACCACTCGCCCCTTCTTTGCTTAATTCTTCCAAACGAGGAACAATCATTGTTAAAAGCTGCATAATAATGGAAGCGGTAATATAAGGGGCAACTCCCATGGCGACTAATGAAAAATTAGACATTGCTCCTCCAGAAAGAATATTTAACATTCCTAACATTTCATTGCGAGAAAAAAAATCTTTTAAATTAGCAATATTGACTCCGGGAATCGGGATATGAGCCGCTAAACGAAAAATAAAAAGAAGCCCTAAAATAAAAAGTATTTTATTTCTTAAATCTTTAATCTGCCAAACTTGTTTGACTTTTTCCAACATTTTATTTTTTTATTTTTTTCTTCTTAGAAGAAGGTGAAATAATCGCCTTTCCACCAGCTTTTTCAATTATTTTCTTAGCTAAATCAGAAAAAGCGTGAGCCTGAACAGTTAATTTTTTATTTAATTCTCCTCTTCCTAAAATTTTAATCCTTCCATCCTTTTTTTTCAAGATACCGGCTTCTCGCAATTTTTTTATATCAATTATGTCCCCTTCTTTAAATTTTTTTTCTAAATAACTCAAATTAATTACTTTATCAAAGTTACAAAAATGCCGTTTAAAGCCTTTCTTTTTGGGGAAACTCTTTAAAATACTTTTTAATCCTTTAACTTTTAATCCTTTTTTTCCTCCAGAACGAGATCGTTGCCCTTTCATTCCTCTTCCAGAATAAGTACCAGGGTCAGAGGAATTATTTCCTCGACCGATCCTTTTACCTTTTTTTCTGGAGCCAATTGCCGGTTTTAATTGAGATAATTTAACAGCCATAAAAATTATTTTAATTCTATTGAGACCTTAAAGATTCTAACGCTTTAATAGTTGCTTGAACATTATTAATTTTATTTTTCGACCCCATAATTTTAGCCGTGACATTTTTTAATCCGGCCAAAGATAAAACTGTTCTTACCACTCCGCCTGCCACTAAACCATGACCCTTTTCTGCCGGGCGAATTAAAATTTTAGCCGCGCCATATTTTTCTAAAACCCAATGAGGGATTGTTTCATTAACAATTAAAACTTTAATTAAATTCTTATTTGCTTTTCGAACCGCTTTTTCAATCGCGATAGAAACATCTGCTCCCTTGGCAACCCCTACCCCAACTTCCCCTTTAAAATTACCTAAAACAATACAAGCGCGGAAACTCAAACGTTTACCGCCTTTTACTACCCTGGTAACTCGAGCCAAATCAACCAACTGTTGTTCGTACTCTCTTTCCTCTTTAATTCTGGGATTATTTCTTTGATTTCTATTTTTTTCTTGATAAGGCATAATTTTAAAATTTTAAACCGCCTTCCCTAGCTCCTTCAGCGACGGCTTTTACTCGACCGTGGTATTTATAACCACCACGATCAAAAACAATGTTTTGAATTTTTTTCTCCAAGGCTTTCTGAGCTAAAGCTTTTCCCAATTCAAAAGCTGAATCAATTTTAGTTATCTTATTTTTTTCACTTTTTATCGTTTGATCATTAAGCGCCAATAATGTCTTTCCTTTTTCATCATCAATTAATTGAAGATAAATATATTTATTACTTCTAAAAACAGACAATCTTGGGCGTTTATGGGTGCCATTAATTTTAGTCCTAATTCTATTTTTTCTTCTTTCTCTTTGTTGTGTTTTAGTTTTTACTACCATATATTATATATTATATAAATATAACTTTTAAAATAACTTTTGTTAAGCGCCCGCCTTTTTACCAGCTTTTTTTCTAACAATTTCTCCAAAATATCTGATTCCTTTTCCTTTATAAGGTTCTGGTTTTCTTAATTTTCTAATCTGCGCCGCCATTTCCCCTACTAATTGTTTATCAATACCTTTTAATAAAATTGTATTTTGTTCCACAATGGCCTCAATTCCTTGAGGGAGAGGAAATTCCACTTGATGAGAAAATCCAATATTAAGTATGATTTTATTCCCATTGACTTGAGCGCGAAAGCCGACTCCAACTAATTCTAATTTCTTTTCGAAACCTTCACTTACCCCCTTTATCATATTGAAGATTAAAGCGGCAAATGTCCCCCAACAAGCATTTTGTTTTTTATCTTCCGGATTATTAACAAATACCTTAATTTGATTTTCGTTATTTTCAACTTTAATAAAATTCGGCAAGAATTGATTTAATTCTCCCTTTTTTCCTTTAATATTAATGTTTTCTTTTTCAATTTTTACTTCTACGCCTTCCGGAACTACAATAATTTTTTTACCGATTCTTGACATATTCAATAATTATTTGACCAATTAATATAATTCACAAATTAATTCCCCGCCCAAGCCCTTTTCTCTTGCTTGTTGACCAGTAACTAAACCTTGGGAAGTTGATAAAATATTAATACCAAAACCATTTAAAACTTTAGGAATTTTATCTTTTTTAACATAAATTCGACATCCGGGACGACTTACTCTCTTAATAACTTTTATTGATGGCTCTCCACCTTCTTTATATTTTAAAGTAATTTTTATTTGTTTGAATTCGCTTTTAATTTTATCCAAACTAATTACTTCCACTCTTTGAATCCATTTTTCCTTTTCTAAAACTTTAGCAATTTCAAATTTAATCTTAGAATATGGTAAAACTACTCTTTCTTTTTTAACAGCAAGAGCATTACGAATTCTGGTTAACATATCAGCGATTGGATCTGTCATAATAAATTTATTTAAATGTTTTATTAAAATTGATAATTATTTTTGAAAATTACCAGGATGATTTTCTAATTCCCGTAATTGATCCTTTACAAGCTAATTCTCTAAAACAAATTCGACAAATACCAAACTCACCCATATACCCGTGTTGCCTCCCGCAACGCCAGCATCGATGAACAATTCTGCTTTTATATTTTGGTTTTTTTTCAGATTTTATTTTCTGCGCTTTTGTTGCCATTTTCTTATCTTTTTAACATTAAAAATTAATTAATTATTATTTTTCTAAAAGGAAAACCAAGTAATTTAAATAGAGCTAATCCCTGTTCTCGATTAGCGGATTTAACAGTAAATGTTATTTGCAAACCATGGACTTTTTCTATTTTTTCCTGGTCAATTTCAGGAAATACAGTTTGTTCTTTAAAACCAATTGATAAATTTCCGTTTTGGTCAATACTTTTTTCATTTAAACCGCGAAAGTCTCTGATTCTTGGCAAAACAATATTAATAACCTTTTCTAAAAAATCATACATTCTTTTGCCCCTTAAGGTAACGCTTACGCCAACCGGAATTCCTTCTCTTATTTTAAATCCAGCAATTGATTTTTTAGCTAAATTCTGAACCGGCTTTTGACCACTTATTTGAGTAATCGTTCCTTCCACTATTTCTAAATATTTTGAGTTATGTTCTGTTTCTTTTTTGCTAATTCCGACATTAATCTTAATCTTTTCTAATTTCGGAACCATAAAATCGTTTTTAAAACCAAAAGATTTTTTCAATTCAGGAACAATTTCTTTTAAATATTTTGTCTTTATATTCGTCATAAATTTTATTTAAAAACATCTTTGCATTTTCGACAGAATCGTTCTTTCTTCCCATCAGCTAAAATTTTATATCCCGAACGAATCGCTTTTTTGCAATTTGGACAAATAAGAAGCACTTTGGAAACCTTTAAAGGCATTGCCATTTTAATCCTTTGTCCCTTTTCTCCCTCTCTCTTTGGTTTAACATGACGAGTCGCTAAATTTAAACCCTCCACCACAACTTTTTCATCCTTAAGTAAAACTCGCAAAATCTTTCCTTTTTTTCCTTTGTCTTTTCCACTAATAATTTTTACGTTGTCGCCTTTTTTTATTTTCATATCTTTTTTTGCATCATTATTCTAAATTATAATACTTCAGGAGATAAAGAAATAATCCGATTAAAGCCATGTTCTCTTAAATCTCTTGAAACCGCGCCAAAAATACGGCTTCCTTTAGGCTCCTTAGTCTTTTTATCAATAATTACCCCGGCATTATCATCAAATCTAATATAAGTGCCGTCCGGACGACGAGTTTCCTTTCTTGTCCTAACGATAACCACATGAACGATTTCTCCCTTTTTAACTGAAGTGTGAGGAACCGCTTTTTTAATAGTCACGGTAATAATATCACCGACCCGAGCATATCTTTTTTTATAACCGCCAAGAACGCGAATACACTGCACTTCTTTTGCTCCAGTGTTGTCGATAATTTTTAGTCTCGTTTGCGGTTGAATCATATATTTTATTTATCCTTTAAGGATTTATCAAAAAAATAATTATTTTTTTTCTATTAAACGCCACTTTTTATCTTTAGATAAAGGCCGACATTCTTCAAAAATAACTTTGTCGCCAATTTTTGCTTGGCCCTTTTCATCTTGAACTTTATATTTTTTACTGACTCGATATCTCTTTTTATAAAGAGGGTGGACCTTAATTTGATTGATTTGAACTACAATTGTTTTATCCATTTTATCACTTACCACCTGACCTTGAAATATTTTTTTTGCCATATCTATTTTTATATTTATAATTTAATTAATATTATTTTATTTTTAAAATAGTAAAAATTTGAGCGATTAATTTCTTAGTTTTTCTTACTTCCCTGACATTTTTTGACTGCTTTAATTGAATGCTAAAATTTAAATTTCTTAGTTTTTCTTTTGTGTCCTGAAGCGTCTTTTCTAATTCCGGCTTGCTTTTTTGTCTTAATTCTGAAATATTCATAGTTTTTATTTGATGATAAACTTGGTTTTAACCGGCAATTTATAAGAAGCGGCTTTTAAAGTTTTTTTAGCTGTTTCTTCGTCAATTCCAGCCACTTCAAAGAGAATCATTCCTGGTTTAATTACTGCCACATAATGATCAACTGCTCCTTTTCCTTTTCCCATAGGAGTTTCTGCTCCCTTAACCGTCACTGATTTATCAGGAAAAATTCTAATCCAAACCTTGCCCTTCTTTTTGAAATTTTTAGTAATAGTTCTTCTAACTGATTCAATTTGGCGAGCGGTTATCCAACAATGTTCAAGACTTTTCAAACCATATTCGCCAAAACTAACATTAATGCCTTTACTAGCCTGTCCTTTATTGCGGCTTTTGCCCTTTTGCTGTTTTCGGTGTTTTGTCTTTTTTGGCATTAACATATATTTCGAATATTAAACAACAATAATAATTATTTATTAGAATCTTTAAGATTTATTTGATCAAAAGTCTTTTTTTCATTATCTTTAAATCTTTCTCCTCTATAAACCCATACTTTTACTCCAATTGTGCCATAAATTGTAGCAGCAACTCCGCGAGAATAATCAATATCAGCGCGTAAAGTATGTAATGGCAATTTCCCCCAAATTAATTTTTCAGAACGGGCTATTTCCGCGCCTCCTAACCGACCATTCAAAACTACCTTTACCCCTTCCGCCTTACTGGCTTTAACTTGCTTAATAATTTTTTTCATAATCCGACGAAAAGGTATTCTTTTTTCCAAATCCATAATGGCTGATTCTAAAATAACCGCCGGAGATATTAAAGGTTCTTTTTCTTCTATCACATTAATCTCCAAATTCAATTTTTCATCTAAAAACTTTTCTTTTAAACTTTTCTTTAAATTTTCAATATCAACACCCCCGCGTCCGATAATCAAGCCTGGTTTGGCGGTATGAATAGTCAATCTTAAAACAGTAGCCAAACGTTCTAAATTTATTTTAGAAATTCCACAATTTTTCAATTTGGTTTTTAAATATTTTCTAATTTCTATGTCTTGTTTTAAAAAATTCTTAAATTGACATTTATTAGCAAACCATTTTGAATCCCATTCTCGATTGTAAGGGATCCGGAAAATTTTTGGATTTACTTTTCTTCCCATAAATATTTTTTATTCTACTATATATTATCTAAGATATTAATAAATAATTAAATACTTTTTCTCCTAAAAATGTTTTTTACATGCCCTCTCTCTCCTTTTTGAGGCTTTAGATTTAAAGAAGTTTTTAAAAACTTTTCTTCTTTTTCTGATTTTGAAGTATGAACTGTTCCTAAATTTTCTTTTATTTCTTCCTGAACTGCTGTTTTTATCTCTGGCTCTTTTATTTTATCTTTTTTATTATCTTTTTTTAAATTATGAGTGGGGTTTATTTCACCTAAAATAATTTCAATGTGGGAGCTTTTTTTTCTAATCCTCCCAGCGCGACCAAAAGCTCTTGGTCGCCATCTTTTTAAAGCCGGCCCTTCATTTATTTTAATTTCTTTAATAAATAAATTTTCTTTTTTTAAATTAAAATTATGTTCCGCATTGGCTAAAACTGATTTCAAAACTTTTTTAATAAAACCACTCGCTTTTTTAGGAATAAAATCCAAATAATCAATCGCTTCCTTAACATTTTTTCTTCTAATTAAATCAGCTACTAATCTTGTTTTCTTGGCCGAAATCCTGAAATATTTTCCAATTGCTTTTATTTCCATAATAATTCTCTAATTATTTATTTTTTAGTGGTCGCATCAATTCCTTTCTGCATTTTCCCGCCATGTTTTTCAAACTTTCTAGTAGGTGAAAACTCTCCCAATTTATGACCGACCATATCTTCAACAATAAAAACCGGAATATGTTTCTTGCCATTATGAACCTCAATGGTAAGGTTGACCATTTCCGGCACAATAGTAG
Organism: uncultured Gammaproteobacteria bacterium; assembly: GCA_964531505.1. Classification (GTDB taxonomy): domain Bacteria; phylum Patescibacteriota; class Patescibacteriia; order UBA2591; family UBA6264; genus UBA6264. The sequence goes on from CAZHDT010000004.1 coordinate 35,282, forward strand.
AAGAACGAGCCCAAGTTTTAATTGTTGTTTTTTCCCCGGATTTAGCCATCAAGACTTTTTTCATCAATTTTGGATCAATCCAGGGTCCTTTTTTTAAACTACGAGACATATAAAAATTTGTTAAAATTATATTTATTTATTTTTTTCTTTTTTTAATTACTCTTCTTTGAATAATATATTTATTTGTCCATTTTTTCTTATTTCTTGTTTTTACTCCTAAAGCAGGTTTACCCCAAGGAGTTTTAGGTCTTTTCAGACCGATGGGACTATGCCCTTCTCCTCCGCCATGCGGATGAGCAACGGGCGCCATTGCCTTCCCTCTAACTGAGGGCCTAATTCCCCGATGACGCATTCTTCCGGCTTTTCCCCAGCGAACATATCGCCAATCCGAATTGCTAATCTGGCCACAACTAGCTAAACAATTTTCCGAAATCATTCTTCTTTCGCTAGAAGGAAGTTTGATTTGAGCAAAACCATTATTTAAAGCCATTAGTGACGCAACGTTACCGGCTGAACGCACTAAACGGCCACCCTGACCGGGAATTAACTCAATATTATGAATACTTGTTCCTGAAGGAATATGTTTTAAGGGCAAACGATTTCCTATTTTTGCATCAATTTTATTTTTTGAACTAATAATAACGTCGCCAACCTTCAAACCGTCCGGAGCCAAAATATATCTTTTTTCACCATCTTGATAAGAAACTAAAGCAATCCAAGCTGAACGATTTGGGTCATACTCTAAAGTTTTGATTTTGCCAGATAAATCAAATTTATCCTGTTTAAAATCAATCTTGCGGTAATATCTTTTTTCTCCCCCTCCTTGATGACGAACCGTGACTTGACCACTATTATTTCTTCCAGATCTTTTCTTATTAATCTCTATTAAACTTTTTAAAGGTTTTACTTTAGATAATAATCTGTGGTCAATAACACTCGTTTTTCTCCTTCCAGGAGTTGTTGGCTTATATATTTTTAACATGAGAAAATGTTATTTATTATTTTTTTAATATTTTATCCTTTTAAATTATTTTATAAATTTGCCTTTTCAGATAAAAATGTTATCTTATCTCCCGGCTTTAAAAAAACCACTGCTTTTTTCCGATTCTTGGTTCTTCCTTTTGATTTGCCGTAACGAACATTTTTTCCACTAATGCGAACAATATTTACTTTTAGAGGATTAACCCGATAAAGGTCTTTAATGGCCTTTTTAATCATTATTTTATTGGCCTTTAAATCAACTTCAAAAATATAGCGATTTTGAGCTTGTTGTTCAGTGGCTTTTTCAGTAATAATCGGCCGAACCAAAAAAGATTTATCCATCCTGCTTCTAATCTCTTTTTTCGTTCCAACCGTTGTGACAGAAATATCTTTTTGAACCGAAGAAATTTTTTTAGGCTTTTCTATCTTTAATTCTTCTTTCTTCACTTTTTGATTTTCTTGGGGCTGATTTTTCTTTGTAAAAATTGCCATATTAATTAATTTATTTTATTGATTACTAAAATATTCTTGAACTTTTTCAATTCCTTTTAAATCAAGGACCAAATGATTATATTTTAAACAATCTAGAATATTCAAATTTGTCACCGGCAAAATTTTTAAATTTTCAATATTTCTCGCTGAAGAAATAAGGTTTAAATCTTTTTCAACTAAACTAAAAATAACTTTTTTATTTTCTTTTCCTTTGGAATAATCTGGGATAATCTTATTTAAAATTTGGTAAAAAGCTTTAGTTTTAATTTCAGCCATATCTATCTTATCTATAATATATAATTGATTTTGTTTTACTATTTCAGAAAAACACATTAAAAGAACCTTCCTTTTTAATTTTTTATTTATTTTTTGAGAATAATTTCTATCTTTACTCGGACCAAAAATTATTCCTCCTCCCCGCCAAAGTGGAGAACGAGTAGAACCGGCCCTTGCCCGCCCACTTCCTTTCTGACGCCAAGGTTTTTTCCCTCCTCCTCTTACTTCAGATCTATTTTTAGCATGAGCAAAATTGTGGCGCTGGTTAGCTAAAAGAGAAACCACGACTTGATGAATTACTTCCTCTTTTGCTTCCAAACCGAAAATTTCAGGATTTAAATCTTGCTCTCCAACTTTTTCTCCTTTTTGATTATAAACCGGAACCTTTAACATATTTTTAATTAACTTTTAAAATTTCTAAAAAAGAATTTCTTGCTCCGGGCACCGCGCCTTTAACTAATAAAATATTTTCTTTCGGTAAAATTCCAATAACTTCTAAATTATTAACTGTCACTCGATTTCCGCCCATGCGGCCGCCCATTTTCACACCTTTAAAAACTTTAGCCGGACCAGTAGCGCCAATTGAACCAGGCATCCTTAACTGATCTTTGTGTCCATGAGTGGCAGGAGAACCGTGAAAACCGTGTCTTTTGACCACCCCTTGAAAACCTCTTCCTTTTGACCAACCCCTTACTTTAATTTTATCGCCAGGTTTAAAAATATCAACGGTAATTTTTTCTCCCAATTGATATTCTTTTTCTTCTTTTTCTATTAAAAATTCTCTTAAAAAGTAATTAAAATCTTTTTCAGATTCTGTCTTTTTTAAATGACCAATTAGGGGTTTATTTTTTAAATTCTTTTTTCCAAAGCCAAGTTGAACCGCTCGATAGCCGTCTTTTTCTTTATTTTTAACTTGGGTAATCAAACATGGTCCCGCTAAAATTTTAGTAACCGGAACCACTTTGTTATCCTGAAAAATCTGGGTCATTTCAATTTTTTTTCCTAAAATAAACATAAAGTGAATGGACAAAAAAACCGGATTAAAGGCCAAAGTTTGCCGGCCTTAATTCCGGTTTCAAATAGCCTATATAATTGTTGTTTTTAGAGAAGTTTAACCTCAAAAAACAAGAAATAAGATTGATTAAATGATAACCAAAGGTTCACTTTTAATCTTTCTTTTTCTTTTTAAGATTACATTTTTATTTCTACGTCTATTCCAGCCGGAAGATTAAGACTGGTTAAAGTTTCCATAGTTTTTTGGCTAAAATTAACAATATCCAATAATCGTTTATGAACCCTTTTTTCAAATTGATCGCGGGAATCCTTATGGACAAAGGATGACCTCAAAACTGTATATTTCCTTTTTTCAGTCGGAAGAAAAACGGGTCCGATTACTTCCGCTCCAGTTCTGGAAACGGCTTCAATAATTCCCTTTATGGCCTCATCAATAATCCTATGGTCATATGATTTGACCTTAATTCTAATCCTCGGCTGATTTTTAGCCTCTTGTTTTTCAGATTGTTTTTTCTGAACTATTTTGTCTGCCATTGTCAAAAAAATAAATCCAATTATAAGAACTTGCGCTTTTAAAAAACGTGTCAAATTAATATAGGAAGCAATGGCGCAAGTTTCTACTTGCGCCATTGCTTAAACAAATTATTTAACAATTTTTGTAACTACCCCGGAAGCAACTGTTCTTCCCCCTTCTCTAATAGCAAACCTTTGTTGTTCTTCCAGAGCGATTTCTTTATATAATTTTACCTTGAAAATTAATGTATCGCCCGGCATAGCCATCTCTGTTCCTTCTGGTAAGGTTACTTCACCAGTAACATCAGTCGTTCTAATGTAAAACTGGGGTTTATAACCATTGAAAAATGGGGTATGACGACCACCTTCTTCTTTAGAAAGAATATAAACCTGGCTTTCAAATTCAGTATGAGGATGAACCGTTCCCGGTTTAACAAGAACCTGTCCTCTTTCCACATCGTCCTTTTTAGTTCCCCGCAAAAGAACACCAGCATTATCTCCAGCTCTTCCTTCGTCTAAAGATTTTCTAAACATTTCAATTCCGGTAACCACTGTTTTTTGAGTTGGTCTTAAACCGACGATTTCTATTTCTTCGTTTATTTTAATAACCCCTCTTTCAATTCTTCCAGTAACCACGGTGCCTCTGCCTTCAATGGTAAAAATATCTTCAATCGGCATTAAGAAAGGTTTATCAGTATCTCTTTTGGGCTCAGGAATATAATTATCAAGACTATCCATTAATTTTAAAATTTGACCGCAGTGAGGACAATCTGCTTTTCCACAGCCACATTCCAAAGCTTTTAAAGCTGACCCTTCAATAATAGGAACTTCATCGCCTGGAAATTCATATTTCTTTAATAAATCTTTAATTTCTTCTTTAACTAAATCAATTAATTCTTTATCATCTACTTGGTCAACTTTATTTAAAAAGACAACTATCGCTGGTACACCAACCTGACGAGCTAAAAGAAGATGTTCTCTGGTTTGGGGCATTGCTCCATCAGCGGCGGAAATAACTAAAATTGCGCCGTCCATTTGAGCCGCACCAGTAATCATATTTTTAATATAATCCGCATGACCCGGACAATCAATGTGAGCATAATGACGCTTATTGGTTTCATATTCTACGTGAGCCAAAGCAATAGTAATACCTCTCGCTTTTTCTTCAGGGGCATTATCAATTTGATCAACGGATTTCTCTTCAACTTTTTGTCCCGACCCTTTTAAACATTTTAAAATAGCGGCGGTTAAAGTAGTTTTCCCATGATCAACATGACCGATAGTTCCCACATTAACATGGGTCTTACTTCGTTCAAATTTTTCTTTTTCTGCCATATTAATTACCTCATTTTAATCACTCTTTTAATTAAATTTTTAAAGGGTGAAATTTAATTTTTAAAATTTAATATTTAACTTTTAGATTTTAATAATAACGACTGTATAAACAGTATAACAAATTTATTTTCTTTGGCAAGATATTTTTCCACAAGGAAATTATTTTTCTAATTCTTCATCCGTATAAACCGCGGAAAAATCTATTTTCTGGTAATTAAAAATTTCATCTTGACTGAAAAAACGCCAAATTTCTTTTTCAGCATTTTCTAAAGAATCAGAAGCATGAATAATAGTTTGTTGTTGGCTCATACAAT
>CAZHDT010000005.1:0-37596 GCA_964531505.1 uncultured Gammaproteobacteria bacterium
GACTTTAATCAATTAAAATGATGATTAATGAATAATTTAAATATCAGGAATTTTTGTATTATCTCTCACGTTGATCACGGCAAATCCACTTTAGCTGATCGTCTTTTAGAATTGACTGGAACAGTTAAAAAGGAAAAGATGCAACCTCAATATCTTGACCGGATGCCCTTGGAACGAGAAAGGGGAATTACAATTAAATTGCAGTCAGTAGCAATGAATTATACTTTAAATTGCGAATCTTATATTTTAAATCTGATTGATACGCCGGGGCACGTTGATTTTTCTTATGAAGTTTCCCGTTCTTTAGCCGCCGTTGAGGGAGCGCTTTTATTAGTGGACGCGGTTCAGGGAATCCAAGCCCAAACTTTAGCAAATCTTTATTTAGCCCAAAAACAGAATTTGACGATTATCCCAGTAATTAATAAAATTGATTTACCGGATATTGACTTGGAAAAAACTAAAAAGGAAATTGTTAATCTGCTCAAAGTGAAAGAAGAAGAGATAATTTGCATCTCTGCTAAGACGGGGCTCAATGTAGAGAAAATTTTATCTGTTTTAATTGAAAGAATTCCTTGCCCGCAAGGGGATTGGCAAAAACCTTTTCAAGCTCTGATTTATGATTCTTGTTTTGACGATTTTAAAGGGGTAATTGCTTTTATTCGTGTTTTTAGCGGTTCAATTAAAAAAGAGGAAAAAATAAAGTTTTTTGCCACCCAAACGGAAACAGTAGTTTTAGAAACAGGAGTTTTTAAACCAGATTTAATTCCAAAGCAAGAATTAAGAGCGGGAGAAATGGGTTATTTAATTACCGGTTTAAAAGATATTGAAAAATGTCGGGTGGGGGATACCATTGTTTTAAGCCGTCAGGACGACATTGGGCCGTTGGCTGGATATAAAGAGCCTCAATCAATGGTGTTTGCCGGCATTTATCCCCAACAAGGGCAAGCGCCGGAAAAACTTCGCCAGGCTTTAATTAAGTTAAAATTAAATGATTCCAGTTTAATTTTTGAACCGGAACAATCATTGGCTCTAGGCTTTGGTTTCCGCGCTGGTTTTTTAGGTCTTTTACATTTGGATATTGTTAAAGAACGTTTAAAAAGAGAATATGGCTTGGATTTAGTAATTACTTCACCGAGTGTCGCTCACGAAATTTTATTTAAGGGAGACAATAAAGTAAAAGTTATTCATTCTGCTAGCGATTTTCCTGACCCAAGCAGAATTGAAGAAGTCAAAGAGCCATGGGTAAAAATTGATATTATTACTCCGCAAAAATATCTTGGACCGATTATGGAATTTTTAACTACGGCGCCTCAGGGCGCGGAAGTGAGAGTTGAATTTAGAGAAATGGAATATTTTAATCAAGAAGAAAGCCACTCTTCACAAACGCGGATTATCATCCACTGCCATATTCCATTAAGCTTACTTTTAGTTGATTTTTATGATAAAATTAAAAGCATTAGTCAGGGCTATGCTTCTTATAGTTATCAATTTTTAGAATACCGTCCGGCCAATATCGTTAAATTAGATATTTTGGTGGGCGGAGAAAAAGTTGATCAACTCGCCGTTTTAATTTACCAGGATTGGGCTTATCACGTTGGCCGAAAAGTAGTTACTTCTTTAAAAGAAATTTTGCCACGTCATCTTTTTGAAATAAAAATTCAAGCCGCGGTGGGCAGTAAAATTATTGCGGCGGATCGAATTGCTCCAATGCGGAAAGATGTGACAGCTAAACTTTATGGCGGCGATATTACTCGAAAAAAGAAATTATTAGAAAAACAAAAAAAAGGAAAGAAGAAGATGATGCAATCGGGCAAGGTAAATATTCCGGCTGAAGCTTACATTGCTTTAATGAAAAGATAAATTAATTATTATGGCTAAGGAATCTTTTCTTAAAAAAATATTTTCATCAAAACCGCTTTCTTATTTGTTATTTTTGCTTTTATTTTTTGTCATTGTTTCTTTGGGCAGGGAGATAAACAGACAGGCGAGTTTTAGAAAAGAATTGGGAAGGTTGCAAAAAGAAACTTCATCTTTAGAATCGGAAAATGAAAAACTTTTTAACGAACTTGAGAAAATAAAAACAGATTATTTTAAAGAGCAGGCGGCACGGACTAAATTGGGATTACAACAACCAGGAGAAAAGATAATAGTTATTGTACCTCCGGAAGGATGGGAGGGAAAAGAAATTAAAGCAAATTATTTTTATGAAAAAATTTCTAATTTCAAATCTTGGTGGCAAAATTTTTTTAGTCTGAAAGAAAAAGAATAAAAATGGATTATTTTATTTTAAGAGAAATAAATAAATTCGCAGGGAAAAATTTATTTTTAGATATCAGTGGTTTAATCGTGGCTGATTATTTGATTTTTTTTCTGCCAGTGGTAATTTTTGCCGTTTATTTTTTATTTAAAAAAAGAAAAAATGTTTTTCCTTTGTTTGTTAAAATAATTTTAACTTTAATTTTAGCCTTTCTTTTAAATTATTTTTTAAGTCAATTAGTTGCTCGACCTCGGCCATTTTTTAGATATCAAGATATTTATCAATTAAGCAAATTTTTTACTAGCCAAACCGATTATGCTTTTCCTTCTTATCACGTTATGATTGCTTTTGTTTTATCTTTTGTCATTTTATTTGATTGGCGAAAGTTTGGTGTAGTTTTAATTATTTTTTCTTTTTTAATCGGATTGGGAAGAGTTTTTTGCGGTATTCATTATTTAAGCGACGTTTTTGGAGGAATAATAGTCGCTTTAGTTTCTTTTTTAATTGTTAATTTTTTTATAAATAAAAATAAAAAATGGAAACTCTTAAACAACTTTTAAATAAACCTTCTCGTTTAGCGTCCGGACATCACACTTGCGCCGGTTGCGCAATTCCTATTATTGTTCGGGCGGTTTTAAGAGCAACGGACAAACCAGTAGTGGTGGCAAACGCAACGGGTTGTCTTGAGGTTACCACCACTCTTTATCCTCAAACTTCTTGGCTGGTGCCATGGATTCACAATGCTTTTGAAAACGCGCCAGCGACAATGAGCGGAGTGATTGCCGCTTATGAACAATTAAAAAAGAATAAAAAAATTAAAGAGGAAATTAAATTTATAGTTTTTGGCGGAGATGGAGGCACCTATGATATCGGGCTTCAATCTCTTTCAGGGGCTTGGGAAAGAGAAGATGATTTTCTTTATGTTTGTTATGATAATGAAGCTTATCAAAATACTGGAAATCAGCGATCTTCCGCTACTCCTTTAGGAGCTTTGACAACTACGACACCATTAGGAAAAGTTTTAAGAGGAAAACTAAAATCAAGAAAAGACATTATGAAGATTGCCGAAGCCCACAACCTTCCTTATTTGGCGCAAGCGGCGGTTCATAACTGGGCGGACTTAAATCAAAAAGCAAAAAAGGCTTTAGAAATTAAAGGTCCAACCTTTTTAAATGTTTTCTCTCCCTGTGTTATTGGTTGGAAATATAATCCTTCTTTAACTGTTGAGATTTCAAAATTAGCTGCGGAAACTTGTTTTTGGCCGATTTATGAAGTAGAAAACGGAAAATTTAATTTAAATTATCAACCAAAAAAGAAATTATCAATCAAAGAATTTATCAAATTTCAAGGAAGATTTAAGCATTTGTTAAAATCGGAAAATCAAGATATTTTAAATCAATTGCAACAAGAAGTTGATCGTCGTTGGAATGATTTATTAAAAAGAAAGTAATAGAGATTTATAATATTAATTTCTAACAAAAAGCCGCGGTTTAAATCCGCGGCTTTTTTATCAGAATAATATTTTTGGTAGCAGGGGCGGGACTCGAACCCGCGATATCACGCTTATGAAGCGTGCGCTTTAACCAACTAAGCCACCCTGCCTTTTACTTTTTGGGTTCAATTTTATATTTAAATTATAAAGAAAAAAATATTTTTTTCAAGTGGGGACAGTCCCCAGTTTCAAAAGTTTGGTGGCTGAGCCACCAAACTTTTAGCCCTCCCCAGCCCGCTCCCAGCCTGCGTTTCCGAGTGGGGTTTATTAACTCGTTGTTTTAGGCGAGTCAATTAGTTTTTTTTGAAAATAAAAAATGCCGAAGGTGGGACTCGAACCCACAAGGACTTGCGTCCACGTGATTTTGAGTCACGCGTGTTTACCAGTTTCACCACTTCGGCATATTTTTAAACGCCAATTTATTTTAGCAGAAATTCTGTTATTTACAATCTTTATTGCTACATTGAATTGAATCCTTTTTTTTAACCATAATACTTCGGCACTTTGGACATTTTTCCGCCACTGGTTCGTCCCATACAGCGAAATCGCATTTTGGCCATTTGGAACAGCCAAAAAAGAATTTACCCTTTTTGGTTTTTTTCTTAACGATTTCTCCTTGGCACTTGGGGCAAGGAATTCCAATTTCTTGGCTGTTTGGATTTCCTTTTAAATCACCTAAAGATTTAGTGTAGTGGCATTTTGGAAAGCCAGTGCAGGCTAGAAATTTTCCAAATCTTCCGGTTTTTATTACCAAAGGCTCTCCGCATTCAGGACATTTTTCTTCTGTTTTCTCGTCATTGAAATTTTTTTGGATTTGTTCTTCTTTCATTTTTAAATTTTTTATAAAAGGTTGATAAAAATCATTAAGCATTTTTAAATAGTCTCCTTCACCTTGAGCAATTTTATCTAAGTCATTTTCCATTTGAGCGGTAAACTGATAATCAACAATCTGATGAAAATGCTCTGACAATAGGTTATTAACTAAAATTCCAGTTTCGGTTGGGATAAAACTTCGTTGTTGTTTTATAGCATAGTTTCTATTTTGAATAGTGGAAATAATTGGAGCATAAGTTGAGGGACGCCCAATTCCATATTCTTCCAAAGTTTTAACCAGAGTGGCTTCATTATAACGAGGAGGCGGTTCAGTAAAATGTTGATTTGATTCAATTCTTTTTAAATTTAGCTTTTGTTTTTCTTCTAACTTTGGTAAATAATTTTCTTGTTGTTTTTCCGGATAAATTTTAATCCATCCGTCAAAATTTATTTTTAAACCGCTAGCCCGGAGTTCATATTCAGATTTATCTTTTATGTAATTTGCTTTAATTTCAATAGTGGTGCTATCAAGAATTTCGTCTGCCATTTGACTAGCAATTGCTCGTTGCCAAATTAGATTATAAAGTTTCCATTGGTTTTTGTTAAGAAATGAAGCAATTTTTTCCGGATTATTTTCACAAAAAGTCGGTCTAATTGCTTCGTGAGCTTCTTGAGCAGACTTTGATTTTGTTTTATATGTTTGTAAATGATGATATTTTTTTCCAAATTCTTTGGTTATTAAATTCTCTGCTTCATTTAAAAATTGATTGGATAAATTAAGGGAGTCAGTTCTCATATAAGTAATTAGGCCAGTATTTTTATTAGTCAAAGAAATCCCTTCATATAATTGTTGAGCAATCATCATGGTTTGTTTGACGGAAAAGCCGAGTTTTTTGTTTGCTTCTTGTTGGAGCGTGCTGGTGGTAAATGGAGGCAATGACCTTTTATTTAATTGTTTGTTTTTTATTTTTTCTATCTCATAATTTGCTTGTTCTAAATCTCGGATTAATTTTTCTGTTTCATCTTTTGAATTGATACTCAATTTTTCTAAATTTTTTCCGTTAATTTTAACTAATTTGGCTTCAAATTCTTCTTCATCATTTTTTAAAATCGCCTTAATGCTCCAATATTCTTTTGGTTTAAATTTTTCAATTTCTTTTTCCCGTTCAACAATTAATCTTAAGGTCGGGGATTGAACTCTTCCAGCAGACAGCCCCTTAAATATTTTTTTCCAAAGCAAAGGCGAAAGTTTATAACCGACTAAGCGGTCAAGGATTCGCCGGGCTTGCTGAGCTTGAAATAAATTAAAATCTATTTCTCTTGGGTTTTTTAAAGATTCTTTAATCGCGTTTTCCGTGATTTCATGGAAAGCGATTCTTCTGATAATTTTATTTTCGGTTGGCAAAAGCTGACTGAGATGCCAGGCGATGGCTTCTCCTTCGCGGTCTTCATCAGTGGCAAAGTAAATTTCGTCGCTTTTTTCAGCTAATTTTTTAAGTTTACTGACAATCTTTTTTTTTATTGTCGGAGTGACATATTGCGCGGTAAAATTATTTTCTACATCAATCCCCAACTTTCCTTTTGGCAAGTCGCGAATATGTCCTTGAGATGATTCAATTAAAAAATCATCCCCTAAAAATCGGGCGATGGTTTTTGCTTTAGTGGGAGATTCCACGATAATTAATTTTTTCTTTTCTTTTTTTGTTGACATCAATATTAAATTAGTTGGTATTCATTTTCTTTTATTTTTTTAACTTTGCCATTGACCTCCATCATTGTCAAGAGAGAAATGACTTTTAATGGTTCAATTTTTGTTTTTTTAATCAAGGAATCTATTTTTTGAGGTTTTTTATCTAAGTATTTTAATAATAATTTCTCTTCTTCAAATTCAGTGAAAAATTGTTTTTGGGCCGGATTAATTATTAAATCAAAAGACTCTAAAATATCTTCTACTTGAGTGATTGGCTTAGCGCCCATTTTAATCAACTTATTTACTCCCGCGGAATTTTTTTGAAAAATATTATTAGGAACAGCAAATACTTCTCTTCCCTGATCTAAGGCAAATCTAGCGGTAATTAAAGCCCCGGATTTTTCCGGCGCTTCAATAACTAATGTCCCCCAAGAAAGTCCAGAAATAATTCGGTTGCGGGCGGGAAATGTCCATTTGGAGGGTTTGGTTTCCGGCGGATATTCACTAATAACCGCGCCGCCAGAAGCGACAATTTGGGCAGCTAATTTTTTGTGTTCTAAAGGATAAAGATGATTAAAACCGGAGCCCAAAACAGCAATGGTGCGACCATTATTTTCAAGGGCGGTTTTATGGGCGATTCCGTCAATTCCTAAAGCTAAACCGCTAATAATCGTAATTCCTTTTTTAACCAATTCTTTAACGAATAATTCGGTAATTTTTTTTCCCATTGAAGAAAAATTCCTCGTTCCAACGATTGCTAAGGGATATTTTTCTTTTTCTTTAAGCCCTCCTAGGCAATAGATTTTATTTGGCGGATTATAGATTTCTTTTAAAATTCCAGGATAATCTTTGTCCTTTAAAGAAATTATTTTCATAATATTGGTATAACAGATTTGTTTTTGTTTGACAAGGAAAAAACTTAAGCTAAAATGTATTAAGGGAAAGTCATTAAATTTAAGCAATAATAAATATTCAATCAATCCAAATGATTAAAATAATTTTATCAGGGGGGGGAACTGGCGGGTCAGTGGGCCCTTTATTGGCGGTGGCGGAAGAAATAAAAAAACAAAATCCAGAAACTTTATTTTTATTTATCGGGACAAAAAAAGGAAAACCAGAAAAAGAAATGGCAGAAGTTAATCATTTGCCTTATAAAGGAATTTTCTCCGGCAAATTCCGTCGTTATTTTTCAATTAAAAATATTATTGATCCGATTTTTATTATTTTGGGATTTATTCAATCCCTTTTTATTATTTTAAAATTTCAGCCTTGGGCAATTTTTTCTGCTGGAGGATTTGTTGCCGTTCCAGTTTGCTATGCAGCTTGGTTTTTAAATGTGCCGATTTTTATCCATCAGCAGGATTTAACACAGGGTTTGGCAAATAAAATTATATCCCCATTAGCTAAAAAAATTACTGTTAGTTTTGAAAAATCCTTAAATGACTACCCAAAAGAAAAGACAATTTTAACCGGCAATCCTTTTCGAGCCGTTATTTTAAAGGGTGATAATGAAAGGGCAATTAAAAGATTTAATCTTCGTGCCGATTTGCCAGTTCTCTTGGTAGTTGGCGGTGGATCAGGAGCAAAAAAAATAAATCAAATGATTATTGAAATTATTTCTGAATTGGTTAAATTTTGCCAAATAATTCATATTACTGGAAAAGATAAGGGAGAAGAATTAAAACCAGATTTAGAAGATGAGATTTTAGTGCTTAATCGTTATCATCAAATTGATTTTTTAACCAGGGAGTTGCCAGATGTTTTTCAAATTGCCGATTTAGTTATCACACGTGCCGGCTTGGGGATTTTAACTGAAATCTCGGTTTTAGGAAAACCCTCTATTATTATTCCCATTCCTGATTCTCATCAAGAGGTTAATGCCCGTTATTTTCAAGAAAAAGGAGCGGCTGTTGTTTTTGAGGAAAGAAATTTTGAGCCCCATATTTTTTTAAAAGAAATAAAAAATTTAATGAGTTCTAAAGAAAAATTATCTTTGCTTAGTAAAAATATTTTAGAAATTTCCTGTCCTCAAGCCGGGGAGAAGATTGCGGAAATTATTTTAAAAAGATAAATATTCTGGTATTTTAAATAAAAAAAGTTATCCACAGTTTATTAGCACTCACTATTGACGAGTGCTAATTTATTATTTAAAATAATTTACGAAGTTTATTTTTATTTTTGAAATATGAAAGAACGGCAAGAAAAAATGTTAAATCGTATTATCAATCAGTATATTAGAGAAGCTCAGCCAATCGGTTCCAAAACTTTAAGCGAAAATATGGAACCTCGGCTAAGCTCAGCAACAATCAGAAATGAAATGGTTAATTTGATTGATCAGGGTTATTTAGAACAACCCCATCTTTCTGCCGGAAGAATTCCTACTTTAAAAGCCTGGGATTATTATTTAGAAAATTTAATTGAATTTGAAATAGAGAAAAAAACGCTAATTAGTTGGAAAAATGATTTAATTCTTTCAAAGCAAAAAAATTTTAATGATAAAAAAGAAACCATTAAGGATTTGGTAAAGAAAATGGCGGATTGTTCGCAAAGCTTAAGCTTTGCCGCTTTCAGTAAAAATGTTTTTTATTACACTGGGCTGACTAATTTACTTATTCAACCAGAATTTAAAGAACATCCCGCTGTTTATAATCTTTCTCAAATTATTGACCATTTAGATGAAATTTTGGAAAAGAATTTCGATTTTTTAGGTCAAAAAAAGGAAATAGAAATTTTAATTGGCAAAAAAAATCCTTTTGGGGATTTTTGCGGCGCGGTTTTATCCCGTTTTAAAATAGGACCGAAACAGGAGGGTTTAATTGGCATTCTCGGTCCGATTAGAATGGATTATCAAAGAAATTTTACTTTTGTTAAAACCGTTCGTGAATTAATTAACAAAATTTAAAATGTCTGAAAAAAAGCAAAAAATAAATTTAGGAAAAAATCAAAGTCAAGAGAAAGAAATAATTGATTTAAAGGAACGTTTAAAAAACTTAGAAGGGATATCAGAGGAATATTTGAATGGTTGGAAAAGAACAAAAGCAGACTATCTCAATCGAGAAAAGGAAATCGTTTTGGAAAAGCAAAGATGGATAGGGTTAGCAAATTTGGAAATAATTTTAAAACTTTTATCTGTTTTAGACAGTTTTGAAAATGTTTTAAAACATCAAGAAAAAGATTTAAAAAGGAAAAACTGGGTTCAAGGCATAGAGCAAATAAAAAAACAGTTAGAGGTTATTTTAAAAGAGGATGGAGTAGAGAAAATTAAAGCTTTGGGTGAAGAATTTAATCCCTTTTTTCACGAAGCTTTACAAAGAAAAGGGGACGGAGAAAAAATAATAGAAGAGATTCAATCTGGTTATTTAATGAAAGGAAAAGTAATTCGGCCCACTAAAGTTATTATTGAATAAAGGTTTTTAATTATATAATTTAATTAATTTAATTTTTAATCTTATGGCATTAGTTCCATTTAATCGTAATTTGATTTGGGAGCCTTGGGAAGAAATTGACCGATTTTTTAATGAACCGGTTAATATGAAAAAACTTGATTTTGCTCCCGCTGTTAATATTTACGAAAAAAATGATAAAGTTTTTATTGAGGCGGCTTTAACTGGTATTAATCCGGAAAACGTGGAAGTCTCCATTGAGAACAATGTTTTGATTCTTAAAGGAGAAAATCGTCGAGAATCAGAAGTGGATGATAAAAATTATTATCGCCATGAAGTTAAAATGGGGAGTTTTTATCGGGCAGTTAATTTGCCGGCTAAAGTAGAAGAAGATCAAGCGCAAGCTAATTATCAAAATGGAATTCTTAAAATAGAAATTCCGAAACGAGAAAAAAATCAAGCAAAGAAAATTGAAATAAAAATAAATAAAAAATAATTAAATTTAATTTAAATGACAGATAGATTCAGCTTAATTACTGGATAGGTCTGATATTTATCAAATGAGGTAAAATATGGGAAAAATAATTGGTATTGATTTAGGAACTTCGAATTCAGCGGCCTCTTATTTGGAGGCTGGTAAACCAAAAATAATTCCTTCTGCTGAAGGCACAACGGCGGTTGGAGGAAAAGCTTTTCCTTCTTATGTTGCTTTTAGCAAAGAAGGGGAGCTTTTAGTTGGTGAACCGGCTAGACGTCAGGCCGTGGCCAATCCGGAAAGAACGATTTTTGGCGCTAAAAGAAAAATGGGACAAGATTATAAGTATAAAATAGGAGACAAAGAATATACTCCTCAACAAATATCCGCTTTTATTCTGCAAAAAATTAAAAAAGACGCGGAACATTATTTCGGTGAAAAAATTGAAAAGGCTGTTATTACGGTGCCGGCTTATTTTAGCGACGCCCAAAGACAGGCGACTAAAGATGCTGCGTCAATCGCTGGCTTGGAAGTGGTTCGTTTGATTAACGAGCCAACGGCGGCGTCTATTGCTTATGGTTTGGATAAAATTAAAGAAAAAGATCAAGAAGTTTTAGTTTTTGATTTTGGCGCTGGCACCCTGGATGTGACAATTATGAGTTTAGCTCAAGTTGAAACGGATGACAAAAAAAAAGAAGCGCAATTTGAGGTTTTATCAACTTCCGGCGATACGGAATTGGGAGGGTCTGATATGGATGAGGTTTTAATTAATTACATCGCTGATGATTTTAAAAAGAAAGAAGGCATAGATTTAAGAAAAGATAAAATGGCAATGCAACGTTTAAGAGAGGGGGCAGAAAAAGCGAAAATAGAACTTTCTTCCGTCATGGAGACAGAAATAAATCTTCCGTTTATTACCGCGGATAGTGAAGGACCGAAACATCTTTCTTTAAAAGTTACTAGGGCAAAGTTGGAAGAATTGGTTAAGCCGATTGTTGATCGCTGTGAAAAATCGATTGATCAGGCGATGGAGGACGCAAAAAGAAAAAGTTCGGAAATTGAAAAGGTTATTTTAGTTGGCGGACCAACTCGGATGCCCATCGTCCAAAAATTTATTGAAGATAAATTGGGTAAAAAGATTGAAAGGGGAGTAGACCCGATGGAATGCGTGGCAATGGGCGCGGCGGTTCAAGCTTCAATTTTATCTGGAGAATCAGAGGTGACTGATGTTTTACTTTTGGATGTTACGCCATTAACTTTAGGGATTGAGACTTTGGGCAGCATTATGACGCCTTTAATTAAAAGAAATACTACCATTCCGACTTCAAAATCAGAAACTTTTTCCACCGCGGCCGATAATCAATCTTCAGTGGAAATTCATGTTTTACAGGGAGAAAGGCAAATGGCTAATGACAATCGCACGCTGGGAAGATTTATTTTAGATGGTGTTCCACCCGCTCCTAGAGGAATTCCTCAGATAGAAGTGACTTTTGATATTGACGCCAATGGCATTTTAACGGTTGCTGCTAAAGATAAGGGAACTAATAAGGAACAGCATATTACTATTAAGGATTCTACCGCTTTATCCGGAGATGAAATTGAAAAAATGAAAAAAGAAGCGGAAAAATTTGCTGAAGAAGATAAAAAGAAAAAGGAATTAATTGAATTAAAAAATCAGGCAGATACTTTGATTTATTCTTCTGAAAAGGCTTTAAAAGATGCGGGAGATAAAATAAAAGAAGACGATAAAAAATCCATAGAAGAGAAAATCAAAGTTTTAAAGGAAATAAAAGATAAAGACAGTGTGGAAGAAATTAAAAAGTCTTTAGAAAGTTTAAGTTCGGAAATTCAGAAAATTGGTGCGGCATTATACAATAGTCAGCCGAATCCTGAATCCGCTGGTCAAAGTAAAGAGAAAGAAGCTCAAAATTCTGAGAGCGGAAAGACGGATTCAAAAAATGAAGAGAAAAAAGAGGAGCCGATTGATGGTGAATTTGAAGAAACAGCAAAATAATTAAATGATTATTAAGTAATTATTCAAATTATTTTCTCAAAATTTTGAGAACTAACTTGGGAGCTCGGCTCCCAAGTTAGTTTTAATTTTATTATTTCAAAAAAGGTTGTTTTAATAAAGAATAATGTTATGATAAAAGAAATAGAGAATCTTTATTAAAATATGAAAATTAAACACCTTATTTTGAGTTTACTGGCTATTTTATCCTCCATATTTTTTTGGGGATATTTATCTTTATTTTTTTTAGCCCCATCCTCAATTCATTTTTTATATTTAATTTTAAGTTGGTTGGGATTTTTTATTCTTTATCTTATTTTGACGCTTTTAATCAATTCTCGTAATTTAATCTACACTTGTTTGTTGGCTTTTGGCGCATCTTTTTTTATTTTTTTTAATCAGCCGACAGAAATCATTCTTTATTATTTATTAGGCGTTTTATTTTTGATTCTTTTTTCTGTTATTAGCGTAGAATTAATGTTAAATGAAAAGGAAAATCGTTTAAAATTGTCTTTTAAAAAAATTTGGAAAAGGGGGATTTCCTGTTTTATCACTGCTCTGGCCTTGATTATCGCCCTGGTTTATTATTTCAATCCTTTGATGGTAATAAATCAAAAGAGCATAGAGATTCCCTCTGAATTTTTTGGTCTTATTCTTAAGCCGGTTGGCGGTATGGTCGGGAAAATTATTCCTTTTTATGACCCCAAAATGACAGTTGATGAAACTTTGGCCAGTTCTTTAATAATTCAAGGGGGGGTCAATAATCAGGATTTAATTATTAAAGAACGGGAAAGTCTTTCTGAGTCTTTAAAAATTGATTTAACAGGGGAAGAAACAATGGAGGAGGTTTTGGCAGGTTTAGTTAATTCAAAGTTTTCTCAATTTATCGGTCCGTATCATCGTGAAATATCTATTGGCATCGCGGTAGCTTTATTTTTTATTCTTCAATTAGTGGGGAAGATACTGAGTCTTTTGTCAATAATTCTAGCTAGAATTATTTTTTGGTTATTGATGATTTTTAAAACGGTTAAAATAGGAGAAAAGCAAAAAATAGGAGAAACAATCGAATTTTAATCTTGCTTATTTTTAGAAATTTGTTAAACTTAGAGAGTTAAATTTAATAATTTATTAAAAAGAATATTTTTATGCCAGTTAAAAAATCGGAAAATAAAAAAACAACTCCGAAAGAAGCCAAAGTTAAAACGGTGAAAACCGTGAAAAAAAGCGTTTCCCCTAAATCAAAAATTACTATAAAAAAAGAAGTTAAAATTAAGCCCAAAAAAGAAATTAAACCAAAAATAAAAAAGACAGTAAAGAAAACAGGAGTGGAAAAAAAAGTAGTAGCAAAAACAGCAGTAAAGAAAATAGAAGAAAAAATTTTACCGAAGGGAACAGAAAGAATTTGGGCAACAGGAAAAAGAAAAACTGCCATCGCGCAGGTTCAATTTTTTCCTCAAGGCCTGGGGAAAATTTTAATTAACAAAAGAACCCTTCAGGAATATTTTCCGGTTTTTGATTTACAAATAAAGGTTTTATCTTCGCTAAAGATATTAGCAAAAGAAAAAGATTTTGATTTTACGGTTATTGTAAAAGGCGGAGGAATTCATAGTCAAGCTGACGCGGTTTCTTTGGGTATTGCCCGAGCTTTAATTTCTTTTAATCCGGAATGGAGAAAAGAACTAAAATCATTTGGTTTATTGAGTAGAGATCCCAGAAAAAAAGAAAGAAAAAAACCGGGTTTAAAAAGAGCCAGAAGAGCCCCGCAATGGAAAAAGAGATAACTCTATTTCCATGGTTTCTACAGCCAAAAATACTTTTTATTTATTAACTGCCTACATCTATCAAAAATTGGTAGCTCTCTTATACTTTATTTTTTTAGCTCGTTTTTTAGGTGCGGATAATTTTGGGAAATACACATTTGCCTTATCTTTTGCTGCGCTTTTCTCTGTTTTAATCGACTTTGGTTTATTGCCGGTTTTAACTAGGGAAGTAGCTAGAAATAAAGAAAAGACCCAGGAATATTTTAGTAGTATTCTGGGTTTTTGTTTATTAGCCGGAATAATAGTTTTGGCTTTATCTTTTTTAGTTATTAATTTAATAGGCTATCAACCTATAACCAATTATTTAGTTTATTTAACTACCCTGGTTATCCTACTTGATACTCTGGCACTCGTTTTTTATTTTGTTTTCCGCGGACATTTAAATACTAAATATGAAGCTTTGGGAATTATTATTCATAAAACAGTAATGCTTTTAGTGGGCTTGTTTTTGATTTATTTGAAGGTAAATGTGATTCTCATGGTTTTACCGCTTTTAATGGCCAGTATTTTTTATTTAGCTAATGCTATCTTTTTTGTTAAAAAGAAATTAAAATTGAAACTTATTCCTAAATTAAATCAAGAAATCTTAAAACCTTTGTTTAAAATTTCTTGGCCATTCTTCATCGCCGCTTGTTTTGCTAAATTATATTCCACTAGTGACACAATTCTTCTTTCGTATTTGGCGGGTGATAAGGCCGTAGGGTTTTACAGCGCCGCTTTAAAATTAATTAACGCTTTTATTCTTTTAATCGCTGGGTCGCTAAGCTCAGCTCTTTATCCGGCTTTAAGTTATTATTTTATCAAGTCAAAAGAAGAAATGACTAAGCTTTTTTCTCAAGCAGTTTTATATTTGATGATTATTGCCTTTCCTTTGGTTTTGGGGCTTTCAATTTTAGCAAAACAAATTATTCTTTTTATTTACGGTCCAGAGTATGCGCCCGCGATTTTAATTTTAATTATTTTGTCGTTTTCTATTCCTTTTATGTTTTTGGATTTTGTTTTTGTGAGTCTTTTAAACGCTTGTGAAAAACAGAAAAAAAATACTTTAATTCACGGTTTAGGAACGGTTATTTTTATTATTTTAAACTTGATATTAATTCCGATTTTAGGTCATTATGGTTCAGCTTTGGCTGTTTTTTTTGGTTTTATAATTATTTTTTTCTTGGAGATATTTTCTACGCGGAAAATTATCAAAGTTGATAAAAGTTATTTGTTTAAAAAAATAGGATTAATTTTCTTTTCCAGTTTAATTATGGCTTTAACAATTTTTCTAGTCAAAGAGAAAATTCATTTAATTTTTTCTTGTTTAATTGGCATCTTAGTCTATTTTGCCGCAGTTTATTCTTTCAATTTAATTAAAAGACAAGATTTAGATTTTATAAAAGGAATAATTAACTTTCGTTCGATTTTTGTTAAAACAGAATCAAAAGAAAAATAAATTATGAAACAAATAGAAATAATCAGTTTTAATATGTCTTCTTTTCAAGAATGGGAAAGGGGAACAGTTAATCGCAATCGTCATTTACTTTATCAATTTTTAGATCAGCCAGAAGTGAAAAGAATAGTGGCTATAGATTTTTTACCTTTTAGTTTTAAAAGAGTTTTGCGCAATTTTTTTCAGAATATTGTTTTCGGTCCAAAGGGCGAAAAAGTTTATTGTGATTTAATCAGTCGGGGAATAAAAGTTTCTGATAAATTTTATGTTTTTTCAACTGTTAATTCTTTTTGGGCACCTGGTAAAATAATGAAAAAGGTTGATAAATTTTTAAAAAAAATTGATTTAAAATATCCTTTAAATTCAGAAACCAAAAAAGTGGGTTGGTCATGTTTTCCAATGTTTGTTGATTATTTAAAAGAAGATTGTCCGATTAAGCTTGATTTAACTATTTTTGACGCAGTTGATAATTGGATTGAACATCCTTCTTTTAAAAAATATCAAACTATTCTCAAAAATAATTATCAGATTATTGCGGAAAAAAGTGATTTAATTTTTACTGTTTCTGATAATTTGATTGATTTTTTCAAAAGTTTAGGGAGAAAAGAAAATCTTTATTGGATATCAAACGGGGTGGAAGTTTCTCATTTTAAAAAAGAGTCTTCTGATTTACCAAAGGATTTGGAAAAAGTTTCTAAACCAATTGTTGGTTATTTAGGGATTATCCAGCAAAGGATAGATGTCGATCTTTTGGAATATTTGGCAAACCATAATCCGGAAAAATCTTTTGTCTTAATCGGACCTTTATGGCCGGTTTATTTTAGAAGGTTGCGGCGGCTGGCCGTGGAAATAAAAAAACTTCAAAAATACAAAAATATTTATTTTTTAGGGCATAAAAAATATCAAGAAACGCCGTTTTATCTTAATCATTTTTCAGTTGCTATTTCACCGCATAAATTAGACAAATTTATCAAATCAACCAATTCTCTTAAAGCTTTGGAATATTTAGCCTCGGGGCTGCCAGTTGTTACCACTCCAACTTCCGGAGCGGAAAATCTTTCTCATCTGGTAAAAATTGCTCAAGACTACGAAGATTTTAATAAAAAATTAAATCAAGCT
The DNA here is from genome assembly GCA_964531505.1 of uncultured Gammaproteobacteria bacterium. Taxonomy (GTDB): domain Bacteria; phylum Patescibacteriota; class Patescibacteriia; order UBA2591; family UBA6264; genus UBA6264. Next base: position 16,496 of record CAZHDT010000005.1, read on the forward strand.
TTGGAGGAAGATAATCCAGAGGCTCGCCAGCAAAGAAAAGAAAAAATTAAAGAATATGATTGGGGTATTAAAATGGAAAAAATTATTAAATTAATAAAAGAACATTTTTAAAATATTTTAAAAAACATTATGAATAACAATTTTGAAACATTGAATCAAGGGGAAGTTAAAAACTTTGTTCCTGATAAAGTTTCTGTTATTATTGTTAATTGGAACGTTAAGCCCTTGTTAGAAAGATGTTTGGATTCCATCTTTGATTATTTTCAGAAAATTGATTATGAGGTGATTGTCGTTGATAATTGTTCTTTGGATAATAGCGTTAAATATTTAAAATGGTTGGAGCAAGAGAAACAACAGCCGAAATTGAAAATTATTTTAAATAAAAAAAATATGGGTTTTGCTGTTGCCAACAATCAGGCGTTAGAACAGGCGACTGGAGAATTTATTCTTTTTCTTAATCCGGATACGGAATTTATCAAACCCGGTCTGGAAAAATTAATAAAAGATTTAAAAGAGCATAATGATTGGGGAATAGTCGGTTGTCGATTAATTGGGACAAATGGAATATCTCAAAGTTCAGTGAGAAGATTTCCTAATCTTTTTACCCAATCTTTAATTTTACTTAAGCTTCATTATCTTTTTTTCTGGTTGCCGGCGATAAGAAAATATTTTCAAAAAGGTTTTAATTTTGAGAAATCTCAGGAAGTAGACCAGGTAGCTGGAACCTTTATTCTCACCAGGCGCGCTTTATTGGATAAAATCGGTTCATTTGACAATGATTATCATCTTTGGTTTGAAGACGTTGACCTTTGTTATCGATTTAAAAAATCAGGTTATAAGGTGATTTATCATTCTGATTTTGAGATTATGCATTATGGCGGTCAAAGTTTTGACCAGCTTTTGTCTTTAAAAAAGCAAAAGATTTACAATCGAAGTTTGATAAAATACTTTGAAAAAAATAAACCGGGCAAAAAAAATGACATCTTAAAAATAATCAGTCTTTTAAGCCTGATTTTGGCGGGATTAAGCGCTTTAGTTTCATTAAGAAAAAAGAAACAAATTAAAAAAAGTTTAAAAATTGGATAAATGAATTTTAAGGAAACAATTCAAAAAATATGGTTCATAGTTGGATTTTTTTTCCTTTTTCAGATATTGTCCTTGATTGGATATGCTTTTCCTTTCTTATTAAATGTTTTTTGTATTTTAATAATCGCTTTGGCAGTTATTTTTTCTTTAATAAAAATAGAGTATGGTTTTCTATTTTTATTTTTTGAGTTTTTTTTCGGTCTACAAGGGCATCTATTTGAATTTTTCGGTCTTTCTTTGCGGTTTGGTTTATTCGCGGTTTTAATGGCAGTCTGGTTAATGAAAAAATATCAAGAAAAACAATTATTAAAATCTTTAAAAAGTTTTTTTGATACAAGCATCGGCGCAATTTTGTTTATTTTTTTATTTATTATTTTTTTGGGGTTTTTACAGGGACTACTCAAACAAGAGGTGACTCTAGCAATTAAAGATTTTATAAATTATTCTTATTTTTTATTAATTTTTCCATTGTTGGAAATCTTTAAAAATAATTTTTTTATTAAAACAAGTTTAAAATTAAGCCAAGGATTTATTATCGGCATCAGTATTTTAACAATCATTATTTTTATTCTTTTTTCCAGCGGTTTAGCGGAGGTGCATAATTGGTTTTATTGGTGGTGGCGGGGAGTTGCAATTGGCAAGGCGACGGATGCAGGAGGAAATTTTTTCCGTATTATGAGCCCAGCTCATTTATTGGTTTTGCCTTTATTTTTAGTTTTGTTAAGTTTTTTAATAGAAGGAAAGAAAAAGCTTAATAAAAAAATAAAAAAGTTATTATTATTTTTAAGTTTTTTATCAGGTTTAGTTTTGATTATTAATTTTTCTCGCGTTTATCTTTTGGGAGTATTTTTAGGCTTGTTTATTCTTTTAAAGGGAGTAAATTGGAAAAGATGGCTTATGTTTTCCGGTTTAACGATTTTTTCTTTGTTTTTAGGTTTTATTATATTATTTTCTGCTACTAGCGGGGGAAAATTTTTTCAGGCATTTGATTTTTTTCAAAATCGGCTGAAAACAGTAGTAGAACCAGAGACGGAAATCAGCTCCTTAACTAGAATGAACATTCTTCCTCAATTAATTAAAGAAATTAAAAAAGACCCTCTTTTTGGGCAAGGCTTAGGTTCAACTATTTCCTATTATAATCAAACCACCATGCAGACAGAAACAACCTATCATTTAGATTGGGGTTATTTGGAAATTTGGCGCGAGCTTGGCTTATTTGGTTTAATTACTTACGGCTTGCTCCTTTTTTACTTTTTTTATTCCAGTTGGCAAAAATTAAAAGAATTTAAAAATGATTATTTTCAAAAAAGACTGATTATCGGATTAAACGCTGGTTTATTAAGTTTAATGGTTGCCAATTTAACCGCGCCTGTGCTTTTTCATTCTTTAGGTATTTTTTATCTAATTTCTTCTTTTTGTTTAATTTTCAATTTGAAAAAAGATGAAACAAAAATTGATAGTTCAAATTGTTACTTGGAATAGCGACAAATTTTTAAAAGATTGTCTTAATGCGGTTTTTAACCAAACTTACCGCAATTTTTCTGTTCTAGTTATTGATAACGGCTCTCGTGACCGAACGATTGATATTTTGAAAAAAGAATATTCTAAAGAAGTTATTAAAAATAATTTTAAGAGAAAAAATAGTCAATTATTTATTTTTCAAAACAGTAAAAATTTGGGTTTTTCTCAGGCGCATAATCAGGGTTTGTATTTAATAGATTCTGAATTTGTTTTGATTTTAAATCCGGACATTATTTTAGAGCCTGATTTTTTAGATAAAATTATGAAACAAGCGGAAAAAGAAAAAAAAGTGGGAAGTTTTAGCGGTAAATTTTTACAAATCAAAAGTCCTCTGGATGATTATCAAGGAAAAATTAAAACTAAAATTATTGATAGTGCCGGTTTGAGTATTTTAAAAAATCGTCATATTTTGGAACGAGGACAGGGCAAAGAAGATGAGGGGCAATATGATAAAGAAAAAGATATTTTTGGCGTAACTGGCGCTAGCGCTTTGTATCGACGGCAAGCTTTGGAAGAAATAAAAATTCCTTTAAATAAAAAAGATTTTGAATATTTTGACCAAGATTTTTTTGCTTATCAGGAAGACGCGGATTTAGCATGGAGGCTTCAATTAAAAGGATGGACAAGTTTGTTTGTGCCTTTGGCAAAAGCCTACCATTATCGGGGAACTGGTTTAAAGGAAAAACCCAAATTGATAGATATTTTTAAGGGGCATCAATCCAGGCCGAAACAAGTTGAGCTTTATTCCTTTCGTAATCATCTTTGGCTGTTATTAAAAAATGAACAGGGAGAAAATTTTTGGCGTCATTTTTTTTGGATTTTCATTTATGAAGCGGGAAAGAAGTCATATTTGTTCTTTACCAAACCAGATGTTTTATTAAAAGCGGGGTTTTCCTTTTGGGCCGGTTTTTTTAAAATGCTAAAAAAAAGAAAAATTATTATGGAAAATGCGGTAGTTAAACCGGCAGAAATGAGAAAATGGATGAAAAGAGCCCGTTTTTATCAATAAATTTTTATGGATTTATCAATTATCATTCTTAAGTACAAGCAACAGAAAGTTTTTCAACTTTGTTTGGAAAATTTAATCAAAGCAAAAATAAATTTGGATTACGAAATTATTATTATTGATAATAATTCCCAAGACGGCAGTTTAGAATATTTGAAAGAAATAAAAAGAGACCATTCGAAAATAGAAATTATTTTAAATGATAAGAATTCCGGTTATGCTAAAGCTAATAATCAAGCAGTTAAACAAGCAAAAGGGGATTATATTTTAATTCTTAATCCTGATGTGATTGTTAGTCCCGGGGCGATTGAAGAAATGCTCGCTTTTTTAAAGAAAAATTATGATATTGGTTTAATTGGCCCGCAGTTGCTTAATCAGGATAAGACAATTCAATTTTCTTGTTACCGCTTTCCCAAATTAATCACGCCGGCAATTAGGAGAACTTTTTTGTATCGGTTGCCTTGGTTTAAAAATGAGCTTAAAAGATATCTAATGCAGGATTTTGATCATCAGGAAATCAGGGGAGTTGGCTGGTTAATCGGGGCATGTTTAATGATTAAAAAGGATTTTTTGAAGCAGATTGGTTATTTTGACGAACGTTATTTTCTTTATTTTGAAGATGTTGATTTAGCAAGAAAAGTCTGGCAAGCGGGCAAAAAAGTTGTTTATTTTCCTAAAGCCAAAATGATTCATTTTCATCGCCGGCTTTCTGCTGATTTTTCATTTTTCCCATCCCTTTCTCAAAGGGTTACTTGGATTCATATTTTTAGCGCTTTAAAATATTTTTGGAAATGGCGCGGGAAATAACTTATTTGACAAATGGGCAAGATTTTTGTACAATTATTTTATTGAAATAAACATTCGGGGGTCGTCTAATGGCAGGACTATGGACTTTGACTCCATCAATCGGGGTTCGAATCCCTGCCCCCGAGCCATAAATCAGAACGAAGTTCTGATTTATGCCGTGAACCGAATTTATTCTGGTTCACGGCAACAATTAGTTAGTATAAAATGCCAATCAAATTTTATTATGTTTATATTCTTTTAAGTCTCCATGATGAAAATTTCTATATTGGACTAACAAATGATTTAAAGAGGAGATTATCAGAACATAAAAGGGGCAAAAATATTTCTACTGCAAAGCGTTTACCACTTAGACTTATATATTATGAAGCTTTTATTTCAGGAAAAGATGCTAGGAGAAGGGAAAAATATTTCAAGACAACAAAAGGAAAGAAAGCATTAAAATTAATGTTGAGAGAAGCATTAATTCAAAAAATATATATAACAAACTAAAAACTACTTATGTTTTTTAAAGTAGTAAAAATTAGAAATTTATCTCGGCGGCTCTTTTGAGTTGTGGAGATTTTTTGTTTTGATTATTTAAAAAAAGAAGAAAAATAATAAAAAAGATAAAAAAAGGATTTTAAGACGGCGGATTTGATAATAAAAGTAATGTGAAAAAAATGCACATTGCAAATTCAGATAAGCCTATTGTGAGAGTTGATATGGGTTACACCTGCACGCTCTCCGATTGTAAAATGCGCAGGTCGCAACCTGTAAGGAGGTTGATAGGCTCGGCCTCTCAAAACTTTACAGAAATAAAGTTTTAGCAATAGTTTGTTTGTGATATAATAAAAATAGATGAGAATAAAGGATTTATCAAAGATTGAAAGGCCGAGGGAAAAATTGATTTCCAAGGGTCCAGGAAACCTCAAAGATGAGGAGCTTTTAGCAATTCTTTTAGGAACAGGGATAAAAGGGAAAAACGTTATTGAAATTGCCAAACAAATTTTAAGAAAGCATTCTAAAAAAAGATTATTGCAATTAGAATATAAAGAATTGGCTAAAATTAAAGGAATTGGTTCGGCAAAAGCTTGTACAATTTTAGCTTCAACAGAATTAGTCAAAAGGGCTTTAAAGATTCAAGACGAAACTCTGCCGATAATTAAGTCAGTTAAAGACGTGGTTGCCCAAGCTGTTTATATGAGAGATAAAACACGAGAGCATTTGATGGTAATTTATCTCAACGCAAGAAATGAAATGATTTTTAAAAAGCCAATGTTTATTGGCACACTTAATGCTAATTTAGTCCATCCTCGCGAAATTTTTGCTGAAGCTCTGAAACAAAACGCCGCTTCAGTAATTTTAGTTCACAACCATCCCTCTGGTGATTCAGACCCCTCAGAAGATGATATAAATATCACTAAAAGAATAGTCCAAGCAGGCAAAATAATGGGTATAGACGTCTTAGACCATATTATCATCACAAAAACCAAAGCCTTCAGTTTTAAAGAAAATAAATTGATATAGAAAATGGATAGACAACGCCGTTGATTTCTATGTCAAATGGTGGTAAAATATAAGTAAATCTATTTAAAAATTAATATAAAATTATGGACAAAAAAGAAATTATTAAAAAAATAGAAAAAATAAGAGAATCACGCGTCATTACATATATAACTAGTGATAGACAGGGTCCAGTAAATGCTAAAATTGCAGGTGATATCATTCCGATAATCAGTAGACAACTTCGAAAAATTGGTAAAACTAAAAATATAGACTTATTTTTATATAGCTCTGGTGGCGACACAATGGTACCTTGGCGAATTGTTTCAATGATTAGAGAATATTGCGATAAATTTTCAGTTTTAATTCCATATAAAGCGCATAGTGCGGCGACAATGATTGCTTTAGGCGCAGATGAAATTGTAATGAGTGATTTGTCAGAATTATCTCCGATTGATCCTTCTACGGCTAACGTTTTTAATCCAGTTGACCCTCAAAATCCACAAAATAGAATTCCCATTTCAGTTGAAGACGTAATGGCATATTTTGATTTAGCGAAAAATAAGTTTGGCATTAAAAGCGATGAGGATTTAACAAAAATTTTCAATAAATTTATTGAATCTAATCCACAAATTCATCCTTTAGCTCTTGGTAATGTTAACCGTATTCACAATTTAATTCGTATTTTAGCTACACGTCTTTTAGAGAGCCATCAGTCGCCAATGTCTGAAGATGATATTAAAAAGGTGGTTGATAATTTAACAGAAAAACTTTATTCCCATCAATATTTTATCGGTCGTAAAGAAGCAAAAAAAGATTTAGGAATTAAAACTGTTCAATTTGCGGAACAGAAATTAGCAGATGCGATGAGTGTATTATATGAAGAATACGAAAAAGAAATGGATCTAAGTACGTTGTGGAATCCAGAGAATGAATTAGGAGAGAATACAATGGAAAACAAAAAGGATTATAAAATTGCTTTTGTCGAAAGTAGTGATGTTTCAAATTGTTTTGAATTAACGATTGACTACAAAAAACAACAAGTTAATATAACTCAGCAAACACCCCAAGGACCAATTCAAATCCCTCAAGAAAAAGTTGGGTTTAGAATTATTAAACAGGGGTGGAAATAAATTATTTCAAAATTACTGTGAATAAACAATATAAAAATCCTCCTATTACAGAAGTTGTTTGTGAGTTTAGATTTGAATTAGAGGGCGTTTTTGATCAAAAAATGGTTGATTTATTTTTTAATGAAATAAAAGAAAAATTTCCCAAAAAGAAAAAAGGACAGATACACCAAATGAAATTCGAAATTAATCCTAAAGAACAAAGTTTTAATAAAACTTTTGAAGAGTTTGATCAATTTTTTTCAGATGACGAAAAAACGCTGATTCAATTAGACAAAGGAAGATTATCTATTCATAAATTAAAACCCTATAATTCATGGCAAAAATTTTATCCGTTGATAAATTTAGTTTTCAACTCCTATATTAAGAATATAAAGATTAAATCTATACAAAGAATCGGCTTAAGGTATATCAATAATTTTATAATACCGTTATTTAGTTTTGATATAGAACAATATTTTAATTTGCGTCCTGCGATGGGAAAAAATTTGCCACAGGATTTAGTATCGTTTATGGTAGGAACAATTTTTGCTTTTGAAAGTGGGAGAGATAATATAAAGGTACAACTACTTGATAGAATGGCGGCACAGGGTAAAACAACGTTTGTTTTAGATATGGATTATTTTTTAGTTAATCCAGGTAGTATTCAAACAAATGAAATTACTCAATGGATTACAAGTGCCCATAAAAATATTGAAGATGTTTTTGAGGCAGTATTAAAAGATAAAACAAAAGAGCTGTTTAATTAAAAATTATGACACTTTTAACTATTGATAAAGCAAAAGAGATGAGTGTTTTAAGTGGCGAACCTAGTTCGCTCCCATTTTATGTTTGGTGGCAGAAAGAATCTGAAAATGAAAAAGTTAAAGAAATTACAGAGAGCTTTATAAAAATAGAACCACTTTTTTCTTTTTTGCAAACCAAAAATTGCAATATTATAAATAAGGAAGAAATAACAGATTTTTTGAATAATCATATTAGCATTATTGATTATTTATATGAAGCACCTGATGTTATTAGGAAAAAATTTGGCAATGTTAATTTAAATTTAGAATTATTTTTTGATCCGGAAGTTGAAGATGATAGAGGAGAATTATTTTTAAATATAGAAATCGACCTTGACGCCAAGAAAGCTCATGAAAAATTAAAGGAAATTGATAGAGAATGGCTTTTAAAGAGGGTTAATGAGAATATTGGAAAATTTAATTTAAATTTGGAGTTTATTTAATATTATGTTTCCTTGTGATGATTGTCTAAAATTAGCGAATAAATTGGCTGAGATAGGGAGTGAAGTATCAATGCGTTCTGCAGTAAATAGAGCATACTTCGCGGCTTTTCATAAAACAAAAATGTTTGCTCAAAATAGCAACGTTAAGTTTTCCGGAGGTAAAAGATCAGATATTCATAAAGATGTTGTAAGGTTTTTGACTGGACATGATGATGAAAATGTAAAATTATTAAGTCCTGAATTAGATAGATTAAGAAATAATAGAAATAAGTGTGATTATGCCGATACCATAAGAAATCTTAAACGCGTTGAGTTAAATGCAATTATAGCCGCAAAGGAAATTTTTAATATGATAACTTAAATATGGTTCAACAAACCCCTCAAGGACCAATTCAAGTCCCACAAGAAAAAGTCGCGTTTAGAATTGTTAAGCAGGGATGGAAATAAATATTTATGAATATAGCTGATTTAAAACAGGAAGATACTGAAAACTCGTTTACTGGACCCGGTCCAGAAACAAGCAAGGAATATTTCTGGGGAGAAATAGAACGACAAGCAACTGCTCAAGATCCAAAGGCACGAGGTCTTTTGGAAATTAAAAAATCAACAAAAGAAGAACTTATCTTATTAAACATAGAAAGAGAAAAAGCTAAGAGCGAATTTGAAAATTATCGAAAAAGTTTGAGACGAACAGATAGAATGTTAATGGGGATTACAATACTTTTTGCTGTTTCCTTCGTTGTAGCTTTTTATTTAATAGTTTTTGATTCTATTAAAGAAAAAGATCTTTATTTGCAAAATAATAATCTTTATCAAAATTATTCAAGTCGAAATTCTGAATTAAGAGATAAAATTAACGAACAGCAAATTGAAATAAATAATCTTGAAAACGAGATAGAAGTTTTAGAAAATTATAAAATGCTAAATTTGGAAGATGAAAATAATAAATTACTTGAAGTAATGGATTGCCTCAAAGCTAAAAAATATTGGCAATACGAAGAATGTTTTAAATAATTTTGAAAAAAATTATGCCTATATTAAATTGGATTGGAAAAGATAAAATTGTAAATCATGATAAGGATGTGCCGTTTCGGTTGATGAAGAAAAATAAAAAATACTCGCTTGGGAAGAGCGAGAATTTAATTTTGGAAGGGGATAATTTGGAGGCATTAAAAGCGTTAATGCCTTTTTATTATGGGAAAATAAAATGTATTTATATTGACCCGCCATATAATACTGGCAAAGAAAAATGGGTTTATAATGATAGAGTAAATTCGCCGAAAATAAAAGAATGGCTTGGAAAAGTCGTAGGTCCGGAAAGTGAGGATTTGTGTCGGCACGATAAATGGCTTTGTATGATGTATCCGCGGTTGAAATTATTGCGGGATTTATTGAGTGATGATGGAGTGATTTTTGTAAGTATTGATGATAATGAACACTGTAATCTAAGAATGATAATGGATGATATTTTTGGAACGGAAAATTTTTTGGCAAATATTTCATGGCAAGGAATGGACACTATTAAGAATGATGCACGGTATTTTTCTTCTAATACTGAATATGTAGTCGTTTATGCAAAATCTATTGCTAGCGCCAAACTAAAAGGGATTAAGAAAGGAGAAAAACAAAGAAGCGTCTATAAAAATTACGACAATGATCCGCGTGGTCCATATCTTTTAACTCCGCTTCATGCGAAAAGCGGAAGCGAAGAAGGCGTGTATAATTTTACTTTTCCAAACAACCAAATTTGGCGCGCTCCAAAGGGGACTTATCCACGTTTTTCCAAAGAAACACTGGTGCGCCTTGTTGAGGATGGGCGCATTTATCTTGATCCGAAAGGCAAAAGAGTCCCCCAAAAAAAAACTTATTTGAGTGAAGTAAGTGAACGAATGAGGCCATGGACATTTTGGAAATATGAAGATTTCGGAAGCACGCGGCAGGCGAATGCAGAATTACGAGCAATTCTTGGGCGTGGCGAGTTTCAAAACCCAAAACCATCAAAATTAATTAAAAAAATTATTGATCTTGTGACAGATAAAGACGATCTAATCCTCGATTCTTTTGCTGGATCAGGGACTACTGGTCATGCGGTTTTGGATTTGAATAAAGAAGATAATGGAAACAGGAAATTTATTTTAGTGGAATTAGAAAAGAATATTGCTAAAAACGTCACTACGAAAAGAGTAAAAAGAGTTACTAGGGGTTATTCGTATAAAACTAGCAAAAGTAAAGTAGTTAAAGTAGTCGGTTTGGGTGGCGGGTTTGAATATGTACAGTTGGGACAGCCATTATTTGATAAAGATGGAATGATAAGCGAAGAAGTAAAATTCAACGACTTAGCTAATTATATTTATTTTACTGAAACTCATACTAATTTAGAGAAAAATAAAATCAAAGGAAATTATTTAGGCGATTATGGCAGTTGCCATTATTTTTTATTATTTAACGGCATTGGTAAAAATGTTTTAAACAGGAAATTTTTAAAAGAGCTAAAAGGCAAAGACGGTAAAAAAATTGTTTATGCTGATAAATGTTTATTAGACAAAGAGGTATTAGAAAAGTATAATATTGTTTTTAAACAAATTCCTTATCAAATTAAAGTTTATTAATTTGTATGAATCAAAAAGAGTGGGAGAAAATAGAGAAAGAGTTTTTGGCTCAATTAAATACATATTTTTCAGAAATAACGGATTCTATCATAACGCTACGTAATGCCCCCAAAGGACCCTTTATACGTAGTCAAATATGTCTTGCTTTTATAGCCGCTGATACTTTCTCAAGATTCCATGCAATTTTTAATGGTGAAAGAGAAGGATTAGACATCAATAATGAGAAACGTTTTAAAAATTGGCTCAACGCTTTTGTTTTTACAAAAAAGAACGAAGTTTATCGTTCTAAAAAGAATAAAATTAAGTGTGATACAGGAATGGCGTGGCATTTAAGAAATTCTTTTTTACATTTTTATTCTTTTCCCAATTTAAAAGATGAAAGTAAAATTGGATTTATGTTTAATTTTTCAAACAGCGAGCGTAAAAAAATACATAAAAAAATAGAAGAGGGCTTAAAAAAAGACGGTTACAAAATTACTTTTATTGATATTTATTTTTTTATTGAGGCAATCCTGAAAGGATTTTTACTTCAATTACAAGGTATTATAGAGATGATTGAAAATTCTCCGAATCAATATATTGATACAGTTTCATTTGCGCACAATATAATAATGAAAGAAAATGCGACAACTATTGATTTGAAAAATAAAATATAATATGGAATTAAAAAAATATCAAAAGACAGTATTAGAAGAATTGGAAGCCTATGTTTCAGAAACGAAAAAGTATAATAATGAGAAGGCTTCAGGTTTGGCTTTTATGATACGGACTGATAAGCAATATAATTGGGTTCCAGAAATTGGCCGGAATCCTTTTGTTTGCGTAAAAGTGCCAACTAGCGGAGGAAAAACTTTTATCGCAAGTCATTCAGTTGGTTTAATTTTTGAGGATTATTTAAGCGAGAGAAATGACAAAGGGTTAGTAATGTGGTTTGTGCCCTCAGACGCTATTAGAAAACAGACGTTGGATAATTTAAAAAATAGAAAACATCCTTATCGGGAAGTTTTAGACCAAAGATTTAATAATGCCGTAAAAGTTTTTAATTTATCCGAAGCCAAGTCAATTAGTAAAAACGATTTAGAAGATAATGTTTGCATTATAATCGCTACATTAAGCTCCTTTAGAAGAAAAGACAAAGAGTGGTTGAAAGTCTATCAGGATAACGGAGCTTTAATGAATCATTTTGAGGGATTAAAAAGCAAAGATTTTGATTTTTTAGATAAAGATCAAGAGGGAGAGATTATTTTTTCCTTATCTAATGTTATAAAATTACATAATCCTTTATTGATCGTTGACGAAGGACATAATATTCAGACAGAGTTATCTTTTGATATGATTAAAGGCTTGAATCCGTCTTTTGTTTTAGAATTTACTGCTACCCCAAAAGGACAAAGCAATGTTTTGGTTAATATTTCAGCAAAAGAATTAAAAAAGGAAAAAATGATAAAAATGCCAATCTATTTGGCGAATAAAACTCCTTGGCAGGAAACAATTTATGAAGGGATTGCAAAATTGAAAGAATTAGAACAGGCGGCAAAAAAGAATAAAGATGAATATATTCGTCCTATAATGCTTTTACAAGCAGAGCAAGACAAAGAAAATGATAAAAAAATTTATGTAAACAAGATAAAAAAGTTTTTGGCAGAAGAAGCAAATATACCAGAGGAGCAGATTGTTATTAAAACGGCCAAAAAAGACGAGCTACCCAAAATGGAAGTTTTATTGAGCAAAAAATCGCCAATTCGTTATATTATCACGGTTAACGCGTTAAGAGAGGGATGGGATTGCCCTTTTGCATATATTTTAGTTTCGGTTTCCAATTTAGGGGCGCGTTTATCAGTTGAACAGACTATTGGCAGGATTATGCGATTGCCGTATGCAAAAGAAAAAATTAATCCGATTTTAAATTCCGCTTATATATTCGCTTCTACAAGGAATTTTAGTCAAACTTCAGAGATGGTTATAAAAAGTTTGCAGAAAAATGGATACGAAGATATATTGCCAATGACAGGCGGGGTTTCAGTGGTAGAGAATGAATGCAAACTGAAAATCAAAGATAAAAATATATCTGTCCCTTTTGTCAATATTAAAGATGGGGAAAATTTTAGAAAATTAGATTATTTAGGAGATTTAATTGGCGACACCTCAATTTTAAAAAGTCAAAATCCAGATATAGATTTTAAAATAACCGAAGATTCGTTGATTACGAAAATTGATATAGGGAAAGAGGGGGAATTAATCAGAGACGCGGCTGGGAAATTAAAATTAATTCATCACCATAAAGATTTTACTAAGGAAGATTTATTAGTGTGGTTTAGAATTAAAATTCAGAGAGGGTTTATTTCTATAATTGAGATGAATAATTATTTAGAACTGATTGTTGATAAATTATTAAAAATACATAGTTTAAGCAAATTGAGTGTTTGTAGATATCAAGTCAAAGAAGCGATTGAAAGAACAGTTGATAAAATAGTGGATAAATTTTCAGAAATAGAATTTAAAAAGTTGGAAAATAATCATCTATTATTTACTTCAGGAGAAAGTTTTCTATTTAGAGATTCTATTAGTTTAATAGACATTTGTCCTGACGGTTTTCAAAAACATTTATACGACAAAGCTAATAAAATGAATAAAGAGGAGTTAGATTTAGCATATCAGATTGACAGTTTATCTAATATTTATTGGTGGTTTCGTAATCCAGAAAAAACAGGATTTTATATACAAGGGTGGTTAAAAAATAAATTTTATCCCGATTTTATAGCAAAAACTAAAAAGAATAATTATATCATATTAGAATATAAGGGAGCCCAATTTGAAGAATCTAAAGATACAGAATATAAGAATGCTATTGGTAAAAAATGGCAGGAATTAAGCAAAGGAAAATATTTTTTTGAACTGATAGATAAAATAAATATTGAAAATATTATAAAGGAAGTTTCTGATTTATAAATGAGATTAAAGGAGCATATATTTAAGTATTTAGGGGTCCTAGAAATTTGATTGAGAAGTAAATTAAAAAGATGCTTAATAAAAAAGAGTTTTCAAATATTTTTTAAGGGGACTGTCCCCTAAAAGTATCACTCGCAAACTGGCTACCAGTTTAGGTTTCTGAGCGATTTTTAAAAAGTAGTCGATATTCGACTACTTTTAAAAAAAGCCAGAATTTGTCTCGGTAATTATTTTAAGTTATGGGGATTTTTTCTTTTTTATGTTATAATAAAAGAGATTTAACAAGCTTTTAATTTTTTAAACAAAAAGTAGTCGAAATAGTTCTAAATTAAAAAAATCGTTCTATAACTCTTTTTCAGAGCCGGTTTGCAAAGGGACAAAAAAGGGGACAGTCCCCATTAAAATGGCTGCTTTTAATGATCTAGATTTTTTATGGCTAACAACTAGCTTCGAGGTATTTAAAACAAGCGGAGAATCTATGGGAAAAACGCCTGAGGAATTTTATGAATTTTGGATACAAGATGAAAAGTTGACGAGGCGGCCTTTTTGTTCTGATTATACAAGAAAAATGTGGGATTTTTCCATTAAAAAAATAAAGAGGATTTTAGATAGTAAGCAAAGTTAGCCCTTTATAAAAAAAAGAAAAAAGGTATTAGGTATTTTTTATTTTAAATTCAGAATATAAATATATTTATTTGATTCTCGAGATGTAGTTCTAGTGCCATCTACGATTCTAAGAAATGATTATTTCTCCAAACAGTTTCTAATCTCGTCTATCGTGGGGAGCTATTCTTAATTTCATACATTTATGAACACTAAAAAAGTTAGTTGTGAGTTAGGTTTAAAAAAAGATGTCATTAAAAAAGATGTCTTTGAGCGAGAGTCGGCGATTTGTAGAGAGTATGCTCAACGGGATGGTAAATGCTGTTGGGGCGTTTGTGCTAAATGTGGGGTTCCCTTATTGTTGCAAAAATTTTATAAAGGAATTTTGTTAGAGAAACCGAAAGAAATAGAAGATTTAAGGAATAAATTTTTTTATAAAAAATGAAGATAGGGTCAAAAAACGGTGTCTCAAAAAAACGGTGTCAGGTACCTTTTATTTTAAATTACCCAAAAAAATATCCAACACTGTTTCTTTGGGCGTTGGCCGAAAAAATTAGATATAATAAAAATATTAAAAAATAGATTCAAAGTATGTGCGAATTACTTTTAAATTTATCTATTGGGTTAACAGCTGGTTTAATATCGGGTTTTATTGTTTATATATTTATAAGGTACAGAGAAAATCAAAAATGGAAATTGGTAAAGGTACAATTGGTTAAATCTTTAGATTATGTAATGAATAAGACATTGACGAGCATAAGAACTGCTATTGAGATAAAGGTCCCGATAGAAGTTACTAATATCGGGGCATATGTTAATTTTGTTAAGAAGGAGCTTGCGGAAAAATTTGATAGCCACAAGATAAAATTTGAATATTTAGACCAAAAAAAACGAGACACACTTTTATCAGACTTTCAAGATATACAAAACTCATTAAAACAACTTAATTCATTATTTATTGGATTTCGTGCAGCTGATCCTTGGTATGCAGAAGTAATATTTGAATTACAAAACAAGATTAATCATGCATCTAGTGCATATATTATTTTTCCAGAGATTAATATATTTGAACATAATAATAATCCGAAGTTAAAAAATTGGAGAGAAATGACTTCCGATGGAATTTATGAATTGATTACATTTGTAATTGGCACAAAAAATAATTCATTTATTCAAGATTTGACAATAAATAAGAAACGAAAATCCTAAAAATTTAATTAAAGAGCTGGGTAATTCCTCACTTTTTGTCTTAATTAAATTGTAAAGTTAGCTATAATTAAATTAAATCAAGGTATCGTAAGGCAAGGATTGTTCGGCTATCCAGGTTCCCACATCGTCCCATCGCCTAAGTTGATAAATTTTAGTGCTTTTCGTTGGTATAAAATTACTTATAAATGAGCTGTTAAAATAAATTATGGAATTAAAGAATAAAATGGAAAAATTTAATAAACGATGGAATATAACATCAACAGATTCTCATAAGGAGGCTTTTAATAAATTTAAGAGGAGAATTTTAAATATTTTAGAAAATATCGATCATCATGTTAAAAAAGAAGGTATAGAAAAATTTTGCCAGTATTATGGTATAGAAAAAATTTGGCAAAAGGATAGTTTTGCTTTAAACGAGAATATTATTAAGCGTTTACGGGCAGAAAAAGCCGAAGAAGAATTTTATAGGCTTATTGAAATAATTTTTTCTTTAGATATAACTATCAACATGGTAGATGCTGATGATTTCGGATTAGTATATCATGACGATAATTATCGCAAGAAAATTTTATTAAAAAAGACTATAGAAGCTATTGAATTATCTGATATAAATTTATCAATAGCAGTTTTAAATAATGATGAAGTAATTCTATATCCTAAAGGGGAGGAGAAACTTGATGATGAGCTTGTAAATTACGTCTTGTCATTTTTGGATGGTAAAAGCGATGAACATTTTAAGGATGCTCTAAAATTTTATCAAGAAAAAAAATACATAAAGTCGGCGGAAAGTTTAAGGAGGGCTTTGGAGGAATTTTTGAAATCTAAGTTAAAAAATACAAAAGGATTAAAGAATAATATTATAGAGTTGGGGGCGAAATTAAAATCTGATGGCAGAAATCCACAAATCAGGAATATCATATCTCAACTTTTTTCTTACTTGGATGAATATTTTAATAAGAATAGCAAGCATGAAGATGGAGATATTGATTCTTTAGAAAATGAGTATCTAATTTATCAAATTGCTTTGTTAATACGTTATTTGAATAAAAAATAGAGAGGATAATTCCAATTTAAAGAATCTTTAATTTTATTATTTAACATTAGCTATCCAAGTTCCCACATCGTCCCATCGCCCGAGTTGATAAATTTTAGTTTTTCGCTGGTATAAAATTATTTATAAATGAGCTGTTAAAATAAATTAATTTGTAATGGGGTCAGACCCCAAATTTGTCTCTTCCCCAGCCCGCTCTCAGTGTATGTTATAGAGCGTTTTTTTAAATTTAGCATTATTTTAACTAATTTTTATTATAAAAGTTATCCCCAAACCAATGTTGACCTAAAGATAATCTTAGGTTATACTTTAATTATAATAAATAAAATATGAAATATATGGAAAATATTATTGGATTAAAAGATTTAAGACAAAAAATGGCAGAATATTCTGAAAAAGTTAAAAAGGGAAAATCTTTTATTGTTGTTAAACGTTCTAAACCTTTATTTAAAATAAGTCCCATTCAAGAAAATGAAATATGGGAGTCGGTTATCGATTTTACAAAAATTAAAAAAGGGGGTATTGACGTCAATGACCTTCTTTCAAGATTGTAATTATGGATAAAATTGCAAAAGTTTTACAAGGATTGACTAAAAAGGAAAAAGAAATAATTAAAAATATTTTAATTCAAGTTAAGAAAAAAGATTTCAAAAATTTGGATATTAAAAAATTGAAAAGCAAAGATAATATTTTTAGAGTAAGAAAAGGGAAGATAAGAATAATTTATCATTTGAAACAGGAGGGGATTATGATTTTATCTATAGAAAGAAGAAGCGAAAAAACATATAAATTTTGATATAATAATAATGGGGTCAGACCCCAAATTTGTCTCTTCGTCAGCCCGCTCTCAGTGTATGTTATAGAGCGTTTTTTTAAGTTTAGCATTATGCCAGCTAATTTTATTTTTTTAATCAAAAACCAAAAACTGAGAGGTCGGACCATTCAGGTTTTTTTAAAAAGGGATTTAGGTAACAGCACTTTTGATAATAATTTGGTTATGGTATAATGAAATTATGATAGAAAAAAATAGAACAAAATTATTATCGTGGAGTTTAATCAACGCCGCTGGGACACTAGGATATGTGTTTATTATCTCCCAGGTTCTTTTTTTTGGAGAAAAGATTTTTGGAAAAATGAAAAGTCCATGGGGGCCATTTATTATTCTTCTTTTATTTGTTTTTTCTGCGGTGGTTGTCGGTCTATTGATTTTTGGAAAAGTAATCCATCTTTATTTGGACAACCAAAAGAAAGAGGCCATTAGATTGCTATTTTATACCATTGGCTGGCTGTTTTTAGGAATTATTATTTGTTTATTAATCTGCTTATTATTTTAAATTATTTAATTTAAAACAATAAATTAGAAAACGTAAATTGGAAAAACAGGACTAATTCGCTGTTTTATCAACTATTATTTTTTAATGAAATAGCATGACAGTTTTTAGATAAAAGAATTTTGATTTAATGACCCAATCTAAGGCGCTCAAAATTTTAAAATCAGGAGTAAATATTTTTTTAACCGGTTCAGCGGGAACCGGTAAAACTTTTTTATTAAACAAATTTGTTTTGGATTTGAAAAAAAATAATATTAAGGTTGCCGTAACCGCTTCTACTGGAATTGCCGCGACTCACCTCAGAGGCAGAACAATTCATTCATGGTCAGGCATTGGCATTAAAAATAAGATGAACAAGGAAGCAATGAAAAAACTCATTAAAAGTAAAGATTTTTTTAAAAGAATTAGGGAAACAAAAGTTTTAATTATTGACGAAATATCAATGTTTGACGCAGACAGGCTCGACCTAGTTGATAGAATTTGTAAAAATATTAAAGACCCATTTTTGCCATTTGGTGGACTTCAAACAATAATGAGCGGCGATTTTTTTCAGCTTCCGCCGGTTAGTCAAAACCAAAAATTAAAATTTGCTTATGAATCATCTGTTTGGAAAAATTCAAATATCAAGGTTTGTTATTTAAGCAAGCAGTTTAGGCAAAATGATTTAAAATTTACCAATGTTTTAAATAAAATTAGGCTTAATGAAGCGGGTTGGGAGGAGCTTAATTTATTAAAAACGCGGTTAAATCAATCAACAGACAGCTCTATTAATCCAACCAAATTATATACTCACAATATTAGCGTTGACGCAATTAATGATTATGAATTATCTAGAATTAAAGAAAAGGAAATGATTTATAATATGGCCGATCGTGGCCAAAAAGATTTAGTGGATTTTTTAAAGAAAAATTGTTTAGTCCCTGAGACTTTAAAACTAAAAGTTGGCGCGATTGTGATGTTTGTTAAAAATAATTTTGAAGCTGGTTATGTCAACGGCACCCTTGGGAAAGTAATTGCTTTTGATGATAATAAATCTCCGATTGTTAAGATAAATTCAGGCCGTAAAATTACTGCTTTGCCGGCTAGTTGGGATTTTGAAGAAGACAATAATATTATTGCCACTATTAGACAAATTCCCTTGCGTTTAGCTTGGGCCATTACAATTCATAAGAGCCAAGGAATGAGTTTGGACGCCGCGGAAATTGATTTATCAAAATCTTTTGAATGCGGGATGGGTTATGTCGCTTTATCAAGAGTAAGGAGATTGGACAATATTAAACTGATAGGAATAAACGAAATGGCGTTAAAAGTCAATCCAGAAGTAGTTGAAAAAGACAAGGAATTTAAAAAAATATCACAAATATAGAAAATAATTAATATTTTTTAAAATAAATTTTTATGGATGAAGAAATAAAAAAACGGCTTGATTTGCAAGACGAATTACTAAAAAAAATTTATATTTCAACCGAAAAGACACGCAAGTATTTTTTAACCACCATCATTATGGCAATCGCGACCTTTGTTATTCCTTTAATCGTTATAATTTTTATTTTACCCTGGTTTATAAATACTTATATGTCAAGTTTAGGGGCTTTTTAATTTTTTATATTATTTCCTTGCTTTTTATCTAAAGATAGCGCATACTTTAATTAAATAAGTCCATTTGCTTTATTTAAAAAACTTTGAAATTAGATCGTAATAAATAAATTATTATAAATAATAAATTAATTTAATTAAAAAAATAATACATAATTATATGGGAGATTTTAAAAGAAGTGGTAATAAGCGTTTTAGTGGAGGTGGATCCGGCAGGCGGGATGGGGGCAGGCCTAATTTTCCCAGAAAAAGTTGGGGCGGGTCGGGAAGTAATAGCCGCGGTCCAGTTACTATGCATCAAGCGGTTTGCGACCAATGCGGGAAGTCTTGCGAAGTTCCTTTTCGTCCGACTGACGGCAAGCCAGTATATTGTAATATTTGTTTTGAGACTAAGAAAAAAACTGGAGATGATAGAGGGGGAGATAGATTTCCACAAAAAAGTTTTAATAGTTATAAAGCTCCAATTAGAAGCGATTTTGGAGGTAATACTGGTCGAAGCAATAATGACGAATTGAAAAAGCAGTTAGAGATATTGAGTGGTAAAATAGATCAGCTTATTAAAATCGTGGAATCTATAAAAAATAATGATCCATTAATGTTAGAAAAAGGAGTAAAAGCAAAAGTCAAAAAAGTAAAAGAAATAGAAAAAAAGATTCCAGTTATTAAACCTATTAAAAAAGCAGCAAAAAAGATTTTAAAAAAGACAAAGAAATAAAGTTTTTATAGAAAAATGAAATGACCCGCTGATAGCGGGTCATTTTTATGAGTTTTTCACATCTATAATTCATATGTCATGCCTTCGTGTGAGGCCCTAACAAAACAACTTCCTCCCATTTTTTTTATTTCATCTTGAGTGATTTCAGCTATTTCCTCAATTTTTTCATCTGATGCCCCCGGGTCATGATGAAAAGTTACCAGGTTTTTGACTTTGGCCACAAAGGCCGTCTGAGCGACAGCTTCAGGATAAGAATGCCCCCAGCCTCGATGGGATATTCCAGTTATACCGTTATACTCATTTTGAGTATATTGGCAATCGGTAATCCAGAGATCTGCGTCCATAGCAACTTTGATTAATTGCGGATCCGGGTAACATGGGTCAAACGGCTCGTTATCCGTTGTATATGCAAGAATTTTTCCATTAGGAAAAATAAACCTTACCCCATAGGTCTCTTGGGGATGGTTCAGTTTAAAAAACTGAATGAATGGAGATGATCCAGAGGGAGGTATTATCATCGCATCATGAATGTCTGTAAATGCGATTCCCTCTGTAATTTTTTCAATTTCTTCCCAATAAATTGGAAAAGTTGGAGGGTCCATCTGTCCCTTCAAACAGCTTTCAGCTGTCTTTCTCCATGTGGTCCCTCCGTAGAAGTGCCATTGATTAGCAATTCCAGAGGCTTTATTCATATACAGGGGACCAAAAAATGGCAATCCTTGGATATGATCCCAGTGCACATGGGATATGATGAAACTGATATTCAATCCCTTATCAG
>CAZHDT010000006.1:0-30205 GCA_964531505.1 uncultured Gammaproteobacteria bacterium
TTGCTATAATTCAAATAAACAAAAATAAAAAATAATTTTAAAAATATGAGTGGACATTCCAAATGGCATAAAATTAAACACGATAAGGGCTCAGCGGACGCGAAAAAAAGCTCCCTTTTTACTAAATTGGGACAAGCGATTAGCATCGTCGCTAGGCAAGGAGGGGGAGATATTGAAACAAATTTTAATTTGCGTTTGGCTGTGGAAAAAGCCAAGCAGGCCAACATTCCAAAAGAAAACATTGAAAGAGCAATTAAAAAAGGAACCGGTGAAACCCAAGGGGACGAAATAGAAGAAATTATTTATGAAGCATTTGGGCCAGGGAACAGCGCGATTTTAATTCAAGCCTTAACTGATAATAAAAATAGAACCGTGTCTAGTTTGAGAAGGATTTTTAATAAATTTGGAGGAAATTTAGGCGGTCAAAATTCAGTTAAGTGGATGTTTGAACAAAAAGGAGTTGTTAGAATTGAAAAAAAGGAAGATTTGGATTTAGAAGAGCTTAGTTTGCAGGCTATTGATTACGGCGCTGATGATATTAAAATTGAAGAAGAGGGGCTAACCATTTATACTAAGATAGAAGATTTAGAAAAAATAAAAAATAGTTTGGAAAATAAAGAAATAGATTTGGTCTCGGTTGGATTGGAGTGGATTGCAAAAGATTTAATTGAAATTAACCAGCCATTGCAGAATAGAATTGGAGAAATTTTTTCAGAGCTTGATGAAGATCCTGATGTGGAAGACTATTATTCAAATATTAAATAAATAAAATTTAATTAAAAATGATTATTTTAGGCATTGATCCTGGGGTGGCGCGTTTAGGCTACGCAGTTATCAGTATTAATTTAAACAACCAAATATCAATTATTAATTCTGGCTGTTTAGAAACTTCTCAAAAGCAAGTTTTTCCCCAAAGACTGCTTTTTCTTTATCAAGGATTAAAAGGTATTATTGAAAAATATCATCCTGAAAAAGCGGCGATTGAAGCTATTTATTTTGCTAAAAATGTTAAAACCGCTATTAAGGTAAGTGAAGCAAGAGGAATAGCTCTTTTAATTTGCGCGGAAAATAAATTGGAAATTATGGAATTTACTCCTTTACAAATAAAGCAAGCCTTGACCGGTTATGGACGAGCCAACAAAGAGCAAATTCAAAAAATGGTTCAAATCACCTTAAAATTAAAAGAAATTCCCAAGCCTGATGATGTAGCTGACGCTTTGGCAATCGCTTTAACTTGCGCGCAAACCAAGAGTTGGTTTTGTTTAAAAAACAGATAAAGGTATTATTAAAAAAAAAAAAACGATTTCCAAAATCGTTTTTTAAATTAAAAATCAAAAAAGAAGATTATTTTTAATGAGGATAAATATAACCAATAATTTTCCAACCACCCTGCCATTCGCCAGTTTTGTTTTTAAATGTTCTTGTGGAATATTCTCGTCTTTTTAAACCATTCATTTCAGAAATAGTGACTGATTCTTCGTCAAAATCTTCCACATAGGCTACATGTCCATAATAACCGCAAACCCAACTAGTGCAGGTAAGGGACATAATCGCGCCTTGACGCGGTTCAGTTCCAGTTTCATATCCATCTCTTTTGGCATTCCCAAACCAGGATATAGCATTACCCCAACTCGGTACGCATTGTCCTTGGTCTGCTGCCCATTTGAATGCGGACCAGTCAGTACATTGGCGAGCGACAAAACGATGGCAGTCAGTATTGGCTCGCCAATCCCAATAATCAGAATAACTTTCTTGAACAATTTGAGGAGCAATAGGAATATAGGTGGGAGTCGGTTTAGGCGCTGGAGGAGGAGTGCCATCAGGAATAATGATTTTATCCCCCGGTTTTAATTCGCCATTTTCTGAAAGACTGTTTATTTGAATTATTTTTTCTATTGAGCTTTTATATTTATTTGCTAAATAAGAAAGATTTTCACCTGATTTTACTTGGTGAGTAAGTCCATCTACCGGCAAAATTGTTAAGTTGTTTCCCGGTCTGATAACAGACCAATAATTTAAATTATTTTCCCAAAGAATTGTGCTCCATTTTAATTCAAAGTTTTCCGCGATTGTGCTGACAGTATCTCCTGGTTGAACAGTATAAGTTTTAATTTCCGTTCTGGTTAATTTTGGTAAACTGTCTAAATCAAATGTTTTTTTAGGAGTAACCAAAGCGCTACTTCCCAAAATCAATGAAATTTCTGAATCATCGCTTAAATCCATAATATCATTCTTGTCTTCCCGCCAAGCCGCAATAGTAAATTCTTTATTATTTTCTTCCGAATTGTTTATTTCAAAAGCATTAGGCAGTTTATTTTCAATCGTAATTTCTTGATTGGACGAGGCAATTCTGTTCAAGATACCATTAAAAGGGTTATTCATTTCTTTTATTTTTTGTTGGGAAAAAATTGCAAAAATAATAACAATCATAACTAAAAAAAGTCTTTTAAAAGCAAAAGACTTCTTCAATTTCTGAAAAAAGGAGCAGCCAAAATAAATAAGGCCTAAGAAAAGTTTTTTAATCCTTTTTTTTAAAAAAAACGGATATTTTTGATTTAAATTTACTTGCATAAATAAGAATTTATGCTATTCTTAATAAACATTTTAAAGGTTTTTTAAAAAAAGTCAATATGAGTTATCAACAAGGGTCTTTTTTTCAAAAATGTTGGGAAAAATGGGAAAAATTAAAACTTTATCAAGCAGGCAAAAAGGAGAAAATTTCTAAAGAATATATTTTAGTTGAATTTCCCTATCCATCCGGTTCAGGACTTCATATCGGACACGCTTTTTGTTTTACTGGCGCGGATGTTTATACGCGGTTTAAAAGAATGTTTTTTTCGGAAAAAGATATTCTTTTTCCTATGGGTTGGGACGCTTTTGGATTGCCGACAGAAAATTATGCTATTAAAAATAAGAGAAAGCCTCAGGAAATTACCAACGAAAATACGATTTTCTATAAAAAACAGATGAAAGAATTAGGTTTTTCCTTTGATTGGGAAAGAGAAATTAATACGACCGACCCGAATTATTATAAATGGACTCAATGGATTTTTATCCAGTTATTTAAAAAAGGATTAGCTTACAAAAAAGAAATGCCTATTAATTGGTGCCCAAGCTGTAAAATTGGTTTGGCTAATGAAGAAGTTATTGATAATAAATGCGAGCGTTGCGGCGCGGAAACAAATCGGAGAAATTTGAACCAATGGGTGGTCAAAATTACCGATTACGCGGATAAATTAATTAAAGGGCTGGATAATACTAATTTTATTGAAAAAGTCAAATTGGCGCAGATAAATTGGATTGGGGAAAGCCAAGGAGCTAAAGTTTTTTTTAAAATAGCTAATCAGGAAGAATTTTTAGAGATATTTACCACCCGGCCCGATACTTTATGGGGAGCAACTTTTATGGTTATTGCTCCGGAACACCCTTTGGTAAATAATATTTTAACTGATAGCTCAATTGAAGAGTCAAAAAAAAGCCAAATTAAAGAATATTTGAACCAAGCGAAAAAAAAATCAGATTTGGAACGAACAGAATTAAATAAAGAAAAAACAGGAGTTTTTACCGGTTTATTTGCGATTAATCCGGTTAATCAAAAAAAGATTCCTATTTGGATTTCCGATTTTGTTTTAATTTCCTATGGTACTGGCGCAATTATGGCGGTTCCTGCCCATGATGAGCGAGATTGGGCATTTGCCAAAAAATTTGATTTGGAAATAATTCCGGTTATTAAGCCTCCTTGCGATTGGGATTTTAACCAAAAAGCTTATCTAAATGTGGAAGAAGGAAAAATTGTTAATTCAGAGCCGATTAACGGAATGGCGCCAAATCAAGCGTTTGAAAAAGTAATAAAATGGTTAGAAAAAAATAAAATTGGTAAAAAAACCAAAAATTATCATTTAAGGGATTGGATTTTTTCTCGCCAACATTATTGGGGAGAACCCATTCCAATGATTCATTGTGAAAAATGTGGTTGGCATCCGGTTAATGAGAATGATTTGCCAGTAGAATTGCCAATCGTGGAACATTATGAGCCGACGGAAACAGGAGAAAGTCCTTTAAGTAAAATGACAGAATGGGTTAAAACTGTTTGTCCAAAATGCGGAGGAGAAGCAGAAAGGGAAACTGATACGATGCCGAATTGGGCTGGTTCAGATTGGTATTTTCTTCGTTATTTAGACCCAAACAATAGTCAGGCTTTGGCAAGTGAGAAGCAAATGGAAAAGTGGCTTCCCGTAGACCTTTATATTGGGGGTGATGAACACAATACCCTTCATCTTTTATATTCCCGGTTTATTTATCAATTTTTATGGGAAATCGGAGTGGTGCCAAAAAAATATCTGGAGCCTTATCAAAAAAGAATTTCCCACGGCGTTATTCTCGGACCGGATAATCAAAAAATGAGCAAATCAAAAGGCAATGTCATTATTCCGGAACAAGTAATAAAGCGATTTGAAAAATGGGGCGCGGATATTTTAAGAATATATTTAATGTTCATTGGGCCTTTTGACGGTACCATGGCCTGGAATGATAATGCTTTAATGGGGGTTAAAAAGTTTTTAGATAAAATAGAGGATCACATTGACCAATGGATTTCTTTGGAAGTAAAATATCCAGAAGTTAATCACAATAATCACATTAAACCAATTCTTCATAAAACAATTAAAGGAGTTACTCAAGATTTAGAAAGTTTAAA
Source organism: uncultured Gammaproteobacteria bacterium (assembly GCA_964531505.1). Classification (GTDB taxonomy): domain Bacteria; phylum Patescibacteriota; class Patescibacteriia; order UBA2591; family UBA6264; genus UBA6264. The sequence continues at coordinate 4,697 of CAZHDT010000006.1, forward strand.
ATTTAATACAGCCGTGGCAAAGTTAATGAAATTTATAAATGAAATACGACAAGAAGAAAAAAGTGAATCAGGAAAGCTAACCCCACTAAGTTATGGGACAGTTGCTGGAGGAAATTTATATAAAGAAGATTTAGAAAAATTTCTTATTCTTTTATCGCCCTTTGCGCCGTTTTTTTGCGAAGCGCAATGGGAAAAATTAAATCCGGATGATAATGAAAAAAGTATTTTTCAAGAAATTTGGCCGAAGTTTGACGAAGTCTTGGCTCAAGAAAAAGAAATAGACTTAATAATTCAAATAAACGGAAAAGTGAGGGATAGAATTAAAACCGCTTTTGATATTTTAGAAACAGAAGCAAAAGAAAAAGCTTTAGCGCGAGAAAAAATTAAGGCTTATTTATTGGGAAAGGAACCAAAAAAAATAATTTTTGTAAAAGGAAAATTGGTTAATATTGTTTTATAAAATTGGTTGATTTTAAAAATGGTTTATGTCATTGCATAATCAAACCAGGTCTATTTTAAAGAAATATCAGATTTTGCCCCGGCGAAAACGAGGGCAAAATTTTTTAATTAATGAAAATTTAATAAAAAAAATAGTCTCTTTGGCTGAATTAAAAAAAAGCGACCAAATTTTGGAAATTGGCGCGGGGGTTGGCAATCTAACCAAGGAAATTGCCAAAAATGTCAAACAGGTTTTTTCCGTGGAAATTGATAAAACTTTTTGTCAAATTTTAGCGCAAGAATTAAAAGATGTTAAAAATGTTAAAATTATTCAAAATGACATTCGTGATTTTGAGGTGACAGAGGTTGGATTAAAAAATTATAAAATTGTTTCTAATATTCCTTTTAATATTACGGGATTAATTTTAAAGAAGTTTTTAACAGCTTTAATTAAACCAAAATCAATGCTATTGATTATTCAAAAAGAGGTGGCGGAAAGAATCGTTAGTTTACCGCCCCAAATGTCCCGTTTGTCAATTATGGTCCAGTTTTATGCTGAGGCAAAAATTATTTCCCTGGTGAGTAAAAATAATTTTTGGCCAAAACCTAAAATAGATTCAGCTATTTTATTTTTGAAAATAAAAAAACCTATTTTGGAAAAAAGAAGAGAAGAAGAATTTTTTTCTTTAATAAGGGCAGGATTTTCTTCTCCAAGAAAATATTTACTTAACAATTTATTTAAAAATGATATGATAAAAGACAAGGAGGAAGGGGGAAAATTTTTTAAGAAATTAAATTTGGATTTTAAAATTAGAGCCCAGGAATTGAGTTTAGAAGATTGGATCGGATTAATTAAATTGAAAAATGGAAAATAAAATCAATAAAAAGAAATGGCTTTTTCTCTTGAGTTTTTTTGCGGTTTTAACCGTTTTTTTAGGATATCAACAAATTAAACAAACAATTTATTCTCCTTTCGCTTATCAAAACAGCGATGAGCCCAAGAATCAAGAAGAAGCGGAAAAAATAATATTTAATTCTTTATCCCAACAAGACACAGACCAAGACGGCCTTTCTGATTTTGAAGAAAGTTTTATTTATCAAACATCGGCTTATCTTGTTGATTCGGACAGCGATGCTTTTTCAGATAAAGAGGAAATAGACGCTCAAAGCGATCCATTAAATGCTAAATCAACGCCTTATCACAAGATTGTTGATGAACAAGAATTGGACGTCTCGGGATCAGAAGAAAAAATTGAACAACCATCTTCGTTATCCATTCAAGAGATTAAAGATTTATTAATCAATGAAGCGGGAATTAGTCAAGAAATTGTGGATAATCTTGATGACAAAATGATTTTAAAGTTGTATAATGAAACCAAACAAGAAACAGGAATAGATTTACAAAACTTAAAGGCGCCGGAGGATTTAACGCGCCAGTTTTCTAATTTTCCGCCGGAGGCGGATCAGCCTTTGGCTGAAGATATTAGTATTTTTGAGCTAAGGCAACAATTAATAAATCAAGGGATAGATAAAGAAATCCTTGATTCTTTAGATGATGAAACATTAGAGTTAATGTTGATTCAATCTTTGGACAGATGACAATTTTTAAACATAAAATATAATTATGAGTTCGGTTACTTGGTTTAAGAAAAAGATTTTTATTTCTTTACTAACTATGTTTTTATTAGTTAGTTTATTTTTTCCTAAAAATGTTCAAGCGCAATTTGTAGTGTCAGATATTCCTTCTTTGCTTTTTCACAAGGGAAAGTGGGTTGTGGAAAGGTATTGGGAACTTATGAAAAAGGCATGGGAACATGGCGGAGCAGTTGCTTATCGCAACGCGGTTAATGTTTATTTAGGACAAATGGCGAAACAAACTGCGGAATGGGTGGCGACTGGAGGTAAAGGACAAAAACCAATGTTTATTACTGACCCGGATTATTGGACAAAAATGGGTGACCAAGTTTTAGGAAATTGGATTGACGAAACCGCTAAGTCAGTCACTGGTTTTACTGGAAAAAGCCTTTGCGACCCAATTGACCCGACTATTAAATTTAAAATGTTAGTCGGTTTTGACCCGAAATATCAAGAAATGATGTTTGATCCAAAAGTGCGTTGTTCTTGGAGCACCATTACAGCAAGGGTTATAGAAGCTTCTAAAAAGAAACTATTTGATTTTGATATTGAATTAAAACAAGGGCAAGCTGGAACTTATCGCAGTTTTGTTGCGCAGCAAATAGAAAATAATCCTTCAATGGCTTCTTACATTAAAGCGGATTATTTAAGATATTTAGCCAAGTTTGATAATATAAATAAAGAAATTGAACCAGAAATAGATGGATTAGTAGATGTTTTACAAAACAAAGATAAATTTTCAAAAAATGATTTATCTTATAGAAAAACAGTTTTAGAAAAATCGTATAATGATTTAAAAACAAATTTAACTGAATTTAAAAATTTACCATATATTGGCAAAGCAAAAACGTGTTTTTCAAACGGAAAAGCTGTTTATTGCAAAGATATGCAATGTCGCGATATTTGCGGATTAGCTTCAACTTCCAATCCCATTGATGATGAGAATAATTGTGCTACAACCACAAATAATTGCGAAAGTAGATTTAAAAATATTAGTGATGTTGCGGAGAGAATTATTGATGGGAACCAAAATATTCTCGATGGGGTTCAAAAAGTTTTATCTTTTTATGAAGATTTAACACCCGATACGCCCGTTAATTTAAAAGATATTAATTCATCTTTTAATCCAGAAGCCAGTGATATTGCGGTGTCATTTAAAGCAGAAAGCAATTTATTTGAAAAACAAGCAAAAGCGATTGAAAAATCCAAATTTATTCAAGGTTTATCTGGCGATGTCAACCGATTAACTAGTAAAATTTCCGATTTAACCCTTACCCCAGGAAGCGCTATTAGATCCCAATTTGAGGAATCCATTAAAAAAGGTTCAGCCGGTCCAGTTGAATATACTGGCGTAGCGGTGGCTGACGCAATTGGGGTATTTACCAACACTTTGGTTAATAAATTATTAAAACAATTATTTGAAAAAGGTTTTAATCCCGATATTTCTCCTGAAATTGTGGAAAGAAGCGCGCCATTTTTAGGTGATGATCAGGCGAGCGCGGTTAATCCAACTCAAAAACAAAAAGAAGCTCTTTATTCTGATTTGGCCGTGGCTCAAGTAAAAAGAGGCCAAGAAATTAGCATTTATGATGAATTTACGGTTTGTCCAGATGAAAAGAAATATCGATTGCCGACAAATTGTTTATTCAATGACAAATTAGCTCGCGCCATGGAAGAAGGTTTAACCATTAGAGAAGCAATGGAATATCTTCCCAGTTTTTTATTAAATCCAAATGAAACGGTGGGAAAGCCTGGAGTCTATGAGGGATTGTTAAGCTGGTCCAATCTTAAGAAATTAAGGAGATATCGAATTTTTCCCCTTGGTCTAGAAATCGCGGCGGAAAAAATATTTAATGGAAGATTGGTTGATATAAATGGAACACCAATAAATAAAGATATATCATTAAAACAGATTGTGGACGAATTTAATAATTCTAATCCAGACAATCAATTTTATCATTTAGTTGATCCAAATTGGGTTTTAAAAGCTTCTACTTATCAATGTGGCGCTCAGGGCTATTCAGCTATTCCTATGGTTGGCAGCGCTCAAAGGCAGGAAACTTGTCTTGATTTACAGGATTGTATTCAGGAAAATGAGCAAGGAGAATGTGAAACTTGGGCTTATTGTACGCGGGAAAAAAATATTTGGCGAATGGATGGAGTTCCTTGTGATTCTTATTATAATACTTGTCAGTCTTATCGCGATAAAAATAACAAAGAATTTCATTTTTTGAAAAATACTTTGGATTTTGCTGAATGCAATCAAAACAATGCTGGCTGTCAATGGTATTGTTCTAATTGGGATCAGAACTTAGGAAGTTTGGGAAATTGGTCTTGTTTAGAGCCCGGAATCTCTCAAAAAATAGACCGCGAAGAAGAATGTGTTTTGTCAAATTTATGCGCTGATAATGATGGTTGCTTGTGTGAAAAAATAAGCGATGTTGACGGAATAAAAAGAAGTTGTTTAGTTTCTTATAGTCAAAATCAATGTTCTTATCAGGTTTATATTTCTGTTTCAAATTCGGAAAATGTTTTGTTGTTTAATAATAAAATAGAGAAATGCTCTGAAAAAGAGGTTGGTTGCCAAGAATATATTAGAACCAAGCCAATAAACAATAAATCAGATTTAGGAACAAATTTACTTTTTAATGGTGGGTTTGAAATAGATAACGATCAAAATTCTTTTCCCGACCACTGGGAAAGGATGACAATCACTGAGGAGTTAAAGATAAATCAAAACAGAGATTATGTTCTTTCAGGAAGTAACTCCCTTTATTTAAAAACAAGCGATATTGGACAAGGGATAACAATTTCTAATGCTTTTATTATCCCGCAAACAGACTACACTTTAACTGCTAATGTTTATACGGTGTCGGGAAAGCCGGCTTTAAGAGTTAATAACGGAGGATTATCAGAACCAAAACAAGGGTCTTTAATTGGAAAATGGGAAAAGATTTCCCTTTCTTTTAAAGCCGTTACCAATTTGGTTGATATTATTTTATCAAGCGCGGAAACAAATGGAGAATATTATTTTGATAATATTAAATTAGAAGTAGGCTTAGAGTCTTCTTTGTATCAAGATTATGGTCAAGTCAATAAAATTTATTTAAAAGATGCTTTAAATTGTGAATCAAAAGAGGTTGGTTGCGAATTATATAAACCAATCAACAATGGTTTAACAATTCCTGGCATTATTAAGGAGCAAGATAAGTGCTCATTAAATTGTTTGGGCTATGAGACTTTTTTAGAAACGGCATCTAATTTCAATCCAAACTCACGCTGGGTCAATTTTATTCCTTCTCGCGCTAAAACCTGTTTTTTACCAGGATGCGAAGAGTTTACTAATATGGAAAAGGAAAAGATAGAATATTATTCATATCTTCGCCAATGTGTTAAAACAAATATTCAAGATCAAGCTATTATTGACAATGATGGCAGTTCTTTTTCCGCTCCAGTTGACGGTTTCTGCGAATTTTATTACACCTGGGTTGGGTCGGAAAATACTGGCTATCAATTAAAAAAATATTATTTAAAAAAATCAGACATTCAATATTTAGGAGACCCGGACGCTTTTGGCCCGATAAAAGTGAGTGAAAATCCTAATCCGGAATGGGGTTTATGCGATGAAAATCATATTAATAATCCCCATTGCAAGCAGTTTTATGATGCAAATGGAAAGATTTATTATCGCCTTTACAATAATACTATTAGTTGTTCAGCTGATTGTATTTCTTATCGTCGTTCAGGAGACGAAGAAAGTATTCAAATGGCAATTCCAAGCCAAGGAGAGATTTGTTCTAAAAAAGATTTAAATTGTCGAGAATATCAAGGGCCCGCTGCTAATAACATTCGCCAAGTATTCAAAGATAATTTTGAATCAAGTGATTTGAAAGACCTTAATAATTGGGATAATGGAGAGATTTCCAATGTTTCTGTTAATTATCCTGGATATTCAATGCTTTTTGACGCGACTCATTATGGAAAAACAAACCGGGCGGTTTTTAATCTAATCCAGAAAGATAAAACTTATTTATTATCTTTATGGGTTTATCCAGAAAGGAAAAATTTAACAATTGGTTTTACCTCTTTAGGAGATTTAAAAGAATTTACCAATTTAAAAATAGGCGAATGGCAAGAAATTAAAGTTGGGCCGTTTTATTTTGAAGATATTGATTCAAATGAAAAATTAACCATTGAAGGAAACGACAGTAATTATTATTTAGACAACATTATTTTAACAGAAACTCAAGATAATCTTTATTTAATTAAGGATTCTTGGCAAACGCCTTGTGAATGTGACACTTTAAATAATCATCAGCTTTTTAGCACAAACGCGAAAAAATGTTCCGTTGCCAATGTCGCCGATTATTCTATGATTGGCTGTCAAGTTTATCAAGACCGTGCTGGCCAGAAGAATTATTTAAAATCTTTCAATAAGTTATGTTCAGAAGCCGCGGTTGGTTGCGAAGCATTGATTGACACTAAAAATTCTGCTTGGCCATTTGAAAAAACCTTTAATTTAGAAAATAGTTCTTCCAAAGATGATGTTTCCGTTTCAGCTGATGAATTAGTTTATTTGATCAATAATTCAAGTAAATCCTGCGACAGCAAAAATAAAGGCTGTCAAAGGTTTGGCAAGCCCAAAATTGATTCAGACGGCAAAATAATTTCCTATCAAGATGTTTATTTAGTTAATAATCCTGACAAATATCAGAATTCTCCCACCCTTTGTTTGTTTAAAGATTTGGGCTGTGAAGAGTATCAGGGAGGAATTTATTTCAAGGATCCAAAAGAAAAAATTTGTGAATATCGAAAAGATGTGCCAATTAATACAACTGTAAAATCTGGTTGGTTTAAAATTGGAACCAATCAGCCTTGTTATTATAATTCCAATCAAACTCCCTATGAACCCAATGGTATTACCTATGGAATTTATTTTAATAATGAGTCTGGATATAAGGGGTGGGTTGGAGTTTGTCCAGCCAGCCAAACAGGTTGCACAGAGTTTATTGACCCAGCTGGAATTAATTTGGTAAGCAATTCTGGGTTTGAAGAAGATGATTTTTCAAGAAATTCGGAAAAATTGTATCAATGGTATTTATCTCCCATTGGTTCAGGAATAGAAGTAAAACAATTAAATAATAATGGGCAAAATATTCTTGATTTAAATGATCATAGCGGCGGCGCTAATGGTTTTGCCAAGATTTTAATTAAAGCTGAACCCAATATGAATTATTTATTGCAAGCCGATGGAAAAAGAATTTCCAGCACATCGGGTACGCAAAGTATTAGTTTGGAATTTTGGGATAGCAGGAGAAATAATAAAATAGTTGATTATTCAGAAAGTTTTAATTCAATTGATTGGGAAACAAGAAGTATTAATAAAAAGTCTCCCATGGGAACAGGTTATGTTAGAATTATTATTTCAAGTAGCGGAAGCGGAATAAGTGAATATTATTGGGACAATATCAAACTAATTAATTTAGATTCTAAACAGGGAAAGTATTATTATCTTAATAATGAAAAAATAGATAAAACTTTATGCCAGTATCGGGCCGGACTTAAAGAAGGATGTGTTTTATTTAATGATACTTCTAAAAATAAAGATACTCTTTCTTATGATTCTGTGGCTAGTTATGCTCTTAGTAGGAAAAATAATGATTTATTGGTTTCAGCAATTAGTACTGATTTAGGAAAGGGAGATTCAAATATCGCGATTAAAGTAAGAAGAGATCGAGTTTGTGGGGAATGGTTAAGTTGTGTTGGTTCTAGAGTAATTTGGGATAAAACCAGCGGTTCTTATCGTAATGAGTGCGAGTTTGTCGGCCGTTGCCAAGAATTAGTCGGTTCAGGCGAATCAGCTCAATGCGCTCATATTGTCTACGATACTGACCCCCAAGTTTTAACTGAGGATTTATATAAAAATCGGAATGTTTCTTGGTCAGGGATGGATTATTCAGGACATTCTCTTTATAATATGTATCCCGTTGAAAGATTATACGCGGTGGAAGGGACTTGTGTTATTGGTTCAAAAATAGGAAAAGCTTGTTTTTCAAATAGTGATTGTCCTAATGGGGGCGAAAATAGTTGCCAAATGCAAAATGGAATTTATCAAGTTACTTTTGATGGAAATTCCGGCGCCGGAGTAGATGGGTTAGGAAAAACAATTAAAAAAATCTGCCAAATTTTTCCAGAAAAAGATTCCCCTTTCAGTCAAGCAATGGGAGGAGAGGGTAAAAATTATCCAGAAGTAAATGTTTGTAATGAAACAGGAGGAATAAATTACCATGATTGCCAGTGTTCTTATATTAAAGTTGATTATTCTGGAGTGACAAAATATTATAATTATAATAAAACTGATTTTTTCAGGTCTATTTGTGTTAGTGGAAGTAAAGAAGAATTAGGAAATGAATGCTCTACAAATAGTGATTGTGGTTCTGCTGGACAATGCGCCGCCGTTAACAAGGTTAGTAATTTTGTGGGTATAAGAGGCTGGTGTTTAGAAAAAGACGAATCTCAACTCGCAGGAATTGGCGCTTGTTTGACATGGTGGCCAGGACCAGGTATTGGCGACCCGGATATTTCGCAACAAGATCTTGACGCTGGACAGAATCTATCTAACGATACTTATTATTGTCTTGAAACAAAAAACAGAAAAATTAACAAAGACCGCTTTTTTTGCGAAGAAGCAGATGGAGAAGGAAATTGTTTGACCATTATTCAAGTTCCCAAGGACAGCGAAATGATTTCCCAAAATGAAAATTCACCAGCTTTGATAAATTATAAAGAGGAAGGGATTGGAGAATATGAAATAAATCCCCAGACTTCAGTTAATGGAATTAATTTGTCATCTAATATGAGAGCCATTTTAAATTCAGGAGTAAAGTTTTTAAAAAGTAGTTTTAATCCTACTGGAATGGGTGGCGGAAAAGTTGGTATAGATTCTTTAAAAAAGTCTTATATTCTCCCGCCTGGAAAATTTATGATCAAATATCAATGGGATGCTCGAACAGCCAAAACAGAAGTAAAATCTAGAAACTGGTGTGGCAATAATAACGAATGCGGAAAATGGCGAGCTGATTCAGTTGATTATGACTGGGTGGATTCTTGTAATCGCGAATTTCCTGGTTGGCACAATATTGATTATGCTTGTTGTTGGGAAGGAACACCTAATTTTGATGGAGACAATAATGATGATAATGACGATGATAAGGACGTTCCGACTTGTTCAGGGACAAATACATCTCAATGCGGCAGCGCGAGTCTTTCTAAAGAGCGGCGAGCAAAAATATGGTGCAATCCAGGAACAGAATCTTATTATGTTACTTCAGTTTATGCTAATATAGAATTTGATACAGGGGTGGGCGTAGGTATAATAAAGGGCGTTATCACAGAAACAACTAATTCCGATTTTTATGTTAATGATTATCAAATTTCTAAAAAATATGACTCAGATTTAAATTATTATCTTTCTTGCGATCAAGCCGTAAATAATAACAAGGGGTGTTTGCAATATTGTGATAAATTGGCCATGGCGCCAAAAGATGGAGTCTTAGCGACAGATGAATATTATCAGTGGCAAAAAAGTCCTCAAACAAAACCGCTTAGTGAATTGTTAAAATTAGAATGTTTTAGCGCTAATAATCCGCAAGAATTAGGCAAAAAATATTGGACTGGTAAAAATATTCTTTTTGAGCTCCCAGATAGCGCTTCCTCAATAAGAGGTGTGGCTAATCCTTTTTCAGCTATTCGTTTGAGTGATAATAATCTTAATGAACAAGTTTCAGTTGGGTCAGTTGAAAATTATCCTCTTAATATGGCAGGCGCCAATGAGTTTTATGGTTGTGCGGGAGATTGCGGGGAGAATAGAGAGGGGTCCATAGCTGAAACAGAAGCAAAAAGAAGGTTAGATGATTTATTTAAAAAATTTGAAGTTTGGAAGTGGAATGAAACTTCTTATACTAAATTAAGTGATTATGATGCGACAAATATTTCAAGATTTGAAGTTTGGAAGTGGAATAAAACTTCTTATACTAAATTAGATGATTATGATGTGCCAAATATTTCAAGAAATGAGGTTAGCGCTGTTAACAAATATCCGAAAATCGGGTCAGTCTCTTGTACTCAACAGGGGATTTGTTCTTTAATAAATGAGGGACGATTTACTATTGGTGAAAAAGATGAAGGAAATATAATTCGTTCTCGCGATTACCCGGCTATTATAAAATTCTATGCTTGGGCAGATAAAGATCATATGCCCTTAAGAGAAATTTCTATTGATTGGTCTGGAAAAGGAGAGTTAAATATGACTTCCCAGTATCAAGTAAAAATTAAAAATCATAAAGATGAATGTGTCGGTGATGATTTTGGCAATAGTGTTAATGGTTGTAAACAAGGTTATTTTCAATTTACTTACATTTATACTTGTGGCGGACAAGGTAGTCCTGGTTGGAATAATAATTGCCCAATAGGAGTTATAAACGCTTGTTGTTTTAAACCAATAGTTTATTTAAAAGATAATTGGGGTTGGTGTAATGGTAATAATACTTATGCGGGAGACGGAAGTTGTAGCGCCCTCTCAAATGGGATTGGAGGAAATGATTATAATGGGGTAATTGTTATTTATCCTTAATATAAAATACATTTAATTTAATTTTAAATAATAGAAATGTTTAAATTTAAAAATTTAAACAAAAAAAATTTCGTTTTTTTGATCGGTTCTACTTGTATTGCCGCGGTTGCTTTTTTAATTCCCAAACCAGCTTTAGCTGATGTTTGGGGCACAGTCGCCAGCGTTTTAGGCGCGATTTTGTTGCCAATTATTAATCTTTTTGGAAAATTGATGTCGGTAATGATTCGTCTTTTAATAACGGTGGCGCAATACAATGATTTTATTAATTCACCGGCAGTATCCAAGGGCTGGATTATTATTAGAGACCTTTTTAATATGCTGTTTGTGGTGGTTCTTTTAGTAATTGCTTTTGCCACTGTTTTAAAGATTGAAAAATATCATTATAAAAAACTTTTAGGCGGTTTTTTCTTGGCCGCTGTTTTGGTTAATTTTTCCAAATTGATTTGTGGCATTATTATTGATGTGTCTCAAATATTAATGCTTACTTTTGTAAGCGCTTTTAAAGCGGTTGGGGAAGGGAATATGGCGGAAATGCTTGGTTTGAAAAGTATTCTAAGTTTCAGTTCAACCGCGACCGGGAGTATTGGCGCGGAAAAATTGGGAGCGGTTATCTTGGGGCTGATAATGGTGGTTATTGGATTAGTGGTGGTGACGGTAATAACTATTATTCTTGTTTTTAGAATTGTAATGCTTTGGTTTTTGGTTCTTTTATCGCCTTTTGCTTTTTTTGCCAATGTTTTACCTTCATATCAAAAGTATTCCAATCAATGGTGGAGTAAATTTACCAATCAGGTGATTGTTGGTCCTGTTTTGGCTTTTTTCCTTTGGCTTTCTTTGGCAGTGGTTCAAGAGCCTTCTTTGCAGGAAGGAGGATTATATAAAACAATTACTCCCGCCGGAAGTCCGGGCGCGGAAAGTTTGTTTATTGATGAGGATTTTGCTGCCACCATTTCTGAAGCTGGCAAGCCCCAATACATTTTAAATTTTATTATTGGAATAGCGATGTTGGTTGGTTCTTTAATGGTTGCCCAGCAATTAGGGGTGGCTGGAGGACAGATGGCTGGAAAAGTTTCTGGAAAAATTCATTCTATTGCTACTGGCGCCGCTAAATTTCCCTTTTCAATTCCACAAAAGGCTGCTAAAGGGGCGTGGAAAATGGCTGGAGGTCCAGAAAAGGTTAAATCATTCAGGGAAGGATTGGCTGATGGAACTTATGGAAAAATGGGGAGATTTTATCATCGTCAGTTTACTAAAGAAGGAAAAAAAGAAGTTTCTGACGAACGATTAATGAGTTATCGTTTGGCAAGAGGCGGAATGGATTATCAAGAAATTAAAAGTAGAATGGATGCGTTTAAAGCGGCAAAATCTAAAAAGCAGATGGAAGAACGCGGATTAATAGGAACTAAACAAGACAGGAAAGACGAGTTTGAAAAAAATAAAGGGCAAGGAAAATTATACACAGAAGAAGGATTGGCAGTCGCTAGGGCAATGGCGGAAAATGGAGAGCTTGGGGAAAAATATTATAAAGATTATGGCCAGAAAATGGGTTCTTATGTAGAGAAAGGATTAAGGGGATTAGTTTCTTCCAAGGACAAGATATTGGGTATAGAAAGAAAAGACAATAAAGTGGAAATGATTGATTCTTTTGAAAAGAAAATCGCCGGGATGAGCCAAAACGATTTATCAGGATTAGTGGCTAACCTGGATTGTAATTTAGAAAAAGATGATAAAGGCGAAATGGAAGCGGCTAGTGAAAGAGCGCCTTTAGTGCTCACCGCTTTTTCTAAAGAAAAATTTAAAGAGCTTAAATTAGGGGCAAAAAAAGATTTTATGAATAAAATGGGATTATTATTGGCTAATGGAAAAAGTACTAATGGCGGAATTTACGGAATTAGCGCGGAAGAATATAAAAAATTAGAACAGAAATATTCGGACTTTAAAACAATAACAGACAAAGATGAAATTGATATAGAAGACCCAGGGGAATTGAAAATAGAACATGATGCAAAATTAAATAAAATGCCTTATATTAAAAAGGGGCAAGGAAATAAAGATAAACCATTACTCGAAATTTTAAAAAGGCTTGATAATGAAAAATCGCAAGAGTTTATTAAAAAAACCGAAGATTTGGAAAAAAGTTCAGACATATCTAAACTAAAGAGCAATTTGAATGATTTAAAAAGTAAATATTTGGAAGTGGCAACTGATAAATTATCCGGGTTTTTTAAGGGCGAAAAAGAATTAAATGAAAGAGAATTGATAGAGGAGGTGATGAGTGGATTAGAAACAGAGCTTACTGGTAATTTAAACAAAAATGAGACATTGAAAGTTAATCCTTCATTTGCTAACTTGATTGCTAAATTGAAAAAATCGACCCAGACCGTTAATCCCGATAAATATCTTAATTATTTATCAGAATTGAGTCGGAAAGTTAAAGGGGTTCCAATTTTAGAGAATAGAGAGGCGGGGATTGGCGATGTTAAAGAATATTTTGAAAAATATTTAAAAAATAAAGAAATTATAAATATGCCGGACCAAGTTAAAAAAATGTTGGAGAAAAAGCAAAGAGAATTCGCCACTCAGTTAGAAATAATAAAAAGGGAAAAAGATTATTCGAAATATTCTGAACTAATAAATATATTAGATGAGACTGAGATAGAAATTAATAAAACAACAAAAAAATAGAGATGGATTTTTTAATAAAAAAAAAGGAATTAACCGACTTGGTAAAAAAAGAAAACTTGATTAGTTTAAGCAAGGAATTGAAAGAAATTTTCAGAAAAATATTTTTAGAAAACAGCATTGAAGAAGAAATAGATATTTTTCTAATAAAAAACGGAAAATTTTCATTAGAAGATGCTTGCCGAATTGGTTTGGAAATTTCTAAAATAATTATCAGGCCGGTTAAAGAATGTTTAAATAAATATCAATCCGATTTAATAGAAGAAATAATTAGCGACTATCATATAGAAGTTTCAGATGAATTGGAAAATAATTTATTAAAAATTATAGATTCTTTTATTTTAAATAATTACAGCGTCAAACAGTTATTTGACTTATTAATGCGACCTCAAAAGATCGGTGGAGCCGGTTTTAATCTATACCAAGCGGAAAGGGTTTCAAATTTTTTAAAAAGCAAATTTGAAGAATTACTTCAAAACGCGGAGAGCGCATTTAAAAATATAGAAATTTTATTAAAGGAAGAAAAAATATCGCTTAATGAAGCAGTAAAGAACGTTATTGACGGTTCGCAATTGGAACTTTCTCAGGAAGATTTGCAACGTCGTTACGAAAATATTGTTACGACCTTTTTTAAAGGAGTTAGAACTGAAGTAGAGACGAAAATTGTTTTAAAACGGCTCAAAGAAATCGGCGGTTTAGAATTGGAGGAAAATAAAGCCGAAGAAATTATAACCCTTTTAAAGAATGAGAAATTAAGAATTGACGAAAAGTTTTTTATTTCCACTAAATCAATTAATCAACAAAAAAAGAATGACTCTTTAAAAGAAATTAAATTTTCTGACCAGACGGATAAGATAATTAGATTGGGAACAAAAATAAAGAAAATAGTCCCTCAAAAATCATTTTTAAGTAAAGAAAAAAAAATGGTTTTATCTGAAGCCCCAATAGTTTCTCCGATAGGCTCCTCCAAAAATGATTTAATTAAACCGGCGCGCGTTGAAATTGAAAAAATCAATCTGGAAGCTGCACCCTTAAAACAAGAAGAAAAAAATAATATAGAAATTAAATCAAAAAAAGATAATCCAATTATAGATGCGCCAATTCAACGGGTTAAAGAATTTATTGAAGAAAAGCCATTTATCCAACCAATCGCCCCCTTAAAACAAGAAAAAATAGAACAACTTTCTTTTGATAAAGAAGAAAATCAAAGCAATTTGAAACCGGTTTTGGAAAAACAAAAAATAGAAGAGCCAAATTCAATTCCTGAAATTAAAAAAGAAATAGAACCTTTTATTGAAATTAAAAAACCGATTGAAGAAAATATTTTTAAAACAGAAGAAACTAAAAAGAAAGAACCAATTATCCAAGAAAAAATTTCGATTCATCGACCGGATATTTCTTCTCAACCAGACCAAAATATTATGCGCGGAATAAATACCAAGCCTCGCGCTTATGGACCCATTGAAGAACTTAATAGCTTAACTTTGGTTGATTGGCGAAGATGGGGGAACACTCAAGAAGCCATTAAAAAAATAAAGGATAAAATAAATATTTTAGCCGAAGAGTCATTAGTGAAAAAAGCGGAAGGCATTAAAGCCTGGAAGAGTTCAGAGATAAATCAGCTATATTTGGATGTTGGAGCGGAATCTATTGACCAGGGAAAACCGATTCTTGAAATAATTAGCCAAAGAGAACAAAAAAATCAGCCAGCTTTGACGGAACAAGAATTTAATGCTATTGTTGAGTTAAACCAGGAATTAAGGTTTTAATTATTAATTAAAATAATGCAATTTGTCGTCCCTCAATTTATTGATATTGAAACTAAAATTATCGGGCCGGTTACTCCCCGCCAATTTATTATTTTGATTATTATGTTCGGTTTTATTGCATTGTCTTATAAATTAGCAGATTTTACTTTATTTCTTATTGAAGGTGTAATAATTTTTTTATTGGGAATTACAATTGCTTTTATTAAAGTAAATGGTCAGCCGGTTTATTACTTTTTTTTAAGTTTAATAAGTGTTTTAAGAAAACCGTCAATCAGAGTTTGGCGACGGGAACCGAGTTTGCCGGAAAAGGAATTAAGAATAAAACAAAAAAACGAATCGGAAAAAATAAAGATAATTCGTCCGCCCCTTTCTTATTCGCGGCTTAATCAGATTTCCTTATTAATTGATACGGGTGGAGAATATCAAGGGGAAGATTTATAATTAATGAATTAATAGATTATTAAATTTTATGGCAAAAATTCCCTCCACTCAAAAATATCTTGATATTTCTGAAATAAAAAACGATTGCTTGGTATTAAACAATGGAAATTTATGTGGCATTCTTTTGGCTTCTTCTGTTAATTTTGCTCTAAAGTCAGATGAGGAACAAAGAGCGGTTATTCAGGCTTACGTTAATTTTTTAAATTCCTTAGAATATCCTTTAGAGATTCTAATTCAATCAAGGCCATTTAATATCAAGCCATATTTGTCTTATTTAGACAATTTAAAAAAAGAACAATATAATGAGCTTTTAAAAAGTCAAATGGCCGACTATATAGATTTCGTCAGGGAATTAGTCGATTTGGGGGAAATAATGACCCGCCGGTTTTATTTAGTGGTTCCCTATAATCCTTTAGGAGATAAAAAAAGAAATTTTTTTGCTAGACTTTCTGATGTTTTCAGCGCCGTGGCGATTGTTAAACATCGAAGGGAAAAATTTGAAAAATACCGCGAATCCCTTTTTCAAAGAATGGATAACATTATTTCAGCATTAAGCAGTATGGGGATAAAATCTCAACCATTAGATACTCAAAGTTTGATTGAGCTTTTTTATAATACTTATAGTCCGGCTGAATCAGAAAATCAGCCTTTAAATGAATTAGATAAATTGAGAATTAATAAATAAATAGTTTATGGCAATCAATCCATCGACTCTTAATGAGTTTAAACAAAAAGAAAAGGCTGATAAAAAGGATGAAAAACAGATTTTAAAAAAAGAAGAAATAAAAAAGTCAACTGAAGTAATTGAAACCGAAGAAGCATATCGGCGAGGTTTAGTTTCTGTTAGGGATTTAATTTCCCCTTCTTCGCTTCAAGTGACCCCTCAGTTTTTAAGATTGGGCAATAAATATTTAAGAACTCTTTTTTTAACCACCCTTCCAAGATATATTTCCGTGGGTTGGTTTACGCCAATTATTAATTTTAACGCTTATACCGATATTTCAATGTTTTTTTATCCAGTCAAAGCTGGGATTGTTTTAAAACAACTGCAAAAACAAGTGGGAAATTTAGAGGCGGAAATTTCCACTGAACGGGAGAAGGGAATGCCCCGTGACCCGATTAAAGAAACAGCAGTGCAGGATATTGAAAAATTAAGAGATGACTTAACAACTGGAGTGGAACATTTTTTTCAATACGCTCTTTATGTGACGATTTATGCGGAAGATGAAAAAGGTTTAGATGATTTAACAGAAAAAATGGAAAGCTTGTTTGCCGCCAAATTAGTTAATGTTCGTCGGGCTTTTTATCAATCGGAACAAGGATTTAAATCTACTTTACCATTGGCATTAGATGAACTAATGGTAGCGGTTAATATAAATTCATCTCCTTGCGCTTCCAGTTTTCCCTTCATCTCTTCTGATTTAACTTCTGATAGAGGGGTTCTTTATGGAATCAATCGTCACAATAACAGTTTAGTTCTTTTTGACCGTTTTTCTATGCCCAATGCTAATTTTGTTGTTTTTGCCACATCTGGTTCTGGTAAAAGTTATTTTTGTAAGTTAGAAGTATTGCGTTCCTTAATGCAGGGAACAGAAGTAATTGTTATTGACCCGGAAAAAGAATATAAACATCTTTCAGATGCAGTGGGGGGAACCTATATTAATATTTCCTTATCTTCTAAAAGTAAACTTAATCCTTTTGATTTACCAAGAGTGGAATCAAAAGACATTTCTACTGCCGACATTATTCGTTCAGGAGTAATTTCCATTAAAGGTTTATTGCGGATTATGATAGGCCAGCTTCAAGAAGATGGGAGTCGGGGTTTTACCCCCCACGAAGACTCTTTAATGGACAGGGCTTTATTGGAAACCTATGCTAAGCGAGATATTATTCCCGGTTGCGATTTAAGCAAAGTGGAAATTCCCACCTTGAGCGATTTACAAGATGTTTTATCAGGGATGGATGGGGCGAATAATCTTTCTGAAAGATTAAGAAAATATACTGAAGGAACATTTTCCGGATTTTTAAATCATCCTACTAATGTTAAAACCGATAATCAATTAGTTGTTTTCTCTGTTCGTGATTTAGAGGACGAATTAAGGCCTTTGGCAATTTATACTATTATTAGTTATATTTGGAATGTGGTAAGGTCGGAATTAAAAAAGAGGATTCTTTTAATTGATGAGGCTTGGTGGTTGATGCAACACGAAGATTCAGCAAAATTTATTTTTGCTTTGGTGAAACGTTGCCGTAAATATTATTTAGGTATTACCACTATTACTCAAGACGTAAGTGATTTTTTAAATTCCCCTTATGGCCGGGCAATTGTTACTAATTCAGCGCTTCAATTATTATTAAAACAATCTCCGGCGGCAATTGACCATGTTGCTAAAACTTTTATGTTGACAGAAGGGGAAAAATATCTTCTTTTGGAATGCGGAGTGGGAGAAGGAATATTCTTTGCCGGCTCAAAGCATGTAGCGATTAAAGTTGTGGCTTCCTATTCCGAAGATCAGTTAATTACTTCTGACCCGCGTCAAATGTTAGAGATAGAAGAATCTAAAAAAGAATTTGCCAAAAGTTTAAAACAAGAAGAAATTTAGAATTAACGTGAATTCTAATTAGGCATTAATAAAAATTTATGGATAAAATTTTTAGTAAAGTGAAGATAATACTTATTGTCGTTATTATTATTGTTTTGATTGGGGTCGCGATTATTTTATTTTCAAAAGATGAAACACCATCAACAGATGTGAAATCGGAAGAAAATAGTCAAACGAAACAAGTTTTGGAAAATTTAAATGAAATAAAATCGGAAGGAGATTTAGAAATAAAACAAGAAATAATTTCCGATGAGTTGATAAAATCGCAGTTAATTGTCCAAGCGCGTTCTTTTGTGGAAAGATATGGAACTTATTCTTTGGATAATGGATTTAATAATTTAAAATATCTTCGTCCAATGGTTTCTCAAAAATTAAATAAAGAATTTGAGGATAAGATTAATCAGGGGTTTTCTTCGGATTTAAATCGCTTTAATCAGATTACTGAAGTGACTGGAATAGAAATAAAGAGCTTTGAAAATGAAAAAGCAATTATTTTGGTTAATGCTCAAGAAAAAAAAGATACGAATTTGGAATCAACTTTTAAACAAAGGACAGTAGAGATAATTTTTATTAAAGAAAACAATTTTTGGCGGGTAGATGAAATAAATTATCAAAATTAAAAATGGAAGATAATTTTCAAATTAAAGAAAATATCCAAAAAAGAAAGTTATATCAAGAAAAGCAATCCGCCAGACTGAAAAATGAGTCGCTTAAAGTGTCTAATTTTAAAGAAGGAAGCGATTTGGTTAATGAACAAGAAGACAACAACAGAGAAGATTCGGGTTTCTCAAGCCAAACAACAGAAACTTCTAAAAGTTTCCGCGCCATTGCCAATCGTTTAAATCAGGAACAGAAAAAAGAAAGAGAACAAAATCAATTAAAAAATAGAGGGGAAGAAATCTCGCCATCATTAATTCAAAATCAATCTTTAAAAAGGCTCCAAACAATTTATCGGATTGTTAACGGCGCCAGCGCCATTACTTTAGTGGGTTTGATTTTCACTTTCTTAATAATGAATGCGCAGTTTTTAATGGGGAATTTGTTTAAAACGGGCTTATTGCCGAGTTTGGACAAAAAAGATTTAAGCGCCCTTTTTATACTTTATGCTTTATTTTTTATTTCATTTCTTATCGCTGCGGTTTTTATCTACATTATAGTAACTGCCATTACTGACCCCCTTGGGTTAATTAAGCAATTAGGCGGAATTGATTGGGACCTATTCAAAAGTTTATTTAAATAATTTTATGGAAAATAAAAGAAAAAATAAGTTTTTATTTTTGTTAATATTTTGTCTTTTTATATTTTTTATTTTTTTCCCCAATTTAATTCAAGCTAAAGAAATTCCTAATCCTAAGTTTGAACCCCAAGTGGCAATTCCCGAAGCGACAATTAACGGACAAAAAATTGAGCCGGGAGTAGAAATAGAAATTACCCCCCAAACCTTCGCTTATTATTTATTAGAGGTTTATAAATGGGGTTTGAGAGTTTTGGCTTTATTGGCGATTGTTATGATTATGATAGCCGGCGGACGTTGGATAATCGCCGGAGGGAATGCTTCTACTATTAAACAAGCAAAGGATCAAATTATCGGAGCTTTAATTGGTTTGTTAATTGGTTTTGGTTCTTACGCCATTCTTAATTTTATCAATCCATCTTTAGTAAATTTAAATAGTTTAAACTTGGAGATAATTAACCCCAAAACTATTTCTACTTGCTCTGATTGTGCTATTGATGAAATTTGTTTTTATAATCCAGGACAGAGCGAGTTATTTGGTGAAGATTGGCTTGAGGATGTAAGGCAGGGTGTTTGTTTGGATAGTATTAAAATTTGGGCAAAAACGGCTTTTTTAGGAGGAAAAGGCGAGATAAATTTTAAAGTTTCGAGTAGTAAGAGATGCGGAGAAATGTTAATAGGGGCAGTTGCGTTTGAGAGTCGTTTTTATAGCGGTTGCCCAGCTAATTCTATTTGCGTGGTGCCTAGTTTAAAGTATTCAGAAAATAATCCGGCTAACTTACAAATGGCTTGGAATGGTTATAAAGATGCCGAATGCTTAGCCCAAAATCAGATTGTTTTTTGTTCTGATTTTGGAGATGAGGAGAGTTGTCTTAGTTCGCAAGGAAAATACGATTTAAAGTGTGATTGGATAGAAAAAGAAAAAAGATGCGGTTTTAAACCAACTCCTTTTTCGCCACCAGAATCATAGAGAATGTATTAAATTTTTATAAAAGATATTTGGGTGTTTAAATTTAATTAATATGTCTGAAAAAACAAAAAAAATTTTAATTATAGTTTTGTTTATCTTAATTATTTTGATTTTGGTTTTTTTAATATATTATGTTTTTTTTAAAAAACCCATAGTTGAAGAAATTGAACCAGTAGTTATCACTCCTGAAGCGGAAATTCAAGTCAAATTGCCCGTCACTAAGAATAGCTGGGAAAAAATGACCATTAGGGAAAGATTAGACCAGGGTTTACCGACTTTGGAATGGCCAAGTGACGCGCCAGAGGAAATTACTGAACCGATTAAAGTGGTAATTCCAGAAATAGACGAAATAGCTCAAGGAGGGAAAACTTGGATTACTCCGGTTTCTAGCGATCCGGTTAAGGGCGCTACTATTTCTGCAGATGGGAAAAATAGTATCTATTATGACATCAATTCAGGACATTTTTATCAAACTGATAATCTTGGCAACAAACAACTTTTAACCGACCAAGTTTTTTATAATATTGAGAATATTAATTGGTCACCCAATAAGGATAAAGCAATTATTGAATATCCCGATGGATTTAAAGTTGTTTATGATTTTAATAAAAAAGAACAATATACTTTGCCTAAAAATTGGCAAGATTTTTTCTGGAATAAGGCGGGAACACAAATTGTTTTCAAGTCAACGAGTCAATATCCGGAGAATAATTGGCTGGCAGTTGCTAATCCAGACGCTAGTCAATCAAAACCCATTGAGCATTTAGGAGAGAATGCTGATAAGGTTACTATTTCTTGGTCCCCAAATAATCAAGTAATTGCTTTTTCCGCCACCGGCGACCCGAGAGGGACTTGGGAACAGGAAATTCTTTTAATTGGTCAAAATCAGGAAAATTTTAGGTCATTAATTATTGATGGTCGAGGTTTTGAGCCAAAATGGAATCCAAAGGGAGACCAAATTGTTTATAGTGTTTATAGTTCAGAGACGGGCTATCAACCGCGTTTATATCTCGTTAAAGCGCAAGGAGATGAAATTGGTAATAAAAAAATAGACCTTGGTTTGGCGACTTGGGCTCATAAATGCGTTTTTTCTCAACAAAACGATTTTTTATATTGCGCTGTTCCGCAAGAATTGCCAGAAGGGGCGGGATTGGTTCTTGAATTGGCGGAAGATAGCCGGGATGATTTTTATAAAATAAATTCCCTGACCGGAGAAATTTCATTTTTAGCAGAAGGGGCGGTTGGCGGATATAATGTGGAGGATATTTATTTATCAGGGGAAGAAGATTATCTTTATTTTACTGATAAAAATGCCAATAAATTAAGATATATTCGTCTTAAATAATTCAACCTAATTTTATTCTGAAATCGTTTTAATTTTGATTTTCTTGTAACTATGTCAATTTTTGTTTGTGAAAAATGTGGCAGCCAGTTTCCTAAATGGCTGGGACAATGTGCTCAGTGCGGGTCATGGGGGACAGTCATAGAAGAAGCAAATTCTGCCTCTAATAAAAATATTTCAAATTCAAGAAGCCAAGGGGCTTCTGTTTTGGATTTTGAGACGATTAAACAAGATAATGTTTCAAGAATAAAGACTAATTTAAATGAAGTGGATCGAGTTTTAGGTGGCGGGGTTGTACCTTTTTGTTTAATTCTTTTAGGTGGACAACCAGGGATTGGAAAATCAACTTTAATTTTACAGATTGCCGGAGGAATAAAAAATAAAAGCATTCTTTATGTTAGCGGAGAAGAATCAGCTCAACAGATAAAAATGCGTTTTGATCGTTTAAACTTAGTTTCCCAAAATTGGAAATTTTTAGGGGAGACTGATATTGATTTAATTGAAAATAATTTAAAAAAGCATCGACCGGATTTTATTATTATTGACTCTATTCAAACTTTATTTTCTCCTCAAATTGACTCTGAGTCGGGAAGCATCAATCAAGTAAGGGCATGCACTTCTCGATTAAGAAATTTAGCTAAAGAAACAGGAATGACAGTTTTTATTATCGGCCACGTTACCAAAGAGGGTGTTATGGCCGGTCCAAGAACTTTAGAACACTTAGTTGATGTGGTTTTATATCTGGAAGGTGACCCGGCTCATCATTTTCGTTTTTTAAGAGCGGTTAAAAACCGTTTTGGGTCAACCAATGAAGTTGGAGTTTTTGATATGAAAGAACAGGGCCTAATTGAAGTGACTAATCCTTCGGAAATATTTTTATCAGATAGGGATTTAAATGTAAGCGGTTCCTTGGTTGTGCCAGTGGTGGAGGGAAGCAGATCATTTTTAGTAGAAGTGCAAGCATTAGTTTCTAGAACTTCTTTTGGATACCCCCAAAGAAAATCAAATGGATTTGACTTAAATCGTTTAAGCCTTTTAATTGCGGTTTTAATGAAACGTTGCCGAATAAATTTAAATAATCAGGATATTCATATTAACGTTGTCGGCGGACTTCAAGTAAAAGAACCGGCGGTTGATTTGGGAATTAGTTTAGCGATTGTTTCCGCTTTTAAAAATAAGCCATTTAATCCTTTAACTGTGGCTTTCGGTGAAGTTGGTTTGGGAGGAGAGGTTAGAGGAGTTAAAGGAACGGAAAAAAGAATTAAAGAATCCCTTAAAATGGGTTTCAAAGAAATAATTTGTCCTGATAGTAAAAATTCCTCAACCAAGGATTTAGGTTCAGGAATTAAAATTATTCAAGTAAAAAATTTGAGTGAAGTAATTTCAAAAATTTTTTAACTTTTAAAAATCGTTTATTCTAAATGGTCTATTAAAAATAGGTCATTTATTTTTTTATCAAGCAAAGGATAGTTTTCAATATTAAAATCAATTTTAAACATTTCCTCAGCTGCCTGTTTTGTTTCTTTAATAATTTTAAAATCGGACAATCTGGCAATTTTTAAATCAGTGGAGATTCCAGCTTGTTTTGTGTTAAACATTTCTCCTGGGCCGCGGAGGGTAAGGTCCTTTTCCGCTAATTCAAAACCGTTTTTTGCCTCCAATAAAGCTTTTAATCTTTGCTGAACTATGTTTTTTTTAGAAAAATCATCATTATCATCCATTAAAAAACAATATGACTGGTGATTGCTTCTTCCAATTCTGCCCCGCAACTGATAAAGCTGAGCCAACCCAAAACGTTCGGCGCCCTCAATAATCATTACTGAGGCATTTGGAATATCAACCCCCACTTCTACCACGGTGGTGGAAACAAGAATATTTATTTCATTAGCCAAAAATTTTTTCATAATTTCTTCTTTTTCTTTGGCTTTCATTTTTCCATGAAGAATAGCAATCGTAAATTTTGGGAAGACATTTTGGGAAAGTTTTTGAAATTCTTCTTTAACTGATTTTACTCCCAATTTATCAGATGGATCAATTAAAGGGCAAATAACAAAAACTTGACGACCCTTTTTTATTTCGTTTTTAACAAAATTGTAAGTGAGCGAAGATTTTTTTGCATCAATAATTTTTGTAATGATTTTTTTTCTTCCAATTGGCAATTGGTCAATGATTGAGATATCAAGGTCGCCGTATAGACTTAAAGCTAAGGAGCGGGGAATCGGGGTCGCTGTCATTGATAAAAAATGAGGTAGGTAATTATTTTCTAAATTTGACTTTTTTCCCAAATCAGCTCTTTGTTTTACGCCAAAACGATGTTGTTCATCAATTATTACTAAGCCCAATTTTTTGAATTTAACATTTTCTTGAATTAAAGAATGCGTTCCGATAACTAAATCAATTTTTCCTGAGATAATTAATTTTATCATCTCTGCCTTGCTGATTTTTTTTCCGTCTTTTTCATTTTTAACATTTATCTTTTTAATTCCTCTGGTAAATAGAGCTATTTTAAAAGGACGTTTTTTAAATAATTTAACGATATTATTAAAATGTTGTTCTGCTAAAATTTCCGTCGGTGCCATGTAAGCGCTCTGATATTTATTTAAAATAACATTTAAAATAGCGATTAACGCCACGACTGTTTTTCCACTTCCCACCTCTCCCTCTAAAAGGCGATTCATCGGCGTTCCTTTTCCTAAGTCATTGATAATTTCCCAAGCTGATTTTCTTTGCGCGTTAGTTAATTTAAATGGCAATTGGTCAACGAATTTTTTGGTTTCTTTTTCTTGGAATTTAATTACCAAACTTTCCTTTTGCTTCATTTTTTTTCTGACAATTTGATTCCTAGCTTGAATTAAAAAAAGTTCATCAAATTTTAATCGATGAACTGCTCTTTGTAACCAATTTTTATCGCTTGGAAAATGAATTTGCTCTAAAGCAAAGCTTAGGTCGGTTAAATTATATTTAGTTTTAATTTTTCTCGGCAGCCAATCTTCAATCAGATGAGTAACTGGGATAATTTGTCTAATTAAGAACCTAATTTGTTTTTGAGTTAATTTTGCCGTGCTGGGATAAATTGGCACCAATCGCCCGGTATGGGTTAAATCATCGCTAACGGTTTCATAAGAAGGATTTGTCATTTGAAGCCCGTATTGATTATCCTCGCTAATTTTTCCAGCTAAATAAATTGTTTGCCCAGTTTTTAAATTTTTAGCTAAAAATGGTTGGTTAAACCAAACCACCCTAAGAGAATCTGTTTCATCAGAGACAATTGCTTCAGTAATAATCATGTTTTTTTTAAAAGAGCGATGATTGGCAATCAAATTTATTTTTGTTTTAATTGTCCCGTTCTTTTTATTTTTAAAATCCTCAATGCTTAAAATTTCGCTATAATCATCATAACGCGATGGATAATGGGTTATTAAATCGTCCACGGTTTCAATACCCAGTTTTTTAATTTGCTGGGCAATATTTTTTCCTACTCGGTTTAATTTAATTACCGGCGTTTTGAGCTCAAACATAAGTTTAAAATGATATTTTAATCTATTTTTTAGGAAAAATCAAGGTTTCTTGACTTTTAAAGATTTTATCAATATAATATAATTAATTAAAAAGGAGAGGTGACTGAGTGTCGCCCAAATGGCGACCCGCCGTTTTAGGCGGGGTCAAGTGAAGATTTAAAAACATTGTATTTATAATTACAATTATGTTATTAAAAAGGAGAGGTGACTGAGTGTCGCCCAAATGGCGACCCGCCGTTTTAGGC
>CAZHDT010000007.1:0-1912 GCA_964531505.1 uncultured Gammaproteobacteria bacterium
AAAAGATAATTGATAAAAGCGCGGAATCCTTTTTCCAGTTTTTGTTCGTCAAAGGGAATTTTCGCCAGCTTTAAAAAATAATATTTGAAATAATTTAAATCCCAAAGCATTGATTGGCGGTCAAATTTGCCCCGGGGAGTACAAAGTTCGTAATTTAGGCCTTCTCCGCCGGCGGTTTGAAAGCGAATTAATTCTTTAATCGCTTTTTTATAAATTTCAATTATTTGAGGAGAAAAATCGTTTTCTTTTCTTTCTTTATTGATTAATGAGAAAAGAGTTTCATTTCCCAAATCTTGGACTAAATAATTTTTTTTCTTTAAATCGCGAGCGTATATTTCCGGCACTTTTAAACCTTTTTTAAAAAAGTGTCGGCTGAATTCAATGAAGGCAATATTTTCTTTTTGATTCGGGTAAAACGCGCCAATTGCGGTTTTATTTTTGCTTTTTATCCGATAATATTTCCGCGAAGAGCCTGAAGGAGGCAAAGGAAAAAAGCAAAGCGCTTTTTCTCCCGCCCATTTTTCAAATAAATTTATTAAATTTTCTTTAACATGAATAATCATAATTTCAATGGGGTCAGACCCCAACCTACCCCCCTCAGCAAATCCGCTCCCAAAGTGTGTTTCAGAGCGTTTTTTTAAAAAAGTGAGAAAACCTAATTTTTTATAAATTATCGACCGGTAAAAAGACAGCAAACATTTCCTTTAAACGGCCATTTTTTTTCTTGCGCTTTAATAATGCCGGCCAAGGAAAGTAAAGCGTCATAACTCGGCATTTTTAAATCAGTATTTTCTTCAAGAATTTTTTTTGCTTTTTTCAACTCGCTATCGCTGATAATCCAACCCGAGCCAAAAGAATTTTCAACCTCTCGGATGGTTTCTTTTTTTCGCAAAGCGGTTTTATCCACAATCGCCGAAGCCAAAGAAGATTTTTTAGGCGCGAAACAATGGTCAAACTCGCGCGCCATGGGATAAATTTTTTCTGTTTGGACAATATGAATTTCAATTTTTTTTCTTAATTTTCTAAATTCTTGACCAAGTCCCAAAGCGGTAACGCCCGAGGAAGTGGGGATAAAAACCGCTTGGAGATTGGGAATTTTAATAAGTTCTTGCGCCAATGGATAATAGGCTTGAGAAGAATTTTTTTCCAATGACCCCCTTAAAAGGATAAATTTTTCCTTTTTCGCCAAAATAAAAGCGCTCTGCTTCGGCCTTAAAACTTTTTTTAATTCAATATTTTTATTTTTTTTAATTGCTTGATTCAATCTTTTTATTTTTTCTTCCGAAATATTGGGAGAAACGAAAATTTTCAATTTAGCATCGGTCAATTTGGTTTTATTTAAAAAATATGCCGCCGCGATTCCTGCGTTGCCTGAAGAAGAAACCACAAATTTTTTTTGCCCCTTTTTTAAATAATTGCTTATCAGATATTCCATCAACCTGATTTTATGAGAGCCGGCTTCATTAAGATATTCATGTTTTATCCAAATTCCCGGCAAATCGATTTTTTTCGCCAGTTCAGGATATGATTTTTGCAATGTTTTTCTCATTAATTTTTTAAAAGTTTTATTTAAGCCGATTTTATTGATAATGGTATGGAACTAATTCATTATATTATAACTTTTTTATTTTAAAAGTAAAATTTAAAAAACTTGGGAGCTCGGCTTCTAAATCTTTTTCTTGACAACCATCCTTTAAATTATTATATTAAAACATAAGATAATCAAAATTAATTTTTAAAAATATGAAATTAGTTTGCCCAGAATGTAAAAACGAAATTGCCTTCGGTAATGTTGAAGAGATATCTCAAGGCGCCATTATTGAATGCAACACTTGCGGCATTACCCTTGAAGTTTCCAAAATCAAGGAAAATGGCGAAGTTGATTTTGAAATCATTGACGAAGGAAAATAAG
>CAZHDT010000007.1:2012-3467 GCA_964531505.1 uncultured Gammaproteobacteria bacterium
AAATTTTACTTTTTATCAATTTTTTTTATTATTTCTTCAATCATTCCTCTGAATCCGTGTGAACCAAGAAAAACAATAATATCATCCATTTTCGCGGCCATAATTAAAAATTTAATCAATTCATCATCATCTGGAAAATAAAAGACATCAACGCCTTTATTTTTTTCTTTAATCATTTTTGTCAATTCTTCACCCGACATTCTTTTCTCCTGTCCCGGCTCGGTTTTCGTCAAAGAAAGGCGGGGGATGATAACATAATCCGCTTTTTGAAAAGCGTTTTTATAAAACGGTTCGCTGCTCAAAGTCCGGTTTCCAACATTCGGCTCGTAAATGGCGAAAATTCTTGCCTTGGGAAAATGCGCTCTCAAAGCGCTTAAACTCGCCATTGCCTTGCTGGGAGAATGCGCCAAATCGTCAACCACTTTTATTTTTTTTGATTTATTTCTGATTTCCAATCGTCGCTTTACCCCCTTGAAAGTTTTCACCGCTTTTTTCAGCGCCGTTGTTTTAATTCCGCAATAGTGGCAAAGGGCAATGCCGGCGCAGAAATTTTCCACCAAATGTTCACCCAACAAACAGGTTTGGAAATCGCCAAGTTTTTTATTTTCGTGATAAATGGAAAATCGTGCGCCCTTTTTATCCAAAGATTTTATTTGATATCCGTAATCTTGTGATGAGGAGATGGTTCCTTTTTTTCCATAACGAAGAACCAAAGCTCTTGATTTTAAAATCATTTTGTCTATTTTTTGGGTATTTTTTCTTTTTGCCGCCACAATAATGCCGTTTTCAGGAATTAAATCAATCAATTTTTTAAAAGATTCATCGTATTTTTTTTCCGTAGGAAAAACATCAAAATGGTCCCAAATAATTGAAGTAAGAATTAAATGAGTCGGTTGGTATAAAAGGAATTTTGACCTGGGGTCCCAACGAGCAGTGGTATATTCATCGCCTTCTGCTACGCTCCATTTGCTGGAATTATTTTTTGCTCCGCAAACAAAGTTATTCGCCAATCCGCCAATAAACCAACTCGGCTTTAAATTAGCGGTTTTAAAAGCATGAGCGACAAAAGCGCTGATGGTGGTTTTGCCAAAAGTGCCGGTGGCAACAATGGAATTTTTTTTCACCACATATTGGGCAACAATTTCAGGATATGATTTAATATCGTATTTTTGTTTTTTAAACCAAAGATATTCCGGATTATTTAAAGAAATAAAATTTCCCACTACCACCAAGTCAGGTTTTTTTTCCATTTTTTGTAAGTCAGTAAATTTTTCCGGATGCCAGCCCGGATAAAAATCAATTTTATTTTTTTTTAAAAAATCACTGATTGGCGGAAAAAACCCTTTGTCAGAGCCGGTTACTTTCCATCCCATTTTTTTCATCATCACTGCCACGGCGCCCATCCCAACCCCGCAAACCCCGATAAAATGAATATGTTTTTGTTTCATAATTTTA
>CAZHDT010000007.1:3567-20473 GCA_964531505.1 uncultured Gammaproteobacteria bacterium
CATCCCAACCCCGCAAACCCCGATAAAATGAATATGTTTTTGTTTCATAATTTTAGCTTTAAAAGTTTGGTGGCTGAGCCACCAAACTTTTATTTTTAAAATAATTTTGTCCAGTCTTCCTTGCCCGCCGATGAGGATGGGAGTTGCCGGATTAAATCCGCGGTTGGCAACCCAGTTTCCTCTTTAATCTCCGCAATTATTTTTTTCGCTTCATTGTCATTCATACCAAAAGTATTCAAAGCAATCGCTACCACCCGGGTTTTTCTAAAAGGAGGCATAACCGCGTTTTCATAGGTCTCAATTGCGGTTTTAATTTTTGGAACGGCCAACAAAGGACATCCCGTCACTCTTTTTCTGCTGGGTCGATGGACTAAAATTAAATGAGTCGGACAAGCGCCATGAATCAAAGCCAAAGAAGTGGTGGAATAGGCGGGGTGGAACAAAGAACCTTGTCCCTCTACCAAATATATGTCTGGATGACTTTCTTTTTCTTTTTCTAAAATCATTTTTTCTACTGCTCCGGCCATAAAATCTCCTTCGCATTTGTCCACGCAATAGCCCCAGCCCTCAATCATAATAGCGGTTTGCCCAGTCGGAATAATTTGGGGACGATACCCATTTTTCTTTATCATTTCAGCCAATTGGTAAGTGGTTGTCAGTTTTCCAATCGCTGCGTCTGTTCCCACTGTCAGGACAATCGGTTTTTTAATTTCTTGATAAACTCGACAACTGGCAATCGGCAATTCTTCAACTGGAAAGCGGGTTTCCCAAACCAATCTTTTATTTTTCAAAATTTTTTCTTTCAATTTTGGAAAAGAACTAATCATCTCGTGCATGCCATTGATTAAATCAAAACCGTGGTCTAATGCCCACTCTAAATCATTCAGAAAATGCTGGGGGATTGCTCCGCCCTCCGGCGCAATGCCGATGAGTAAAACATTAGCCCCGGTTTTTTCCCAACCGGATTTGATATTTTTAAAAATAGGAAAATCTTTTTGAGACCCTAAAGCGGAAAATTTTTTTCCCAGCACTTCGGAAACTTTTTTTTCTTGGCATTTTGAATCAATCACGCCAGCAATATTATATTTAGCATATCGCAAAATGCCATCTGCGGTTTTGGCGCGGAAAGCCATTTTTTTTCTCGCTTCCAAACCAAATGCCCCTTCGGTATAAATTAAAACAGACCTGTTTTTATCAAAAAGGTCTATCAATGAATTATATTTTTTATCTAATGAAGCGCTAACCATAAACCGACAATTACCATAAAAATATTAATCAACCAAAATCGGGCGACGATTTTTCCTTCCGGCCAGCCCTTAAGTTCCAAATGATGATGCAACGGAGCCATTTTAAAAAGTCTTTTTCCTAAACCATAGCGCCAAAAAGTTTGTAAAATAACCGAGAAAATTTCTAAAATAAAAATGAAACCGAAAAAGGGGATTAAGAGCAAACGGTTTTGGGCAATCATTATAACCGCAAATAGCGACCCCATTGCCAAAGACCCCACGTCTCCCATTTGAAATTGCGCCGGCTTGACATTAAAATAAACATAAGCGATTAGCGCGCCGATAACCGTGGCGTTTAAAATTGAAAAAGCGAGATTGCCCTGAAAATAGCTTAAAATAGCCATTCCGGCAAAAGCGGAAATCAACCCGCCCCCTGACAATCCGTCCATGCCATCGGAAATATTGACTGCGTTCGCTAAAAAAATAACCGTGAAAATAATAATCGGCACCATCCAATACCCCAAATAAATTTCTCCGTCAAAAGGAAGCCAGACATAAAGCCATTCCTCGCCCAATTTAAAAACAATCCACCAAGCCGTAATCGCCCCGGCCGTGAATTGGAGCAGAATTTTTTCATGAGGTAAAACCCCGCGCGAAGGCTGAGGGCTGAAAATATGAAAAGCGTTTTTAAAAGCCGTCCAAGGCAAAGTTATTATCAGCCAAAAGCGATAAAATTTATTTTTGTGGATTTTAATCAATTTTGTGGTTTGACCCAACGAGCGTACTCTTCTTTTTTTTCCAAAAACATTGGCAATGTCGTCCCAAGCCCCTAAAAAAGCCGATAAACACATTACGCCGACTGGAACATAAGTAAATCTTTGGTCCCAATTAAAAATGACTGTGATTAAAAGGGTTACTAAAACTATTAAAAGTCCCCCCATAATCGGAGTGCCGGTTTTTTGCAGTCGTTCGCCAATTCCTTTGGCCGAGCCCATTTCAAAAGTCCTTTTAATGCCGAACTTTTTTAAAAAATAAATTAAGGTGGGCGCTAAAGCAAAAGCGATTATTCCTGAAATAATAACGAATAAAAGCGTGGTGCTTAAAATGGAATAATTTAGAACGTTCATTTTAAATCTTTCTTTTTATTAATTTATTTAAAGTTTAATCGGCGAATGATTATTTGGTCGCGCATTTTTTCTGCCAATTCCTCCAAATTCCCTTTTTCCAAAATAACGGTTTTCTCAAACACTCCAGGTCCGAAATAATCTTTTTGCTTGGGACGAGGCGCGTGAAAATAAGAGATTTTTTTTACTTTTTCATTTTCTTTTTCCACCCTGACAATCAGATAAATATGTTTTAAATTTTTCCTAATCATCATATCGCCCGGTTGGATATTGGAAAAATTTTTTATTTCAAAACTGTTTTTATCATTTGCCAAAACCCGGACGCTGATATTTTCCAAAGGCCTCATTTTGGAAATCAAATAGCGGAGAGGATTTTTATAAAAAGGAACGATTTTTATTTTTTTTAAAATATTTATTTTCTTGGTCTTGTTGTCTGAAATCGGGAAATTGGCGTAAACCTCTTTTAAAATATGAACCGCTAAACCGGAACAGTCAATCCCTAAATTATGCTCAACCATGAAACGATAAAGCTCTTGCTCGGAAAGTTGGCTTAAATCAAGATGTTCTTTTTGACTGATGAATTTTGCTTCATTGATAATTTCTTGCGCCGGCGCTTTGCCTAAAAAAACTCTTAATCCTCCGCGGATTTTTTTTAAATTAGTGTAATAAGGACAGGCGATAACTTTATTATTTATCGGCATTCTTAAATAAGAATCAATGATTTTTTGCGCTTGTTCCGGCAGTTTTAAAATTTGATTGGACATATTTTATAGATTTTTTTATTGATTAATTTGATAAATTCAGACGGGTATTTTTTATTAGTCAATCTGATGTATTTGATTGATTATTTTTTTTGCTAAATTATTTAACTGTCCATTTTTATTTACCAAACCCGATTTAAAATTTTGAACCCGAAATACCTCTTCATTTATTTTTTTCCCTCGCCCCCATTTAATTTTAATGGGGTCAGACCCCAAAAAACGCCGCTCGCAAACTCGCTTCCAGTCATCATTATAGAGCGATTTTTTAAATTTAGCATTATTAGAGCCAATTTTATTTCTAACAATTAATTGGCTTCCGAAATTAATTTTTTGAAATGATTTTTCCATTTCTGGCTGGAAAGCGATTTTTAAAAGCGAAGCAAAATGCGCGCCCAAAATAGTGATGCCTCGCCCTTGTTGTTGTTGGAGAATTGTTTCCAGTCCGGTGGAAGCTGGTTGGCGCGCGTTAATTTCTACCACTAGCCATTTGCCGTCGCCTTTGATAAGGTCAAGACCAAACAGCCCTTTCCAATTTTCTTTTTCCATTGCCAGCCCGATTTTTTCCGTTATTTTTTTTATTTCCAAAAGGTCGCGGGAACACAATAGTTTATTCGCCAACGACCAGTCATTGCCAAGGGTGGAAAAGGGGAAATCAGTCAACGATTTAATCCCGGTAATTTGGAAGCTCGGGTTGCCGCTAATAACTCCGGAAATTTTTTTGCCGTGCCAAACGCAGGCGTTCAGCGTGAAAGTCGGCGATTTAAAGAATTGGCTGCATTTTATTTCTCTTTGTGGAAATTTTTCCACTAATTCTTCCCATTGTTTCTTTTGGGAAATTAAAAAAGTTCCTTCCCCGCTATGACCGCGGTTAAATTGAGCAATAAATGCCCCGCCAAGTTTTTCGGCCAGTTTTTTAAAAGAAATATCAGTCGGCAAAATAATTATTGATAATGGGAGATTTTTAGGAATGATTTTTTTCAACCACTGTAATTGGCTAATTTTATTTTCAAATTTTTCTGCCAAAGCATAATCCGGATTTAACAACCGCAGATTTTTTTCTTTAGCCAATCTTTTTATTTTGGCGTTATTTTTAAAAACGATAATATTTGATTTTAAAGGAAATGTTTTCTTTTCAATAATCCCCGCGGTGTCCAACAATTGAGAGGAGGAAATAATTTGATAATTTGTCAGCTGATTTTCTAATCCCTGCGCCCGTTCCTTTTCTCGAGTAATATATAACAGCGCTCGTTCTCTTGTTTTTTTATTGATTTCCGCAATTAATTGTTCATTAGTAATCATAAGTAATTTTCCGAATTTCTTATTTTATTAATCTAACGCCAAACAATAAAGTTAAGAAGGCGATAATTAGGGTAATAGCAGCTATGATGTTTGCTCTCATACTAATTTTAGTATATTTTTCTTGAATTTTTAAAGATTTTTTTTGTGCTTCAGTTTGTTCTAAAGCGCATTTTTCAGTTAATGTTATACACTTGGCGCAATTACCACATCTAAACAAACTATTTCCCATTGCGGGGCCAATATTATTTGCGTCAACGTGTAGTTTCCAATCATGTTTACATTTTTCAAATTCTTCGTTCATAATTAAATTGTTTTATTTTAAATCAGAAATAAGGCTTTTAAATCCGGCCGTATTTAGCCAATAATTATTGGGTCTTTTTTCAAGGAATTTATTAATTTCTTTTCTTTGCGTGGTCATTTTGTCGCCATTTCCATTACCGCTTAATAAAATATTGGAATATTTGCCATCCAAAAATGAAATATAAGAAACTCCGTTTTTTTCCGTAAGTCCTAAGATTTCTATCAATTCTGAAATTTGTTTATCTTGCCCGCCACCAGATGTGTTTAAATGTTTGGCTTCACAAAGCAAGATTTTATTTTTTGCTTTAATGATTAAATCAAGGGTTTTGTTTTGTTTTTTAGTTTTTATTCTTATATTTAAAATTTTACGGACATTTTTTAGGCTGAATTTTTTAGAAAATTTTACTACACAATAATCGGTTTTAAAAAAATTATCCCAGTCAGAAACTTTTTTAAATCCCCGTTTTTCTAGAATATAAATTAATTTATTTTCCCCACTTTTTCCTTTTTTACGAGATGAGTTATTGTCTAATATCGCTTGCACCCATTCTTCGGGCGCCATTTCATTTAAAATTCTTTTGGCAAAATATCTTTTAGTGATTTTTTTAAGTAAATTTATTTCATTTTTTGCTTCGTCAATAATATTGTCGCAGGCGTTTACAAAACAAGCGAACTCGGAACAATTGGAATATTTGCCGATAATTTTAGACAGCTCAAAAAAATATTTATCAATTATCGTTAATTTTTCTTTTTTGTTTTGCAGCATTCTTATGGTAATTAAAATATTTTTTATTTCTTTGGTATTTCTTATGTATTTTTTTAAATCAGGGTGTTTTTCATCAAACACATAAAAATCATCAAATAATTTTTCTAAATTATTTTTAGATATTTCAAAATAATCCAAGTTGCTTTGAATTTTTTTCATAATAAATAAAATTTAAAAATTTGTAAGTTAAATCAAACGATATTCTTTTACGATTATTGTCTCTAAAATTAGTAAGAAAAAATGAAAAATATTTATCGCGGTTAATTGATAACTCATCATTAAATATTTTCATTAGTTCAATTTGTTCGTCAATAGAAACCTCTTTTTTAAAGATTAAATGAGCCATATTGCGCGAAGTATTTTTTCCGACAAGACCGGATATTTTATATTTTCTTATATCTTCAAGTTGTATTTTTTTTCCATTCTTACTGTCAATGGCTCGCAAAAATAAAATATTTTTTTCAAGCAGATTTTTTATGTCATTGCTGATTTTTAACACTTTTTTAACATTGATATTTTGAAGCGCAATTTCTACTTTATATTCGCCCGATTTCAAATATTCTTCAGTTAGGCGGAAAATGCCAAGATTATTTTTGGTATTTTTAATATTATAAATGAAGTCGCCACCGAACTGCCACCCAAATTTTTTTTCAATTTTTAATTTAATTTTTTTGTCTTCGGGGTAAATTATTGCGTCTATAATATTTTTTTCGTCTAATAGATTTTCTTTTTTCTTAAAATAAAATGAGATTACGTTATATGTCGTATCTCTAAAAACTTGTTCTGAAAAAATATTTAATTTTACGATTTTAAATTTTCTAAAAAATAATTCTCTAATTTTTTTTGAATTTTCCGCGCATAAAAAGTTTAAGGGAACTATGATTATACCTTCTTCGCAGTTTAAAATGGAAGAAAGGGAAACCTGATATAGGTCTTCAAAGATTGAATTATTTTTTGAAAAAAAACTTTCTTTTGTCTTTTTTGTAGCCTTGTTTTTATGTAAATAGGGTGGATTTGTGCATACAAAGTTATATTTTTTCGGTGAATTTATAGAATCATTAAAAAAAACTTTTTTATTATCAATATAATTTTTGTCGCAATCAAATCCAATAGATTTTTTACATTTGTTTCTTTTTGCCCAATTTAACAAGTCTTGATTTCCGGCGAATGGGTCGGATACTTCTTTGTTTTTAATAAATTCGCTAAATCCTTGAAGGATATAGTCGGAGTTTGTCGTAAAAAATTGTCCTAAACTTCGTTTTTTTATTATTGCGTTCATATTTATATTATACGCTAAAATGCGATAAAAATAAAGTTTACTTTTATTTTATCCAAAGTTAAACCCCGTTTTTTAATGGGGTCAGACCCCAACCCACCCCTCTCTTCAAATCAGCTCCCAAAGCGCGCTCCAGAGCGTTTTTTTAAAAAAGTGAGAAAACCTATTTTTGTTTTTGATTAAATTAAGCAAGCCGTTTAATCTCTTCAACTGTCACGAGAATTGCTCCCTTCGCCGGCAGTCCTTTTGTATCGAATATACTAATTTTTTTCATATTTTCATTTTTTATCCCTTACTATAAAATTTATTTAATTGTTGCATCATCTCGGGAATTGTTTTATCAAATCCCCCTTGTTTTATAGATTGATTATTTTTATCTACTATCTCAAAAACAAGTTTTTTATTAATAAGTTTTAAATCTTCTATTTTCTTTAATTGTTTTTTTGTTGGTCTTTTTTCTTCAAGAAAATCTATATTTATTTCTTTTGAAGTAAGTCTAATTCTTAACGCTCCTGTTTCTCTCCTAAAATTTATTTGATTAAACATAATTTCCTCAAAATCAATTAATTTTCCATCGCTAAAAAGATAACCTCCAAATTCTTCTTCTTTCATTTCTTTTCCCAATTTTTTCATATAATTTTTAATGGGGTCAGACCCCAGCTCATCCCCCTCACCAAATCCGCTCCCAAAGCGCATCCCAGAGCGTTTTTTTAAAAAAGTGAGAAAACCTAATTTTTATCAACCGCAAATATAATTTTGGTGGACCTAGGCAGAATCGAACTGCCGTCCCCGCCATGCAAAGGCGGTATTCTACCACTAAACCATAGGCCCTTTATTTTAAATTTATTTAATTGCTGGTTCGATTAAATAATCCGAACAAGCCGTTTAAAATGTCAGTCCAAATGCCGGTTATCACAAACAATCCTAAAAAAATAATAATAATTCCCAAAATTTTATAAAAAAATCTAGTCCCGCCTCCAAAAGGGAATTTTTCTTCTGCCCAGTTAACCCGACCGAAATTTTTTAAAAGCCATTCGCTTTTCCAAGCCATCATAAATCCGGCCAAAACAATCAAAAATCCAATAATAAATTTTGTCATTTTAAAAATATAAAATTAGTGGTGGGCACGCTGGGGATCGAACCCAGAACCGCTTGATTATAAGTCAAGTGCTCTACCGTTGAGCTACGTGCCCGCTCCGAAATATTTTAGCATTTTAACCCGAATTGTCAAAGAATTTATTCTTGCGAAAAAATCCCATTGTGTTAAACTAAAAAATACAAAAACTAAAAGTTATTTTTTGATTTTTGTCTTAATAATCAATTTTTAAATTTTATGTCAGAAATCCAAAACGACAATCTCGTTTCTCAGGAAGAATTTCCCGAAGACTTAAGCATGGATTTGAGTTTAAGGCCGAAATTTTTGAACGATTTTATTGGCCAAGAGAATTTAAAAGAAAATCTGAAAATCTTTATTCAAGCTTCCAAGCAAAGAAACGAAGCGCTGGACCATGTGCTTTTTTATGGTTCTCACGGCTTGGGTAAAACCACCCTCTCTCATATTATTGCCCATGAAAGGGGAGTGGAAATCAAAATTACTTCCGGGCCCGCTTTAGAAAAAGTGGGCGACCTTGCCGCCATCCTCACTTCTTTGGGAGAAAAGGGCATTTTATTTATTGATGAAATCCATAGGCTCAATAAAAATATTGAAGAAACGCTTTACCCGGCTATGGAAGATTTTGCCATTGATTTAGTGGTGGGACAAGGGCCAAGCGCTAAAATATTGCGTTTGGATTTGCCCCAATTTACTTTGATCGGCGCCACTACTAAGCCGAGCCTCATTTCCCCTCCTTTGCGGGACCGTTTTGGCATTGTGCATCAACTTAATTTTTATCAGACTTCGGAAATTGAACAAATTATCCGCCGTTCGGCAAAAATTTTAAAAATAGAAATTGAAAAAGAAGCCATTTTGGAAATTGCTAAACGTTCTCGCTTTACCCCGCGAGTGGCTAATCGCATTTTAAAAAGAGTCAGGGATTTTGCCCAAGTAAAAAATCAAAAAATAATTAGCCAAGAAATGGCGCGTCAATCTTTGGATTTATTGGAAATTGACCATCAAGGATTAAATCAAACCGACCGAAGAATTTTAAAAGTTTTAATTGAAAAATTTGCCGGCGGACCAGTCGGCGTTAAAACATTGGCCGTGGCCACTGGCGAAGATACGGCATCTTTAGAAGATATTTACGAGCCTTATTTAATTCTTCTCGGTTTTCTTAATCGCACCGCTCGGGGAAGGACAGCTACAAAGTTGGCTTATCAGCATTTAAATTATAAAACAAACATGCTTTAATTTTTAAATTAAAAATATGAAGATAAATTTTTATTTTAAAAAATTTTTTATCCCGCTAATCGTTATTCTTATTGTATTTTTTATTGGTTTTTCCATTGGTCGTAATTCCGTTTTAAAAAATTTGTCTTTTTCCAACAATGAAGAATCGCCCGCTTTTGACCAAAATTTGTTTTGGCAGACTTGGTCTTTGGTGAAAAAAAATTATGTCAAACAGCCGGTCAATGATGAAGACCTTTTTTACGGCGCTTTAAAAGGATTGGTAATGGGAATTGATGACCCATATTCGGTCTTTTTAGAGCCTGATTTGGCAAAGAAGTTTTTAGACGATATGTCCGGCAGTTTTGAAGGCGTGGGTATGGAGGTTGGGATGAAAGATGGAAGAGTGACGGTTATTGCTCCTTTGCCTGACACGCCCGCTTTCCGCGCCGGCATTCGGCCCGGCGATAAAATTTTTGCTGTGGATGACAAAGACATTAGCGGTTTAAGTTTGGACGAGGCGGTTAATTTAATTCGTGGAGAAAAAGGTACCCCGGTTGTTTTAACAATTTGGCGCGACGGAGAAACAAAAACAGAAGATATAGAAATTATTAGAGATGTGATTGATGTTAAAAGTGTTTCTTGGGAATTAAGGGGCAATAATATCGCTTATTTGAATATTACCCATTTTTCTGAAGACACTTGGCCTGATTTTAAAGATGTAGCTCAAGTGATTGTCCGAGCCAAACCCGATGGGTTAGTGGTTGATTTAAGAAATAATCCTGGCGGTTATTTGGACACGGCGGTTAATATGGCCGGTTATTGGCTAGAACAAAATGTTATCGTTGTTTCAAAAAATGCCAGGGAAATAGAAAGAGAATATCGCAGCAATGGTCTCGGCGAATTAAAACATATTCCGACTATTATTTTAGTAAACGAAGGTTCAGCATCTGCTTCGGAAATTTTAGCCGGCGCTTTGCAGGATTATAAACAGGCGACTATTTTGGGAGAAAAAACTTTTGGCAAAGGATCAGTTCAAGAATTAGAAAGTTTAAGCGATGGGTCTGCTTTAAAATTAACCGTGGCGCGTTGGTACACCCCTTTAGGACGATCTATTGAAGAACAAGGAATTTTGCCTGATATAGAAGTCGTTTTAACAGATGAAGATTATGTCCTTAATCGCGACCCTCAGCTTGACCGCGCGCTTTTGATTCTCGGTGGAGAACCCCCCAAACAAGAAGAATAAGCAAAAGTAAAAAGTTTCAAGATAACCTACGAGTAACCTACGAGGTGAAACCTCGTAGGTAAAAGTAAAATAAAAAGTTTGGTGGCTAAAAAGTTTGGTGGCTCGGCCACTAAACTTTTTTAGTTCGTTCAGAATTCGTACAGGTGCGACCTGTAATACAGGTCGCACCTGTACGAACTGTATCAACACTGTATCAACTTGAGGTCCGACCCGCCGTTTTAGGCGAGTCGGACCTCTTCGAGAAAATAAAAAAATACCGGACCCAATCCGGTATTTTATATTTCAAAAAATAAAAATTATTTTGTCGGTTCTACAAAAACAAATTTTCTTTTTACTAATTTCCCGTCAAAGGCCTTAACCTTTTTGTCTTTAAAACAAACCTTTCCTTCAGTTACTGCGTAAAGAGTGTCATCATTGCCCCTTTTAACTCCAACGCCAGGATGAAATTTTGTTCCCCTTTGTTTTAAAATAATAATTCCCGGCCAAACTTTTTGTCCGCCAGCCGCTTTAATGCCGAGTCTTTTTGACTTGGAATCTCGTCCCAGGGATGTAGAACCCCCTGCCTTTTTATGTGCCATATTATTTAATCTTTAATATTTAACAAAGTGTTTTTATTTTAACATTAAAGTTGAACTTGTCAAGCCAGTCTTGGCTTGCTATGATATTTTTAACTCTAATCATCAAAATATTATGACTTTAGAAAAAACATTTCAAAATTTGCAAAAGAAAAAATTCTTTCAGGATAAAAATTTTTTAATTATTATCCCGATTTCTTTTTTAATAAATTTATTTTGTTGGATTTATCCAATTGTTTTATACCAAAAGCATTCGGATTCAATTGTTTTGCATTTTACAATTTCCCATGGCGTTGATTTAAGCGGTCATTGGACAAAGATTTTAATCTATCCTTTATTCAGCCTGGGAATTTTAATCATTAATTTTTTATTTCTCTTTTATTTTTATTTAATCAGAAAAAAAAGACTTGCTTTTCTTTTACTGCTCGGGCTTTTTGTCGTTCAGTTGTTTTGCGCGATTTCCATTTTAATTATTTCCGGTTTTAATTCTTAATTATGTTTAAGTTGAAGTTTCCGTTTTACGAAAAAGGAAAAACAGATTATGTCTTAATGATAAATTTTTTTGTTTTGATTTTAGTTGGTTTGATTATCCTTTATTCCGCCAGTTATTTTCAGGCGTGTCAAAGATTTAACGATTGTTTTTTTTATCTTAAAAGACAGCTGGTGCGCGGACTATTCCCCGGCTTGATTTTATTTTTTATTTTTTATTTTTTTAATTATCAAAAATTAAAAAAACTCTCTCCTTTTTTATTTTTTTTAACCGTCGTTCTTTTGGGGATTGTTTTTATTCCTGGGATAGGAGTGGCTAAAGAGGGAGCTCGCCGTTGGATTGACATTGGTTTTATTTTTCAACCGTCTGAACCGGCGAAGTTGGCGTTTATTATTTATCTAGCCGCCTGGCTGGCCAATAGCAAAGAAAAAATAAAAAGTTTTGGAAACGGTCTTCTTCCTTTTGTTATTTTTTTAGCCATTATCTCGCTTTTAATTATTCTCCAGCCTGATTTAGGAACCTTGATTGTTTTTATTTTGACGGCCCTGGTAATGTATTTTTTGGCTGGCGCGCCTTTATTGCATCTTTTAATTCTTGTTGGCGCCACCGCGCCGTTAATTTTTTTTCTGGTTAAAATTGCCCCTTATCGTTTAGCCAGAGTGATGGCTTTTCTTCATCCGGAATCAGACCCCTTGGGTATTGGTTATCATATCAATCAAGCCATTTTAGCCATTAGTTCTGGCGGGATTTTTGGTCGCGGCATTGGCTACTCGGTTCAAAAAATTCATTATTTGCCGGAAGTAATCAGCGATTCAATTTTCGCGGTTATGGCAGAGGAGCTCGGTTTTATTTTAATTTCCGTAGTGGTAATTTTATATTTGGTTTTAACTTATCGGATTTTTCTTTTAGCTGGACAAACCAAAAACTTATTTGGAAAATTTTTAGCTGGCGGGATTGGGTTTTGGTTTATTTTTCAAGCGGTGGTTAATATGGGCGCCATGCTTGGCATTTTGCCTTTGACTGGTATGCCCTTGCCATTGATTGGCTACGGCGGGTCTGATTTTGTTATTTTCTGCGCTGCGTTTGGAATTTTAATGAATATCTCTCGTCAAGTTTCAGAAAAAAATTAATAAAAAAATATCAATTATTTTATTTAAACGCT
Source organism: uncultured Gammaproteobacteria bacterium (assembly GCA_964531505.1). Taxonomy (GTDB): domain Bacteria; phylum Patescibacteriota; class Patescibacteriia; order UBA2591; family UBA6264; genus UBA6264. The sequence goes on from CAZHDT010000007.1 coordinate 16,116, forward strand.
TTTTACAGTTTTTACTGTAGTTTTTACAGGTGCGACCTGTAATACAGGTCGCACCTGTATTACAGAGTATAAAATGAGGTCTGACCTGGATTTGCCATGTCTGACCTCTTCAAGTGTCCAAGATGAGTCTATAGGTAACACCTATTTCATCGACGGGCAAGCTTTTGAGAATTCAATAGTAGTTTTTCAAAATTTTTTAAATCAATTTAAACTAAGTTTGAGTTTAAGTTTAACTTAAGTTCAACTTGGTGGCTCGGCCACCAAGTAACAAAAACACCCCCAAAACCCCTACTTGGTGGCTCGGCCACCAAGTTCAGAAAACGGCTCCTAAACCGAGAAAGAGCCAAAAACTCAATCAAAAAATCCCCACTTGGAGGCTCGGCCACCAAGTACTTAAAAACCCCACTTGTCATTGCGAGCGCCACTCCATTTTCTGTCATTGCGAGCGCCACAGGCGCGTGGCAATCCCAATCTATGGTATTCCGTAGCTCAAAGAGCAAAGGATATCATGGTATTCCGTAGCCTTTGGCAAAGGATACCAAAGTATTGACAAAAAATTAAAAATCTGTTATAATTTTAACAGATAAAGTTTCCCCTCGTTTCCCTGTCTATCAGTGGCAAAACCGGACATCCCTCCTAGCCGGGAAGTAGCCATAAGTTGAGGTTGATCTTGCTTGTCAAGCGTAGGCCTTAGGCTGATAGACAGGAATGCGGGGGGAAAATTTTTTACAAAGGAGGAATCATGAGAAAAATAAATTTTCTTTTTCTTCTGGTTTTATTTCTGTTATTTTCAAGATGCGCGAAGTGGGAGGTATTGACTCCCACTGATGAAGAAATAACTCTGCGCCTTTTGGGTGTAGAACTTACCCTCATTTTAGATGAGGGTAAGTGTGAAATTTTCAACCCCAACTGGGGTTCAGCGCATGTAAAAATTTCCCGGCGAGCGGATAGCTGGGGAAATTATTTAGAACTGATCAACTGCTGGGTTAATGGAAGGTCCAGCAGAACAGAAAAGATTTTCGTTTCTCACGGAGACAAGCTAGAGCTTTATGTCTCTGTGCAGAATTGGTCGTCCTATACGGATGACCCGGAAAAATGGTCGTATTTTCAGCTCGGCAAATCTGTCGAGCGAGACACGACAATTATAATCACAATCCCATAACCCCCCGTAATAAAGGCCCGGCGCAATGCGCCGGGTCGTTCTTATTTTAATTTTAATGGCATGTCTTAGATTGGTACAGTTGGTACAGGTCCGACCTGTACCACCGCTGAATAACTATATAATTTGTTAATTCTTGAAATTTTTTTATAATAAAAAAAGACCGCGTAAAACATCGGCCAGCTCAATTTTATTTTTCAAAATTTTAATTATATTTATTCATCGCGCTTTTAATTCCGTTTTCTAAAAAATCCTTAATTGCTTCGCTACAAATCGCCGCGCTTTTTTTAATCAGTCCCGCTTCTATTTTGGAAAAGTTTTTCATCACCAATTTTTCCGCTGGAATTTGACAATCCTTTTCTCCGCGGACTCCGATTCTAATGCGGATAAATTCTTTTGTTCCCAGTTTTTCAATAATTGATTTCACGCCGTTATGGCCTGCCGCCGAGCGATTTTGCGCGATTCTAATCGTTCCCAAAGGCAAATCAAAATCATCGTGGACCACCACAATCTGCTCCGCTGCCAGCCCGCGCTTTTTTTGAAAATAAACAACCGATTTTCCGGATTCGTTCATATAAGTTAAAGGTTTGATGATTTCCGTTTCAATTTCTCCAAAATTTTTTTTAAAATAAAAACAATTGGCGTTTTTATTTTTTCGCCAATTTTCTTTTTTTTCCAGCAAAAAATCAACCGCTTGCCAGCCGGCATTATGTCTGGTATTTTGGTATTTTTTTCCCGGGTTTCCCAACCCGACAATGAGATACATATATATAGGTTAGTGTTAAGCGCTAATGCTAACTTCAATCGGCACTCCGTCAAAACGCCATCTTCTTCTCATTTCTTTTTTAATGATATTTAGTTGAGCTTGATGAATTTGTTTTCGGCGGATAAAGATTTTTGGCGTCTTTAATTCAAATTCAGGCGGATTAAATTTTTTTTGTTTTAATTCAATCTTTTCCCAAATTTTATCCGGCCACCCTTTTTCCAAGATAACTTTTTTTAAAAAAATATTCAAGTTTTCCTGACTGATAATTCGATTCTGATTTTCTTTTATTTTTTTTATCAATGGAAGAATTTGGTTAATATTTTTTTTCTGTTTAGCGGAAATAAATAAACGTGGCGCCCAGGTGATAATTGGCAGTGCCAATTTTAGCTCAGGGTTGTCTTCCAAATCGCATTTATTAATGATAAAAATCAAACTTTTTTTATTTTTTAAAGCGATTTTTGCCAAAGCTTTATCTTGATGTTGCACGTCCTGAAAAATATCAACCACTAATAGCGCCAAATCGGATTTTTTAATTGTTTCTAAAGTTTTTAACACGCCGAGTTTTTCAATCCCCGGTCCGATTTTTCTTTTTTGTCTAATGCCAGCCGTGTCAATCAAAAGGACGGGTTGGTTTTTATAAAGAATCAAAGTGTCTTGCGGGCCTCGGGTGGTGTGAGGGAAAGATGAAACAATGGCCTTTTCTTCTCCCAATAAACCATTTAAAAGCGTTGATTTTCCCACATTCGGTCGGCCAATAATCGCCACTTTGTAAATTTCTTTTTCGTCAAAATTTTCATCTTCCTCAGGTTTTATCAAATCGGATTTATTAAAAAGAAAGTCAACAGTTCTGTCCAGCAAATCGCCCAAGCCGGTTCCATTAACCGCTGAAACGGCAAACGGTTTACCAAACCCGAGATTTTGCCATTCTCTATCCTCCGCCCATTGCCTTTTTTCCGGATTATCAGCTTTGTTTAAAATTAAAAAGCGCGGTTTTTTTGACCGATTAATTAATTGCGCAATCTGTTTTTCAAAGTTGGAAAGAGGAACGCTCTCTAACTCTTGCAAAGGCCGAATATCCACGATAAAAAAAACAAGGTCAGCCTCGGCCAAAGCTTTATTTATTTGGTCAATTGTTCCCTTTTCCAATTCATCGCTGGCTCGTTTTTCTTCCACCCCGCCGGTATCAATAATCGCCATTTCTTGGCCGTTCCATTGGCAAATTCCATAATTGCGGTCCCTGGTCGTTCCGGGGATAAGGGAAACAATGGCTTTTCTTTCGCTAATCAGCGCGTTAAAAAGCGTTGACTTTCCCACATTAACTTGGCCGATTAAAGCGATTTTTTTTATTTTTTTATAAATTGGCATAATTTTATTCTTCCCCCAAAATAATAATTAGGTCGGCTTCATTTTCTTTAAAAAGATTTTTAAGATTTTGGTCTATTTCATTTTCTATTTTAACATTTAAAAATTTTTCCAGTTCTTGGATTTTTTTATTTTCTAAATTCGGGTTAATTTGATAAATAACATTTTTAAAATATTTTTTTTCCGGCGTATTTCCGATATAACTTATCAAAAATTCTTTTTCTTTTAATTGGTCTCCGATTTCTTTAGCTAAGCCGCTTTGATAAGTGCCGTTTAAAATGGCGATTCGGGGCTGGCTATTGTTTTGAAAAGAATAATTTGAAGCCGTTGCTTCGGATTTTTCTGTTTGATTTAGAAGATTTTTTGCTATCTCCGCCAGTTCCTTAAAACTTCCGCTTTCGGTTTTTAAAACAGAAGCGCCTTGCAAAGTAATTTCTGATTTTAATGGACCATTGGGCGCTTCTTCAATAACTTGAGCAACAATATTTTCCGGAATAATATTTAAAACTAATTTAACTAAACGAATTGCTTGACTGATATCTAAATTGCTGCTGATGTTTCCTTTTAAGACATTGTAAATTTGATATATTTTTTTGGGTTGGGAAAGCAGGTCTTCCTGCGACGCTTTTTCTTTTAATGCAAAAAGAAGTTTTTGCTGTCGTTTTGCTCGGGCAAAATCTGAACCTTCTCCATTAGTGCCGTGTCGAGAGCGGACAAATTGCAATGCTCTTTCTCCGTTCATAATTTGTTTTCCTTTTTCAAAACTTACCACGCGGTAAGTAAAATTCGGCCCGGGAAATTGATAATCAGAGAAACTGTTTTCCACTTCTATTTCCACGCCACCGAACTCATCAATTAGATTTTTAAAAAGATTAAAATCAACTCGAATCCAATAATGAATCGGTATATCAAAAACATCGCTTACCACTTGACTAGCTAAAGCTCCGCCGTCTTTTGATCTCGCCACGCCCAAAGCATTGGCAAAATTTATTTTTTGCCAGCCGTAATCCGGAATCGGAACATAAAGGTCGCGGGGGATTGATAAAAGTCCGACTTGCTGAGTTGATGGCT
>CAZHDT010000007.1:20573-26856 GCA_964531505.1 uncultured Gammaproteobacteria bacterium
GGAACATAAAGGTCGCGGGGGATTGATAAAAGTCCGACTTGCTGAGTTGATGGCTTTAAACTCGCTAAAATAATGGTATCGGTTAAATAAGGACCTTCATGCTGAGCGCCACCCATGCCTAAAATTAAAATATTGACTCGGTCCATTATTTCGCCTTTCAAGATTTTTTCTTTGCCAATCACTAAGCGGGCGACTCCTTCCCAAAAAGATAAACGTCCTAAACTGGTAATCAAACTGCTCTGCGAAAAAATAACATTGGTAAAAAGAAAAATAATTAAAATTAATGCCAAAGCTAAAAAACGAAAAAACCAGCGTCCTTTTTTTTGGCGCTTTTGATTTTTCATTATTTTAATTCCTTGAGGATCAATTTCTGCTTGTGGAACAGAAGTTCCTTCAATAAGATTTATTCTTCTTTCTTTCATATTTTTAATGGGGTCAGACCCCAACCCACCTCCCTCAGCAAACCAGCTTTCAAAGCGGGTTTCAGAGCGTTTTTCTAAAAAAGTTAGAAAACCTAATTTTTTCGCATTTTATTGTTTAATTTTATTTTTTTAAGAAACACCATCACAAAAAAATAATAACAGAAAAAAGAGATTTAATCAACCAAAAAATTTTAGGAAATAAAAACTTGGGAGCTCGGCTCCCAAGTACCAATTTCAATGTTATAATATTTAAATAGTCATTCCCTGTGGATAACTTTTTTGCTTTTTAAAAAAGAAAATGTTAACATAGATAATGTTAAAAAAGTTTGAAATTAAATTGACTTAGCTATTATTTATATAGCCTAATTAATATTCATAATAAATTATGAAAAACAAAAAAGGTTTTACTTTAATTGAACTTTTAGTGGTCGTGGCGATTATGGGACTTTTGTCAGCAATGGCAATTGTTTCCCTTAATAATGCTAGAGCCCGGGCTAGAGATGCCCGTCGGTTAGCCGATGTTAAGCAAATGCAAACTGCTTTAGAACTTTATTTCTTAGATACCTACGCTTATCCCGCTGACCCGGCCAATCCTGTTTTGGATGGGAAGTGTTTGAGTGACAATGGTATTGAAGTTGCTTGTACTGGCGATATTACTTATATGGCTTCTTTGCCCGTCAATCCCCAACCAAGAACCGATGGTGGTTGCGCTGATACTTCCTACATTTACAAAGTGGATGCGGGTGGCGGAACCAAATTAAGTTACCACATCATCTATTGTCTGGGTCACACAACTGGCGATATTGCCGATGGATCGCATTATGCTACCCCGGCTGGCTTAGCAGAACCGTAAACTGAAGTTTAATTTTATTTTCACATATTTAAAAGAGCCTGTTTTTTTGGCAGGTTCTTTTGTATTTTAAAATTACGGATTTATTTTTCTTAATAATTTTGTTATTATTTAAAAATGGAGATTCAAAAAAAAGAAAATAAAATAAATTTTATAATAGAATTTTGTTGGCTAACAGTCTTTTTTCTTTTGCCATTATTTTTTACCACTCTGGTCCATGGTGTGTGGCAAATTAGCAAATCAGGCCTGTTTCAAATTTTGGTTGAAATAATGTTTTTTCTTTGGTTAATTAAAATAATTCAGAAAAAGAATTTTTTTCAAAAAATTTTAATTAAAATAAAACCTTTGTTGCCGGCGATCATTTTTATTTTGATTCTTGGTCTCGCCACTTTTTTTTCTAAAACGCCATATAGCAGTTTCTGGGGTTATTATGACCGAAAAATGGGATATTTGATTTGGCTTCATTATTTTATTTTTTTCTTGATTTTATTTTTTAATTTAAAAAAGGAAAAACAGTTAATCAGAATTTTCCAAGCCATTGCTTTCAGTTCTTTTTTTGTTTCAATTTACGGCTTGCTTCAACTGCTGGGCCTGGACCCTTTTTCTTGGAGCGAGCCTTCGGTAATTACCCAAAGAATTTTTTCCACTTTTGGCCAGCCGAATTTTTTAGCCTCCTGGCTTTTATTTTCTTGGCCGATTTTTTTATATTTAATTTATTTTCAGAAAAGAAGTCAAACAAAAAATGATGTTGTTAAAAATTGCTGGAAAATTTTTTACTCCTTTGGCTTAGCGCTTAATTTAATCGCTTTATTTTTTACGCAAAGCCGGGCTGGCTGGCTGGCATTTTTTCTTTCCCTTTTATTTCTTATTTTTATTATTTTGATAAAAAAAAGAAAAAAAGTTTTAATTATGTTTTTTTTAATTTTTATTTTAGTATTTTTTATTTTAATTATCCTTTTAAATTTTTACCCCCTTTCTATTAATCAGCAGGAGAATGTTTTAATTCAAAGAATTAAAACATTAAGTCATTTGGGAGAAGCGGGAAAACTCAGAATGATTTGGTGGCGCCATGCTTGGGATTTGATTAGGAAAAAACCCATCTTGGGTTATGGTTTGGAAACGCAATATAATATTTTCGCTCCCTATTATCAACCGGAATACGGCGCTTTGGAAGCCATTAATTCAATGCCAGACCGGGCGCATAATGATTTTTTAGACATAACCCTGGTCGCCGGATTTTTAGGCTTGGCAAGTTATTTATTTTTATTAGCGATTGTTTTTATCAAGGGTTTGAAAAAGTTTTTTTCAAAATTATTTTTTTCCGACGGCCTCAACCTTCAATTAATGATTCCTTTTATTTTAACCGGCCTTTTGGGCTATTTAATTTCCATTCAGTTTTCTTTTCACACTACCGCCACCGCTGTTTATTTTTGGGTTTATTTGGCCTTGTCTTTTAAAATTATTTATGGCGATTTTTCAAAATAATAAAAATATTTTTAAAATTATCCTTTTCTTTTTAATGCTTTTTTGTCTTTGGCATTTTTCATTAAGGATTCTTGTCGCCGATTATTATTATCAAAAGGTGTTAAAAACGGAAGACTGGCCAACCGTTTTGAATAATTATAAAAAAGTTTTTTTATTAAATTCCGAAGAGCCCTTTTATCACCAAAAATTTTCTAAAGATTTAAAATGGGGTTTGAAGTTTTATCAAAGTCAAGAAAGTAAATTAAAAATCCTTGATTTGGCGATTAAGCAAATGGAAAGAATTGAGGAAAATGAGCGCGCTTTCAATACCAAGATTTATTTAGCCCAGCTTTATTTGGAAAAATTCGGTTTGACTCAGCAGACCATTGATTTTAATCAAGCAAAAAATGCTTTATCAAACGCCCAATCAATGTCCCCGTTAATTGCCAAAACTTATTTGGAATTCTGCCAGCTTTATATTTATCAAAAAGATTATTTTCAAGCTGAGGAAAATTGTCAAAAAGCTCTTTCCTTAATTCCCCCTTTAAATTATCCTCGTTTAACCGCTTATCACAAAAAATTAATTGAAGCAGAAATGGCTCAAGCTTATGAAAAAATGGCAAAAATTTATTTGGAAAATAAAAATTATCAGGAAGCAGAAAAAATGTATTTGCAGATTTTAAGATATTTTCCGTTTCAGCGCGTTGATTTATGGAAAAAAATAGGGGATTTATATTATTTGCAAGGCGACTTGGAGCAGGCGATTGCCCGAAATCTCCACGGCCACATTCTTCAGCCAAACAGCGATTTTTGGAAATTAAACCTTTCCCTCCTCTACCAAGAATGGGGTCAGACCCCAATCGACCCTCCTCAGCAAACCCGTTCCCAGAGCGCGCCTTAGAGCATTTTTTTAAAAAAATGGGAAAACCTAATTTTTTTATATGACTAGAAAATTAAGAGAAAAAATTGATTTTTCAGGAGCAATCTATCATATTGTTTGTCGTGGAATGAATAAAAAAAATATTTTTAGATGTCCCAAGGATTATAAAAAGATGCTAGAAATCGTTAAACAAGCAAAGAAAAAATTCGGTTTTTATATTTATTCCTATAATTTACTTCCGAATCATGTTCATTTCGAAATAAAAATTGGCGATATTTCTATTTCAATAATTATGCATTATATTAATACTTGTTATGCGGGTTATTTTAACCAAAAGTATAAAAGAAGCGGTCATTTATTTCAAGAAAGATTTTACAGCAGTTTGATAGATACGGAGTTTTATTTTTGGGCAGTCAGCGCTTATATTGACCTTAACGCGGTCAGAGCTGGATTAGTGAAAAAACCCGAAGATTATCAATGGGGGAGTTATCAATTTTATTATCAAAGAAATTATAACAATGGATTAGTAGACTGTGTTGAATTTTTAAAGTTAGGAGGAGAAGGAAAAACAGAAGACCTATGTCAAGATTATATAAAATTTGTAGAAGCGGAATCTAAAAATCCAAAACGGCCAAAATTTATCCAAAGCGAGAAATTTATATAATGGGGTCAGACCCCAATCGACCCCCCTCAGCAAACCCGTTCCCAGAGCGCGCCCTAGAGCAATTTTTTAAAGAAATGAGAAAACCTAATTTTATATGGCTAAAATATCAAACCTAAAAATCAGCGATTATTGGGACATCAATCAAAGCCTTTATAATCAGATAAAAAATAAATTTATTAAAGAAGCTCTTTTATTTTTAAAACAAAAGCGCGAAATAAAAAAAGTTTGGGAACCCGGCGCTGGTCCCGGGTTTTGGACAGAATTTTTTATTAGTCAAAAATTTGATTTAACCGCAAGCGACATTAATAAAATTGCTTTACAAGAAAATCAACAAAATAATCCAAACGCTAAATTCATTTTAGGAGATGCGACAGAAATTAATCTTAATGATAAATTTGATTTAATTTTTGCCAAAGATGTTATTGAACACGTAGAAGATGATAAAAAACTAATTAATAATTTTGAAAAGCACTTAAAAGAAAACGGTATTTTATTCATCACCACCCAAAATTCTTTTTCTCTGAATTATTTTTTGGAAAAAATATATCATTATTTAAAAGGAGAAAAAAAATGGTTTGGCTGGGACAAAACCCATGTTAGGTTTTATAATTTTTTTACTCTGAGAAAATTTTTGAAACAAGGCGGTTTTAAAATAATAAAGCGTTTTAGTTTTTATCATTTTCCTTATCGGGCTCTAACAAAATTTTTAACCGGCAAGATAAGAGAAAAAAGAATTTTTCATTTAATTGAGACAACAAAATTAAACGATAAATTCCTTTTAAACATCACTGGTTGGAATATAGGACTGATTGCGGAAAAACAAAGAAAAAATAAATTTGAATAAAAAATAATTATGAAAAAAATAATTTTCGGCGCCGCAAATTATTGGTCTTCTCCGTATCAGGTGGGTAGCCATCATTACGCAAGAGAATTTGTTAAAAATAATTGGCAGGTCGCTTTTATTTCCGATGCGATTTCCCCTTTTCATTTTCTTGCTAAAGGAGAAAAAAAACAGCTCAAAGAAAGATTTAATATTTTTTTAAAAGGCGGGCAATGGTTGGAAAATAAAAAAGTTTGGGCTTACGTTCCTTTTACTTTTTGCCCGGTTTATAATAAAATGGTTTTAAAAAGCGATTGGGCTCTGGCTCGCAGTCATAAATTATTTTTTCCGCCCCTTAAAAAAAAGTTAAAAGATAAAGGTTTTAATCAGGTTGATGTAATTTGGTTGGATAGCGTGAAACAATATTATCTCCTTGATTTAATCAAGCATCAAAAAAGCGTTTTAAGAATCGCTGACAAAAATCAAGGAAACAGCCGTGTTCCCAAAAGCCTGGTTAAAAAAGAAAAAGAATTGATTAAAAAAGTCGACGCCATTTTAGTCTCTTCTAAAATTCTTTTTCAAGAAATAAAAAAAATCAGAAAACAAAATGTTTTTTATCTCTCCAACGGCGTAGATTTCGAATATTTTAAAAATAGTCCGGTTGTTTTGCCTAAAGAATATGAAAAAATTCCATCACCCAGAGTAATATATGTTGGCGCTATTGAAAAATGGTTTGATTTGGATTTATTTTATTTTTTGGCGCAAAAATTAAAAAATGTTTCTTTTGTTATTATTGGTTTGCCAAAAATAAATTTGAAAAAAATAAATGATTTATCCAATGTTTTTATTTTGGGTCCCAAAAATCACCAAACCCTGCCTTCTTATTTGCGGTTTTGCCAAGCAGGAATTATTCCTTTTAAAAAAAACGAATTGACGGATTACATTACCCCCATCAAACTTTTTGAATATTTTTCCAGCGGTTTACCGGTAGTCAGCGTTAATCTTAAGGAAACAGAAGCCCTGAATTCTCCGGCGCTTTTAGCTCAAAATAATCAGGATTTTTTAGATAAATTAAAACTTTTAATTGCCCAGCCGATTTCTGAAAAAGAAAGATTTTACGAATTTGCTCAAAATCATACCTGGGAAAAAAATTTTGAATTTTTATTAAAAAATATTTTATAAA
>CAZHDT010000007.1:26956-29072 GCA_964531505.1 uncultured Gammaproteobacteria bacterium
CTGATTTTGAAATTGCTTTAAAAGAAATGAAAAGGGTAAGTCAGGAATATGTGGTAATTTCTTTGCCCTATTCTTCAATTTTTTTCAGTTTAACCGCGATTTTTCCTTTTATTAGGACAATTTTTAAAAAAAGATATTTTAATTTTTTTATAAAAATCCCGCAATTTTTTCGTCCCAATCAATACGATGGCCAGCATTATTGGGAAATGGGGCATCGTGGAACATCAAAAAATAAAATAAAGATAATATTAAAAAAATACTTTGAAATTGAAAAAGAATTTCAACCCTTTTTAAATTTTTACCATTACTTTTTTATTTTAAAAATAAAAAAATGAAAATACTTTATTTTTCCCAAATTTATTTACGACAAGGTGGTGGTGAAAAAAACCTTTTACAATTGGTTAAGTCTTTGTATCAAAAAAACGAAATCTTCGTCGCAGCGCCGATGGAAGATTTTTTTGAAAAAGAATTAGAGAAGTTTTCTTCCGTAAAAATTTTAAATTTGCCCGGTTTAACAAGACTAAGTTTAAAAAACTTTCTAGTTTATAAAAAAATTAAAAAAATTATTAAGGAGAATAAAATTGAAATAGTTCAAACCATAAATCCGCGCGCTAGATTGCTGGCGGTTATTTTAAAAAGAAAACTAAATTTTAAATTAATTCACATTGTTCATTCTTCCCCCTTTTTATACCAGAAAAATTTTTTAAAGAATTTTATTTTTAAAAAAATTGAAAAATTTTTGAACAAAAGGACTGACCGAATAATTTTCGTTTCTCAAAACACTAAAGACATTTTTTTAAAAGAAAATCTTTTGTCGCATCATAATTGGCAAGTGGTTTATAACGGAATTGACTTATCAGAAACAAATCAAATTTTCAACCATGCGGTTGAAATAAAAAAACAAATTTTTCAAGAACTCGGATTGGTCGAAAATAAAAACTTTTTAATTACTTTTATCGGCCGGTTATCTTTTGAAAAAGGCTTGTTTAATTTAATCAAAGCTGGAGAAAAAGTTATCAAAAATTTTCCCAACGTCAAATTTATTTTAATCGGCGACGGACAAGAAAAACAGAATTTAATAAAAGAAATTGAAAAAAGAAAAATGCTGGACTATTTTCTTTTTCTCGGCTGGCAAAAAAAAGAAAAAGTTTATCAAATCTTATCCGCCAGCAGAATTTTTGTTTTGCCTTCTTTTTATGAAACATTTTCCTACACGGTTTTAGAAGCGATGGCTCTGGGTATTCCGATTGTGGCGACCAATGTCGGCGGAGTTAAAGAATTAATTGAACATAATTTTAACGGCTTGTTGGTTGAAAAGGACAACCCGGTTCAAATTGTTTTAGAAATAAAAAAACTTTTACAATCCAATGAATTAGCTGAAAAATTTATAAAAAATGGATTAGAAAAATCAAAAAATTTTTCAGAAGAAAAAATGCTAGAAGAAATGGAAAAAGTTTATCATTCTTTCTTAAAGAATTAAAATGGATTTTTTAAAAAATTATTTTTCTCAACCTTTGGAAAAATATTATTATATTAATCTTATTCCGGAGCAAAAACTTTTTTTTCAACCAGACCATTATTATTTTTACCTTATTTTATTTTTAGGATTAGGAGCATTAAGCGCCTTTTTTTATTTTAATTTTATTAAGAATAAAAAAGAGAATAAAAAATTTGATTGGCAATGGTTCCGGAAAATAATTTTAATTTTCTTTTTGATAATTTTCTTTATTTCCTCCGCTCGCTGGTATTTAATTCAAGCGCGATGGATAAAAAAATACTGGATTGATTTCTCGCAAAAAAATTTGGAACAAATCCATTCAAAAGCAATTGCCAGAATTATGGAAACAAAATCATTGCCTGAAAATTGGCATGATTTTTACGATTTTTTAAAATTTTCCCAAAAAGAAATTCCGCAAAATTCTATAATTTATTTAGTGCCGGCCCAGCCTGATTTTCGAGCCTGGGCGAAATACTGGCTTTATCCAAATTTAAAAATAACTGATTCTTCAAAAAAAGCGGATTATATTTTGTCGTTTAATGTTGAATTGCCCGAGCAAGTGGCCGGTTTTAAAAGATTCAAAGAATTTAGTGCTAAAAAAATAATTTTAAAAAAAGA
>CAZHDT010000008.1:0-3091 GCA_964531505.1 uncultured Gammaproteobacteria bacterium
AAAATAATTCAGCTTTAACAAATAATAAAATTACTTTAACCACGCCGAAAAAGATTTTAACCGGTTATGTTTATAAAGATATTAATAGTAATGGTTCTTATGATTCTGGAACAGATACGGCGGTGGCGAACGCGCGCGTGGAAGCGCATCGCGATATGGGCGGCGGATTTTTTGAAACAGTTACCAATAGTAGTGGAGAATATACTTTAAAAATTTCTGGTGGAAATTGGTGGGTTGAAACCAGGCCTGATATGGGTAATGTTAATACTGATTGGGTTTATTCTGCTCCTCCCACCAGAGTTAATTTTCCTGCTACCACAACAAAAGAATGTAAAGGAACATCGGCTCGTTGTCTTTCCGCTGATGCTACCTCTTCGGTTATCGCCGCTGGTCTTGACTTTGGCGTGGAAACAGCGAATTGTACTTTAACTGGTTATGTTAAATTGCCTGACGGTACCGCAGTTGCCAATGCTTGGGTTGATGTTCATAAGGGCATGGGGCCGGGTAATGGCGCTAATACGGATTCTAATGGTCGGTTCAGTGTTAAAATTCCGGCCGGAACTTATGAAATTATGGTGATGCCAAACACTTCTGATTATGGTTCTCCAGATCCGGTTAAAGTTAAAGTAGCAAGCGGCGGAACCACTGACGCTGGCACTTTGTATTTAAAATCAAGAAGTTCTCATATTAAAGGTTCTATTACTGACAATACAGGAAACGCGATTGGTAATGTGATGGTTAATGCTTGGCAAATGAGCGGACCGGGTTGGGCTAATGCTTTTAGTGATTCCAATACGGGTGCTTATGATTTGACTTTAAGCGAAGGAATTTGGGGAGTAATGATTATGCCGATGAGTAGTCAGTATGTTTATCAAGGTGGTCCTTTGGAAGTGACAGTGGAAGCAAATAATTCCTCTTCTGGCAATGACTTTGTTTTAAAAATCGCGGACACAACAGTAAAAGTAAGCGTGGTTGATACAAGTAATAATCGGGTCACAGACCTTTGGGGTGGTGTTTGGGTAAAAGATACATCAATAGATGATATGCTTGATTTTGGTGGCGCTATGGAAGATATGATGACTAAGGGTGGGATTTTAGATGAAGGCGGAGATATGGCTATGGCTTCTGGCGGAGGAGGAGGAAGCGTCAGTCCAATGGGCGGAGGAATGGAAAAGGGCGGATTTCAAGGTGGAGGTTTAGTTAATGGCTATACGGAAATTAAAATCCCAGGTGGTTCAGCTGATGCGCCAACAGAATATGAAATCGGCTTGCATACGCCTCCTGGAGCGCAATATACTTTATCAGCCACTAAAACAATTGAAGTTATTTCCGGCACTGACCAAGAAATAGAATTGATGGTCAAGAGAAATGACGCGACTATCCAAGGACATTTATATCTTGATAACAACAGTAATGGTTCTTATGATTCAGGCGAGGAAGTTTCAGGCCTTAGAAGTTTTGTCCACGCTCATCGTTCTGATGGCGGTTGGCAAATGACTGAATCAAACAGCGATGGTTCTTATAGCCTTATTCTTTGCAGCGGCACTTGGTATCTTGACGCTTGGATTAATGTGCTTGAAATGTTCGGTTCTAGTAAATATATGATTATTAATGAAAAAGTAGCGACCAATGTCGGTTCTGGTGGCACAGAAACTCATAACTTTAAATTAAGAAAACTTGACGCTTCCATTTCCGGGACAGTTACTGACCCAGACGGAGTTGTTATGGATAATGTTTGGGTTTTCGTTGATTATGGAAGTTCTGAAATGGTAACGGAATTCAAAGGACAAGGACCCGGAATTGGCGTTTTAACTGATATTAACGGAGATTATACTTTAAATGTCGCCGCGGGTAATTATAAAATTGGCGCTGGCACCCCGCCTTGGGATAGCCGGAATTTAATTGGTCCGGACATTTTGGAAGTGACAGTTCAAGCCGCTGAAGTTTCCGTTAGCAATGATTTGGAATTTAAAACTTCTGACGCTACTATCGTTGGTGAAATAACTTTTAATAGTGAAAAGAAAGCCGGCTTTATTCGCGCTTGGTCTGACAGTGGTGGGGCTACTGGCATTGCTTCCCTTGACGGCACTTATACTTTAGATGTGGTGAGTGGAGATGTTTGGCATATTAGCGCCGCCGCGAAAATATCCGGCCAGCTTTATGAAAGCGCGGAATCATCTGTCACTACGGTGGCTGGAGCCAATTCCAAAAATTTGGTTTTACTTTACAAGAATTTAACTATTCCTGATTCTAAAACCGCTTCTTTCAGTTCTTCTGATAGCAAGAGTATTATTTTATCAAATGGTTTAACAGTTGAAGCTCCGGCCGGAAGCATTGCTTCTTCCGGAACTATTACCGTCACTATCACTCCCAAAACTGATGCTCAGCCGGATTCAAAAGACAAACCCTTGGGTATTTCTTATGATTTTGTGGCTAAGGATTCCAGTGGCAATGAGATTACCAGCTTTGTTAATGATATTCAGGTTGTGATTCCTTATGATGAAGATTTGATTGTGGCCGCAGGTTATATTGAAGATGATTTAAGGCCTAAATATTATGATGAAACTACTAATACTTGGGAGAATTGGAAATCGGTTAGTCAAGATAAAACTAATAATACCTTTACCATTACCACCGATCACTTTACTCCGGGCGGTTTAACTGGCGGTCGGGTTGTCGCTGCAGCCACTACCACTCCTTCTTCCACTCCGGCAAGTTCCAGCAATCCGGGAGGTGGAAGTGGCTCAACTGGTGTTATCACTACTGGTCCAGGAAATGTTTCAGTTTGGATGAATTGGGGCGCGGATAAAACTGTTAAAAGAACCGTTACTTTATCCTTAAATGCCACCAATGCCGCGGAAGTGATTATTAGCAATGCGGTTGATTTTGCTGGTGCAAATTGGGAAACTTATCAAACCAGTAAATATTGGACTTTAAGCGAAAACAACGGAGAAAAAATTGTTTATGTTAAATATCGGGATGAAGATTACAATGAATCTTCAGTTGTCTCAGACACGATTATTTTAGAACAAGAATTAACAGAAACGGCAATTAATGAAAAAGATTTGGTTAAAACTGCGGACAGCTCAGC
>CAZHDT010000008.1:3191-8052 GCA_964531505.1 uncultured Gammaproteobacteria bacterium
TTTATCCGGAAGGGGACCCGGTTCCTTTCCGCAATGGGTCAATGTTTAGAGGCACCGCCACTTCTTTGCATGGCAAAGAATCTTCAGCGGTTTTCTATGTGGAAGACAGCAAGCTTCGGCCGGTTTTGTCAGGAGAAATTTATCAATCTTTATTCAATGACCCTGGTTGGAATTTGGTCACTTGGGTGCCTGATGATTTGTTAAGCAAATTTGAATATTCATTGGGAGAAAATGTTAGTTCTAATAATCTCCATCCGAATGGTTCATTAGTTAGATACGAAGATTCTTCAGCGGTTTATTTGATTGAAAATGGCAAAAAAAGGCAGTTTAATTCTTGGGATGCGTTAGTTGCTAATGGTTATGCCAACCGAAAAATCCTTCTTATTCCGGCCTCTGAGATTTACGTGACTGACCAAGCAATTGGGTCTTTAGCTGAAACTCTGGTTACGCCAGTCATCGCTGCTCTGGTTTTCTAATAAATCAATACTTAATGTAAAGTAAAAAAGGCAAAAGTTTGGTGGCTCAGCCACCAAACTTTTGCCTTTCTCCAGCCCGCTCCCAGCGTGCGTTTCCGAGCGGGCTTTTTAAACCCGTCTTTTTTCTTAAGGTCAGTTTTTTGTTGAGGTCAGACCTGGCTTTGCCAGGTCTGACCTCTTCACTCTTCAGAGCTATTTTTTCTATTTGTTTTGAGTTTGAAGGCTGAGTTTGGTGGCTCAGCCACCAAACTCAAAAAACTTATAAAAACCTTTCTATTTTATTTAAAATTGCTATAATATTAATTATTCGAAAATGATTATTTATTATTCCGATCTTTTAGACTAACTATAATATATGTTGCGTATCCGAGAAAAAATCCTTTGCTATCAAATAAAAAATGGTGACGAACAGGCTTTCACCATATTTTATAATTTTTACAAAGACAAAATATATCGTTTTATCTATTTTAAGATTTCTGACAAAGAAAAAGTCCAAGAATTATTAAGCGACACCTTTATGAATGTTTTTAATTATTTAAAGCAAGGAAAAGAAATAGAAAATATGCAGGCTTTGCTTTATAAATCCGCGCGCAATTTAGTGATAGATTTTTATCGAGCGCAAAAACAAGATGTTTCCTTAGATGAAGTCGCGGAATTAGCTTCTGAAATGAATATTTCTCAACAAGTGGAAAATAAAATAAAAATTCAAAACATTGAACATGCGGTTCAAAAATTGCCTGAAGAATATCGCCAAGTCGTTAATTTAAGATTTATTGAAGATTTAAGTTTTGATGAAATCAGCGAGATTATTGGCAAATCTTCAGGAAATTGCCGGGTTTTAGCCCATCGCGGTTTAAAAAAATTAAAAGAATTAATAAATTTTTAATGGGGTCAGACCACAAAAAACACCGCTCGCAAACCCGCTTTCACAAACCGTTTCAGAGCAATTTTTCGTTAGTCCGCCGTTTTAGGCAGGTCAATTTGCCCTAAAATCGGTCGTTTTTTTAAAAGTTTGGTGGCTCAGCCACCAAACTTTTATTTTTTCCGCTTTTAGCAGACTTCCTCTTTCTATCCCTGTAACATTTTTACCCAATCTACGTCTTAGTAAGTGTTATTTCTCAAACTATTTAGCTAAACAAAAAAATGGCCAAAACTAATAGGGAAGTAATCAATTCCCTTAAACAATTGAAAAATGACATTAAAATTGACTCAATCGCGGATGGAAAAATCCAAAGCGATCTTTTGTCTTATTTTAAAGAATCCTTTCCCTGCCAAAGGAAATTTAATTATTCCTTTGATTTAATTTTAAAACCCGTTTTGGTCTGTATCTTATCTTTATTTTTCATTACCAGTTCCGGCTTAGGCGCGGCTTCTATGGCCAAACAATCTTTGCCTGGAACTTTTTTATATCCAATTAAAAAAGTGGTAGAAAAAGGAAAAGTTCTTCTCACCACAGGAAATTCAAAAACAGTTTTAAGAGCGGAAATTTTAAACAACCGCCTTTCTGAAGTAAAAATTTTAGCTAAAAGAATGGAAAAAGGTGATACAGAGTCAGAAATGGAATTAAATGAACTCGCTCAAAATTTTAGCAATGAATTAAAGGTTTTAAAAAATCAAATTCAAGAACAAATTCCAAATGACAATACTAATTCCAACCTCCCCTTTCCAGAAGATAAATTGTTAGATACTAAAGACCTTATTGACTCGGGCTCTTTGCCAGTTCAAGATGAAAAAACTATTTACCTTAACCTTCCCACCGAAGATTTGGAAAGACTTTTAGCAGAAACAAAGGATTTATTGGCGGAAAATAATTTAAGTTTAGCTTTAGCTCGTTTAAATGAAGCGGAAAAATTAGTTCGGGATGAAGAATTGGCAAACAAAAATAAACAAGATATTTTAGAAATTGACAATCCTGAACAGGAAATAGAAATAAATGGAGGAATAAAAACAATTAAAGTCCCGACCCCAGTCCCAGTCCCAAATCCAACTCCAACCCCGGCGCCAGTCAACTCTTCTTTAAAACCCCAGCCTGGTTCAATCGGTCAAGCTTTAAATGATTTAAAAAAAGAACAAGAAAAAGAAGAAAATAAAGATGATTTTAAAACAGACATCCAAAAAGAAACAAAAGCGAAAACTGGAATTATCAGAGAAAAATAAAAAATATTCTTTAAATCTTTAAATAATAAATAATTAATAATTTAAAATAACCCCCTTAGCTAAAGCTAATTTACAGGTCATATCAAATTAGCTAAAGTTAGCCCATTGGGATTAAAAGTCGAGCTTGTTTCTAGAAATTTTCGGAGAAGGGATATCCCCTGAAAGTTTCTTTAAAATAAAGCGGGGCACAAATATTTAAACATAGTAAATAAATTAGGTTTAAGCCAAAATTAATTAACCGGTTTAAGCTGTTATTTACTAATAACGAGGATTAATAATGAACAAACTTAAAAAACTGATTGCTTTGGGAACAACCCTTTCAATGATTTTGAGTTTCGTGGCTGTTTTGCCGGTGCAAGCTGTTACAATCGCCGATGGCGATTTAGTAATGGCTGCCAACAGCTCAGCAGTTTACTACATTCAAGGTTCTTATAAAAGAGTTTTCCCTCACTTTAATGTTTATCTTTCTTGGGGCTATTCCGAAGATTTCTCTACTGTTAAAACAGTGAGTGCTTCTGAATTAGCTGCCTACACAGATGCCAATCCAATGCCTTTCCGCGATGGTTCTCTTTTTAGAGGTACTTCCGCTAGTTTGGGAGGCAAGGATGCAACTGCAGTTTTCTATGTGGAAAATTCCCAAATTCGCCCGGTTTTATCAGAAACCGTTTACCAGGGTTTATTTAGCGACCTTAGTTGGGCGAAAGTTACTTGGGTGCCTGATGATTTATTAACCAAATTCAGTTATGAACTTGGTTCTAACGTCAGCACATCTTCCACTCACCCTGACGGTTCTTTAGTTAAATATGCTGGGACTTCCCAAATTTATTTAATTAAAGATGGAAAAAAGCGCGCTGTTTCAACCGCCGCTTTCGCTTCCAACCGTTATAAATCAGCTGATGTTTTAACCATTCAATCTGGTGAAACTTATGCTGACGGTACTTCTGTTACCGGCGTTGAGTCAGGTCTTTTAACTCCTGGTTGGAGTGGAATTAGTACTTCGGCCGCTTTAAGCGCCAGTTTAGTTTCCTCTACCGGAACAAGTATTCCTGGCGGATCCAGTAATGTTTCGCTTTTATCAGTGAGATTTACTGCTGGTTCTACTGCCGCTACTATTTCTGGCTTAACTGTTAAGAGAACAGGAGCAGGAGAATACAGTGATTGGGATGCTTTATATCTTTTTGAAGGAGATAAAAGGATTACCGCTTCTGCCAGAAGTCTTAATTCTGACACCCATGAAGTGGAATTCCCAACTCTTTCCATTAGCATTCCTGCTAATTCCAGTAAAGTTGTCACTTTACGTGGCGACCTCACTACTAGTCAAACCGCTGGTGGTCTTCATGCCTTTCAATTAAAGGCAGTTGATACTACCGCGACTGTGAGCAATTTACCATTGACCGGTCCTACCTTTACCAATGCTGCCGTAGATGTTAGCACGGTAACTGTGGCCGCGTCTGCCACTCCTTCCAATCCTTCTGTGGGTGCGGATGAAGCGGAAATTGCTACCTTTAAATTGACTGCTGGAACTCAAGACATTGAATTTAATCAAATTGTCTTGACTTTCTCCGGTTCTTTATCCAGAGGCGATGTTGCTAACTTGAAACTTTATCAAGAAGGAACATTATTGGCTTCTGTTGCCAGCGTGGAAACAAATGATACCGTTACCTTTACTCTTTCTTCTCCCTATACCATTACTAATGGCCAAAACAAAACTTTTGGCGTTAAAGCTGATTTAGGTGGAAGAGTCAATGAAACATTGACTACTAAGATTGAAGAAACCGGTCATGTTTTCTGCACTGACAAGCAATACGGTTATGGCGCTGCTATTACCGGACCCAACGTCACCATTGGTAATGGGCTTACCTTACAAGGTAGCACTGTTACTTTGACTGACAACGGTCCTGTGGCTGGCACAATTGGCAAAAACACCGGCGACGTTGTTTTAACCAAATTCGCCATTACCGCTGACCGCGATATTGAAGTCAGAAAAATGGAAGTCAATCTTTGTATTGACTCCGGCACTGACGTTGCTCTTGGTTCTACTACCATCAGCGACTTAAGAATTAAAGACCTTGATACTGGGTCAACTTTAATGAGCAAGGCAATTACTTCTCCCACTAATTGGGGAGCAGGTACTTCTGCCACTCTTCTTATTTCAGAAGATTGCTCTGACCCACTTGATTATGTCTTAACTGATATCTTTAACTTAAAAGCCAACGAAACCAGAAACT
>CAZHDT010000008.1:8152-15350 GCA_964531505.1 uncultured Gammaproteobacteria bacterium
CTTGATTATGTCTTAACTGATATCTTTAACTTAAAAGCCAACGAAACCAGAAACTTAGGGGTGACTGTTGATTTGGGTACTTCTACAACCCTTAATGGTCATACCATTAGAGCTTCTGTCAACGTTGACAGCGCTGATGTTCAATACGATGCTGACCAAGTTTATATGAAAGATGTCACTACTGGCGACTACTTATATATGGCTGACATCGTTCCAACTTCAATTACTGGTGATGACCAGACCATTGAAGCCGCTGCTATTACCGCTTTGGTTTCAGCGACTCCGGTTACTGGTTTAACCGTAGTTAAAGGCGCCACTGGAGTTGAAGGTGTTGGTATTAACTTAACTGCTGGCGATGCGTCTGCTATGAATATCAGGCAGATGGCCGTCAGAGTTTATGTTGATACTACCAGCAAACTCTTCTCCAATGAAGATACCTCTCCTAAAGGTGAAGTTCTTAAAGTCACTCTTTGGGATGAAACAACCAAACTCTCTGAAAAGAGTTTGAGCAATACTACTGGTACGCCTGATTATGGTTCAGCTACTTTTGACAACTTAGATGTTGACATTACTGCTGGCCAAACCAAGAAATTAGTGGTTAAATTTGATGTGGATGCCAGCGCGTCTGCCCGTTGGGTAGCTGTCGGCGTTCCCGCCGCTGGTTTCAGTGCTTATGATGCGGATGGAAATTCCGTTGATGTAAGCGGTGACACAAACTTAGTCACCGTTGGCGCCGAACCTAACCGCTATGTTATTATTAGCACTGCGGGTAGTATGACTATGGCTCAAGATGCTTCCACTCCTGATTCCGCCATTGTTTTAGCTGGAACCGATGATGTGGTTATGTCTAAAGTCAAAATCACGGCGACTCAAGAAGATTGGACTGTCCAAGAATTAACAGTTGGTTTAGATACAACTACTAATGAAGGCAGTATTGAAGCGGTTAAAATTTCTTACACTGATGGTAATACTACTATTACCAAATCAGGCAGTCTTTCTAATGGAGTCTTAAAGTTCACTGGTTTGAACTGGACCATTAAGCAAGATACTGAAAAGATTTTAACCATTAAAGCTGACTTAGCTGCAATCGATCCAAATATCGCTACTACTGGCCGAGAACTTATACTCGGTTTGGATTGCGCCACTGCCAAGAACTGTAAAGCTGTTGGTGGTTCTAGCACAATTTATGGCGATACTTTGAACGAGTTATCTGATGCTGACGGCAACGCCATGTATCTTAGAAAAACTCGTCCGACTGTTTCGGCCGCCGCTTTGCCTTCAACCACTTTAATTGACGGCACTAAAATTCTTAACAAATTTGATATCACTGCTGATTCTGCTGGCACTATTGCCTTAAAGAAACTCAGCTGGGATATTAATGTTAATGACAATACTGTAGCTGGCGCTGGTTTAGTTATCACTACTTGGAGACTTTACAAGAGTGGTACTGCGACTGCTATTGCCGGTATGTGGTCTGATACAACCTCTGCTTCCAGCACTGCTGGAACAGTTCCTTTGGCCGATGGCGCGTCTGTCTTAGTCTTTGAGCCGACTAGTGAAATTGAAATTGCCGCTGGTGAAACTAAAACCTTTGAATTAAAAGGTAATGTTACTGGCTCTGCGCAATACGATTCTATTAGCACCAGCTTGCTCAACGACAACAACGACACCGCTGTCAGAACTGGTGGTTTAGCTGATGACGGTAACGAATGTGTCAAGATTGACTCAGGCGCTACCAATTACTCAGTTGATTTCCTCTGGTCTGATAAAGCGACAGGTGTTAATCACCTTGCTACCATGCAGGATTCTGTTAAAGACTGGACTAACGGTTACCTCATTGAGGTTTTGCCGACCAGTACAGTTTCTTTAGTCTATCCTAGCTAATTGATATAACGAACGTTTGGCTGGAGCGTCAAACCAGCCATCACTATTAAGGTAGGAGAGCGTCTTTCAGACGCTCTCTTATCTTATTTATTTTATTTTAAAAGTTTGGTGGCTGAGCCACCAAACTTTTGCCTTTTCCAACCCGCTCCCAGCCTGTGTTCCCGAACGGTTTTTTTAATGGGGACAGTCCCCACAAGACACCGTTCGGAAATCAAATCCCACACAGCGTTTTAGAGCGATTTTCTAAATTTGCCAAAAAATCAGCTGTTTTTTAATTTAGTCGCCAGCAAACTTTTTTATTTATTATGTTTAAAAAAACAGTTTTTAAAAGTTTGGTGGCTCTAAAAGTTTGGTGGCTCAGCCACCAAACTTTTGCCTTTTCCCATTATTGCAAACAAATAATTTTATTAAAAAAGTTTTCCACAGAATAGGTCGTTGCCATTTTTTAAAAGAATATTATAATAAAAATGAGGGAACAAAAAAGTGAGAAAGACAAAATTTATCAATAATGAATATTATCATATTTATAATCGCGGAGTGGACAAGCGTTTGATTTTTGATCAGCAAAACGATTTAGACAGATTTTTTGAAAGTATGAAAGAATTTAATACTATGGATCCAATCGGCAGTATTTATGAGAATCATTTAGTTAAAAATAGAAATATTAAAAATATAAAGCAAGAAAAAAAGTTTGGTGGCTCAGCCACCAAACTTTTTAAAAACGACAAATTAGTAAAATTTATTTGTTATTGTTTAAATCCAAATCATTATCATTTTATTTTACAGCAAATAGTTGACAAAGGAATTCAAAAGTTTATGCATAAATTAGGAGGATATACGGAATATTTTAATGAAAAATATAAAAGAAGCGGGTCATTGTTTCAAGGAAGATACAAAGCGATTCACATAAATTCTAATGAATATTTATTACACTTGAGCGCTTATGTTAATTTAAATTATAAAGTCCATAATCTAGAAAAGTTTGGTGGCCGAGCCACCAAACTTTTCCAATCAAGTTGGGATGAATATATCTCTAATAACGGCGATAAAAGTGGTAAAAGTAAAAACAATAAAAATAATAGCAATAATGCGCTTAAAAAAGATTTTTGCGAAAAGAAAATTATATTAGACCAATTTGAAAATGCCACAGAATATAAAAAATTTGCCGAAGATTCCTTAAAAAGAATTAAAGAAAATAAACAAATTAAAATTTTTTTATTAGAATAATAAAAGTTATCCACTTTTTTTATAATTTTATTACTATATAATAAAGATTAAGAGAGGTTAGACGAGGTTAATCTCTCCGCAAAGTTCTTGTTCTGCTAATTTGCAGAACGAAAAGAAAGGAGGGTTTTGCGGGGAGTTTCACCCCGTCTAATTATTTAAAGATAATTATTAAATTAAATAATTTTATTTTATGTTTGATAAATTAGAAAAAATAAAACAGCTAAAAGATATGCAAGCCGCTTTGGCGCAAGAAAAAGTGGAAAAAGAAGAAAAAGGGATTAAAGTGATTATTAATGGAAAAATGGAAATAGAGGAAATTATTTTAAACCAGGAATTGGAACAGTCAGAACAGGAAAAAGTGTTAAAAAGACTTATTAATGAAGGATTTAAAGACATTCAGGCAATCGCGACCAGAAAAATGTCCGGTATGAATATTTTTTAAACATTGGAATTTTGTTTTAAATTAGATTTAAATCTTTAAATCTACGAGGTTCGACCTCGTAGATTTTTTTATGTTTTAATTTTCTAAAAAATCAATATTGACAACCATCTTATTTTGATTATAATCTAAGCAGAAAAGCGATAATAAAATCTGTTTCAAATTGTTTTCAAAAATCTTTAAAATATGAAAAAAATTCGGTTAGCCCAAAAATTTTTATTTATTTTATTCTTTTTCATTGCCCTATTCCCGGGCAAGATTTTTGCTTTGGCCGCGCCGGTCAAAGAGCAATTCTGGTGCAATAAATTCAGCTCCCGCCAATGGTCCTATGATTCAGAGCATAGCAATGTGGATTGGGAAGACAATGGCATTATTTTACCGAAAACAACCAGCGGTTCTTATCAGTCCTCCGGAGCAGCTTGGACGCATGCGGTAAGTTTTTCCGAACATATTTATTCCCTTTATCTCAGCGGTTCTTATTATGAACCGACCAACACTCAGGTAAAAGTTTATGTCAGCTTTGACAATGATTTAAAAGAATATCTTTTAAACTGGAACACTGTTTATCAGCCCAAAGAAGCTTTCAAAAAAGTAAGATTAAAAGTTTTTTTAGGCACCAATAATAATAGTATCACGCCAAAAGTCAACGAGGTTTGTTTAAAAATAGAGACGCAAGATCGCTCTGAAAGGGGGCTAGATCAAAGAGATGACAAACGAGCCAGAGATTTACAAAGAGTTGAAGATTTAATTGAAAAGTATTTTAAAGATTTTGGAAAATATCCAGTGGTTGTTGCTTCAATAAAAGACAAAGAGCGCCAGTGGGAAATGCTGAAAAGCGTTTTGATTTCCGCTTCTTATAATTATCGTCGCTCTTATGATTGGGGCTTTGTTGACCAACCAATCGGCATTGATGAAGAATATCAATACGGTTATTTAACCAACAATTCCGGCACCCATTATATCCTTTGGACTAAATTGGAAAATACCAGCTCTCGCAATTTTAGCGATTCCTGGCAAGGGAATTCACCGGATTTAAATTGCCAAGCCCCGATTTATTGTTTGTCCTCTTTTTCCTCGCAAACCCCAGAGACTTTATTGACTTATTTTGAAAATAATCGAAGCCTGTATATTAGAAACGCCCAATTCGTGAGAATAATAAATGATTCTAAAGTTTGGTTTCAGGTTCAGAATCGCCGTCTTTGGCTTAAAACGCCGGAAATATTCGCTAAAGCTGGTGGAAAATGGGAAAAAGTTTCTTTAGTCACTGATTTAAAAGATATTCCTTTGTTAAAATTCATTAAACAAAAAAATAAAGACGATATTTATTTAGTAAATGAGTCCGGTTCAAAAAGATATCTTCCTAATAGTCAGATTCTCAGTTACTACGGCTCCGCTTTGGAAATTACGGTTTTTGACGACAGCCAGATTATGGATCTTTTGCCAAACAATTATTTAATAAAAGCCAAAAACGCGCCCGAAGTTTATTTATTGGATCAAAATATAAAGAGATGGGTCAGCTCGCCTGAAGCTTTTGAAAAAATGGGTCTTTATTGGGACGATGTAGTGGAAGTGGACCCGCGGGAACTAGACTATTATCCCGAAGGAACGCCTTTATTTTAAAATATTTTTAAATTGTGGATAACTTTTTTGACACAATTTAAAAAGATGTTATGGTAAAGGAAAATAATTTAATATTTTTTTATGGCTTTCCTTAGGAGGGAAATTAATAAAAATAGCAACTCTGCTTTAAAACGCAGGAATTTTCAAACCGTTTCGCGGTTTTTTATTTTTTAAAATATGAAATTTTTTAAAGAAATAAAAACATCCTTTTGTTTTCTTGATGAAACAGGCTTAATCTATTCTAAAACAGATCAATTTTTTGCCATAGGGATAATTGAATGCCCTAAACCACAAAATCTTTATAATAAAATTAGGAAAATTAGAGATCAATATCGATATAATGAAGAGGTAAAATGGACAAGGTTAAACAGAAAAATTAGATTTGATGTGGCTCGAAATTTTTTTGAAGTTTTTTTATTAGAAGACGCTAAATTTAATTGTATTATTCTTAATAAAGAAGAATTAGATTTTGAAAAATATTTTCAAAACGATTTATATAAAGTTTATCAAAATTTTACAATTGCTTTATTAAAAATTATTTTAGGGAAAAAACCAAATGAAGTTCTTATTTTATTAATGGACAATTATTTTACTCCCGACGGAACAGATTTAGAAGTCAAAATAAAAAGATTTATAAATGATCATTATAAAAATTTTATAATCGCTGGAGTATGTCAAATTGATTCTAAATCTTCGGATATATTACAATTAACCGATTTGATTTTGGGGGCGATATTATACGATTTAAAAAAACAAAACAATCTAATAGAACCAACAAAATCAAGTAGATTTAAAAGAAGGTTCCTTAATTATCTCTATCAGAAATTAAAAATAAAAAAATCGTTTTTCATAAATAAATCTGGAGTCAAAACCCGAAATTATGTCTTATTTGGAGATAAAATTAGGGCTACAATTTTTGATTGTAAACGCTCAACTACGCAAAAAAAACAAGCCATGACCCACAACGGGTGACGCTTGTTTTCATAGATATTATGAATGATAATATCTATGGATAATAATAGCACAGAATTTTAAGTCTAACAACAGTCAACTTGTGGATAACTTTTTTGACATAATTCAGAAAAATGTTATTGTAAAAGACAAGATAAGCTAACATTTTTTTTTATGGCTTTCCTTAGGAGGGAAATTAATAAAAATAGCAACTCTGCTTTAAAACGCAGGAATTTTCAAACCGTTTCGCGGTTTTTTATTTTTTAAAAATATGAAAAAAGTATTTAAAGTCATTTTATTTTTAGTTTTAATTTTAATTGTTTTTTATGTTGGGAAAATGCTTTACGGGCTTTGGATTTGGAATCATGTTTCTTCCAACGATCAAATAAAAATTACTCAGTCAGCTTATGAAAAATGCTTGGACAAGGGAAAAGAAAATTGCGAATCTTTATTGGGAGTCGGCATAAAGGGAGCTTTGTCGTCCCAGCGAAAAGAAGCAATGGGAATTATTTTAGACCGAACGAAAAGCGCTGAACAAAGGCTAGACGCTTTGGAAACTTTTTATCTTTCTTCAAAACAAGACCAAGAAGAAATGAGCCAAACTGAAATAGACCTTTATTATTTAGTTGCGATGGACCCTGAAAATCCCTTTTATTTAAGCCAAAAAGCGTTTATTTATCTTTTAAAAGAGCCAACGCAAGATGAAAAAATAATTGATTTACAGATAAAAATCGCTCAAGACCCGGAAGCGGACATAGAATTAAGAAAATTTGCCACTATGTCTTTGGCAAAATCTAAAACAAAAAAAGCTGAAGATGTTTTTTTTCAAATTATCAATGAATCAGGAGAATCGCCCCGTTTTTGGGCCGGGCAAGGCTTGCTCGCTTTAAACGCGGTTGTCCAAATTCCCGCTTTAATTGATTTGGCGCTGGATGAAGCCAAGCTCGAAGCGGGACGCAGCATTGCCTTGGAAACATTAAATGAATTGATGCAAATGAACGAAATAAAAGAAATGGATTTAAAAGAAAAATTATCTCCGCTTTTAACCCATTCAAACATTGCCATTAGAATAAAAAC
>CAZHDT010000008.1:15450-18061 GCA_964531505.1 uncultured Gammaproteobacteria bacterium
TTCTTTTATTGCTATTTTTTTTAGTTAAGGATGCTTGGGCAATGCCAGTGGGAACCATTCTTTATAAAACTTCGGAAAACGGCCAAATGTTTGGCTATAATAATTTTGAATTTTCTATGGTTCCTGGCCAGATTTATCCTGGTGGCGTTGGTATTTATATAGGTATAGGTAGAAAAACTGGCTTACCTCAAATAGTGGAAGTGGATTATTCTGGCGTAAGAATAATTCCGGCGCAATATTTTGTTGATTTGGATAAAAATGAAAAATTTTTAGGCGCTAAAATTCCTAAAAAGTTTGATTATTCTAAAGAAGAATTGGTTAATTTATTTTTAGCCAATATTTTTTATCAAACAGAAAATCAAGAAGATTTTGATTTTACTTATCGCGCCCAAAAAGGGCCTTCAAGTGGGGATTGGACGCCGGCCGGGTTTGTGGAAAAAATGTTTGAGAGTGTTGGCCGGCCAATCTTAACATATCACGCAACTCCGGATAGCGCTTATGATAATTCTTATTATTCCATTGACATTACGCCAGACGGCTATGATCGCGAAACAATTATTAATGAATGTCAGGATGTTTTTTCTGAAAATTATGAATTTTCTAAAATTCATAAGCTTGGTCATGGCGATTTTTGGGAGAAATTCGCGGTTAAAGAAGCAAAGGACTTAATTGGTCTTTTTGGTGAAGCGGGAACCGCTTTGAATCAAATTATTGAAACAAATATTTTTGGCCGGAAATATCAAAATGACCGGCATTTTTTCTTTCCCTATACTCAATTTATTCAGCCCACCTTAAAAGATGTTTTAGTTAATATTCCAATTGCTTCTTATGGAAAATCAGCCCTTCCTAATAGTCTTTCTCAAAAAGAAATTAAAAAAAGAACTGGTTTGGCTTTTGCCAGTCGTTTGGCTAAAGAATTCGCCCCGCAGATAATAAAGAATTTTGCTTTAAAAAATTTGGGAGTAGGAAAAGTAATGGCGGTTTTTAATCGTTTAAAAGAATCCACTGATTTATTAAAAGACGGGATTGAGCTGGCTACTGGACAGGAAATAATGATTGGGAAAGAAAAAGATTTTAAAAATTTATTTTCTCAATTTGAAAAATTACAAGGAGCAATCGGTGAATTAGAAAAAGTTAAAGAATACGCTGGCGCTAAAATGAAAGAAAATCAAGAAATTTCCGACCGACTCTCGCTTTTAAAAAAGAAACAAAACGAAAAAGATAAAAAAATTGAAAAAATTTCTCAAGAAATTGAACCCATTAGCTCGGAAATGGAAAATGAGAAAGATGTTTTTATAAAAGAAAATGTTCTTGTAATAGAAAAATTAGGTGAAATAAAAGAAGTCAATTCCAACTCAGAACTTCCCAACCAGGTCGCACCTGTAATACAGGTGCGACCTGTAACTGAGCTCGAACCCGAACACGAGCCAGAATCTGAATTAGAACTTAAATTCGAACCAGAATTAGAGTTAGAACTAGAGCCCGAACCCGAGCCCGAACCCGAACCCGAGCCCGAACCCGAGCCCGAACCAGAACCAGAACCCGAACCCTTCAACCAAGTCGAACCCGGTCAAGTTATCATCAATGAATTTTTACCAAATCCCGAAGAGGGAGAAAATGAATGGATTGAATTATTTAATAAAACCGGTCAATCAATCAATTTGTCAGAATGGAAAATAGAGGATAATACCGGCAATTCTAAAATTTTAAATGGTTTAATTTTATCTCCTTATGGTTTTATTTTACTTCAGCAAGGAGAACATTATGGTTTTTTTCTAAATAACGCCGGCGATATTATCACTTTAAAATATCAAGATCAAATTATTGATCAGGTTGCTTATGGAAATTTTGATGACGGAAATATAAATGACAACGCTCCAAAACTAGAGAAAGGACAATCTTTAGCTAGAATAAAAGATGGTTTAGATACTAATCAGGATAAAAATGATTGGACGATTACCATTTTATTAACTCCGGGTTTTATTAATAAAATTATTGCGCCTGTTAACGAAAATACGGATATTGTTTTATCAGAATCTTATTCTAGCGGAGGGGGATCTCCCACAATAAATTACCAATCTTATCAGCCATTAAATATAATAATTAGTGAAATCGCTTGGATGGGAACAAAGGCGGATTATAATGACGAGTGGATTGAATTATATAATAATTTAGAAATGGAAATAGATTTAAACGGTTGGCGTTTGCAGTCAAGCGACGGCTCCCCGGATATATTTTTAGAAGGCAATATTCCAGCTAAAAGTTATTGGCTTTTAGAAAGAACTGATGACAATGTTATTTCCAACTTTCCCAAAAGTCAGCCTTGTTATAGCGGTTCTTTGGGAAACAGCGGAGAAAATTTAAGATTAAAAGATGGGAACGGCAACATTATTGATGAAATAAATTTTTCATCTGGTTGGCCGGCTGGCAATAATGAAACAAAAGCCTCAATGGAAAGAAAAAATTTATTAAGCAATGGAAGTGATCAATCCAATTGGCAAACTTATCAAGGAGAAATTAATTTTGCTTTAGACGCGGAAAATAATAATATTTTAGGTACCCCGGGTCAAGAAAACAGTGTTTATCAAACCATTGAGCCAGAACCAGAACC
>CAZHDT010000008.1:18161-23351 GCA_964531505.1 uncultured Gammaproteobacteria bacterium
AACCCTTCAACCAGGTCGAACCTGGTCAAGTTATCATCAATGAATTTTTACCAAACCCTGAAGAGGGAGAAAATGAATGGATCGAATTATATAATCCAACTGATGAAAAAATCCAGCTAAATGATTGGACAGTTCAAGACAACACAAATAGCAAATATAATTTAACTGGCTTGGAAATCGCCGCTAAATCATGGCTTTTGCTTATTCAAGGAAATAATCATAGTTTTTTTCTTAACAACGCCGGCGACATAATTATTTTAAAATATCAGGACCAAATTATTGACCAAGTTGCTTATGGAAATTTTGATGATGGAAATATAAGCGATAATACCTTAACTGCGGAAAAAGGAAATTCAGTAGCAAGAAAAAATGAACAAGTAAATACAAATAATAATAGCAATGATTTTTTACCAACTTCAACCCCCACCCAAAATCAAGCCAACATTATTACAGAAATAGAAAAACAAATAAGCGATTTAGTTCCTCCTCAAATAACCTTAATTTCCAAGCCTGATAATCTCGCCAATAAAAATAACGCTTTATTTGAATTTGCCGCTGACGAGGCGGTAAATTTTTATTGTTTTTTAAATGATGGGGAATGGCAGGTTTGCGAAACTCCAATGAATTATGAAAATCTTTTTGATGGAGAAAATATTTTTAATTTAAAGGCAATTGATTTAGCGAATAATCAAGCGGAAATAAATTACTCTTGGTTGATTGATTCAATTTCTCCTTTTTCAGAAATTACTATGGCTGGCGATTATTTTAACGCCGAATCATGGCCAATAATTACCGG
This sequence comes from uncultured Gammaproteobacteria bacterium, assembly GCA_964531505.1. GTDB lineage: Bacteria > Patescibacteriota > Patescibacteriia > UBA2591 > UBA6264 > UBA6264. The sequence goes on from CAZHDT010000008.1 coordinate 18,958, forward strand.
AATAATCTCTTCGTTTGATAATATAGATTGCATTGAAATTCAAATTCAAAAAGGAAACAACAGTTTTTATTTGGATGATGATTTTATTTGGCAAGAAAATCAACCGGAAATATGGATGAAAAAGGGAATTAAAATAGATTTGGAAAATAAAATTTGGTCGTATAATTTGCCAACTGAATTATTAGATGAGGATAATAATTATTTTATTCGGTCAAGATTAAAAAATAAATTCGGAAAGTTTCAAAAAAAAGTTTCTGAAAAGGGATTTATTTTTGACAACACTCCGCCGGGACAGTTGGCTGATATAGAAGTTCGGGAAAATGAAGATTCTTCGGATTTGGAAATTTTTTGGGAGGAAATTAATGATAATTTTTCAGGAATCAGCCACTACGAAATTTTAGAAAATGATAATCGCCATCAAGCTGATGCCAGCCATTATTTTTTCAAAGGAAAAAATAGAAAAAAATATTATTTTAAAGTAAGGGCTTGCGACCGAGCTGGCAATTGCGGGGGGTTTTCTAAAATAAAAGAACATCAAATAAAATTAAATTCTTTAATTATTAATGAAATTCAAATTTCCGGCGACCGCGAATTTATTGAACTCCATAATCCCACTCAGCAAGCAATTTATTTGAAAGATTATTATTTGGCGTATTATTCTTCAGAAAAGGAATGGACTGATTCTCCTCGGCTTTTAAAAAAGTTTCCGAATAACGCGGTCATTCCAGCCCAGGGTTATTATTTGGTCGCGGTTTATAATTTTCCTGAATCGCGAGTTGATTGGTTGATTAAAACCGGTGGAGATAAGCCTTATTCTTCAGGGCAATTATCCGACCAAGCCGGTTCAATTGCTATTTTTCCTTTTAATCCGCAGGGACAAACCGAAGAAGATTTGAAAAGCGGTTATCTTGATGTCGTGGGTTGGGGTGAAAATATTTTAGTAAAAGAAAATGAAGCCGTTCTTTTATTTGAAAAAAATTATTCATTGGAAAGGAAATTTTTATTCCAGGACACGGATAATAATTTTGAAGATTTTTTCCTCCAAGAAAATCCAAATCCTCAAAGCGCTTTTGGATTCTGGCTTGATGGCTGGAGTAAAAGAAAGCTTTTAGCGGTTGATAATAAAGACAATGCTAATAATCTGGAAAATTATCAAATAAAAATTAATTTGGATTATCAGCCAGAAATGAATTTTGATTTTTCCGATATTCGTTTTACCGCCTCAGACGGAAAAAATATTTTTTCTTATTTTCTAGAAGAATATCAAGATTCAACTTCGGCGGTTTTTTGGATCAAAATTCCAGAAATACCGGCTTATTCGGAAATTATTATTTACCAATATTATGGCAATGAATCAGCCGTGGATGAAGGAAATGGAAAACAAGTTTTTGAATTTTTTGATGATTTTAGCGAGATGAGATTGGCGGATTATGATTATCAAAAAGCGATTTGGCAGCCATCGGATTCTTTTGTAAAAATTGGGAATGGTTTTCTTAGTCCGAAGAATTTTGAAATTAAAGATTTCTATCTTAAAACTAAAATGCTTCTTGAGCGTCAAGGATCACAGCGGTCTTTTCAGGGGTTAGTGGATTATCGTTATCAAGACCAAGACAATTATTGGCGGTTCGGTTTGGATCAAAAATTAAGTTATGATTATGCCGGTCTTAATTTTGTCAGAAAAAGTCAAAAAAGTTTTTATTTAGCCAATTTTTATAAAGATTATATTTGGAATGAATGGGCGGATTACGAAATTAAAGTTTATGAAGCTTACCATCAAGTTGGAATGAAAACCAATAATTGGCAAAAAAATTGGCAAATTTCAGATTCCGAATTAAATCAATCAGGCAAAATTTATTTAACCAACGAAGATGCTAATGTTGGTTATTCAACCCGGATTGATTATTTACTGGTGGCAAAAAATACCCAACCGGAACCAAAAATAATTTTTAATAAAGAAGAGGGTTATCAGGCTTTAAACGGTCAAGCAAGAAATTCCTTTTCTCATTTTTTAGGATGGGGAAAACAAAAAGAAATTATTATTACTAATAACAGCTCAACGACTAGCACTAGTCCTTTAATTGATTTTCCAATTAAAATCGAGTTAAATTATCTCCCTAATATGGAGCCTGATTTTTCAGACATTCGCTTTGCCGATTCAAACCAAACCAATATAAATTATTGGAATGAATCTTACCTCGATTCAACTTCGGCGGTTTTTTGGGTAAAAGTTCCAGAGATTCCAACTCAAGAAGAAAAGACGATTTATCTTTATTATGACAATCCTTCAGCCACTTATCAGGGGAAAGGAGAAGATGTTTTTTCTTGGTTTGATGATTTTAAAAAAGACAAAAGATTGGAATATGATTATTCTAAAGTTGTTTTTGACACTTATCAGGGGATTTTAAGAATGAATGCTAACGGATTTTTAAGCCCCATTGGCATAAACTCCGGAGATTTCTACCTTAAAACTAAAATGCTTTTAGAAAAAGAAGGGGTGAATTCTGCGCCTCAGGTTTTTGTTGATTATCGTTGCCAGGACCAGGATAATCATTGGCGGTTCGGTTTAAATCAAAGGAATAGTTATGATTATCGCGGTTTGAATTTTGAGAAAATGGTTGGCAGTTTGGGATCGTTATTAAGATATTACAAATATGATTTTTGGAACGAGTGGGATGTTTATGAAATTTGGGCTTTTGATAAATACCATCAAACTAACTTCACTGACCAAAGCGGTCAAAAATGGACTTGGGATTTTGAAGATGAAGACAACAAAACTGGAAACATTTTTTTAAAAACCGGGCCGGAAACAAGCGCTGGAAAATCTGTTTTAGTTGATTATTTTTATATTTCCAAATATCAACCTGGGATAGCAGTTTTTCTAAAAGATTAAAATGAATAAATTTTTTAGGAAAATTTTGTTTTTATTTATTTTATTTTTTATTTCTTTCAAACTTTTATTTTTTCCCAGCCCGGCATTTTCTCAAATTAAATTTGCGGAAATTGAATTGATTTCAAGGGACAGCCTGGTTGATTTTAAGGACAATTTGTTAGTTGGCGAAAAAGTTATTATTAAAGGAATTGTGGCGGTAAAGCCGGGAATTTTGGGAGTCAATATTTTTTATGTTAATGGGTTTCAAGTTTATTCTTATTATAAAGATTTCCCTGAGTTGAAACCCGGGGATAAAATTTCAGTTCAAGGGGAAATTTCCATTTCTCAAAAGGAAAAAAGAATTAAAATAAAAAAGGCAAAAGATATAAAAATCTTAGACAGCAATTTTTTTATCGTGCCAGAGCAATATAAAATTGATGAGATTAATGACAGCTTGCTCGGCTTTTTAATTAAAACAAAAGGATTAGTAATTGAAAAAACCAGCGGGAAAATTTTTCTTGACGATAATGAAAATGAGAAAGAGCTTATAATTTATTTTAAAAAACCGGCGGAAATAGATTTGTCCGGCGTTGAAGAGGGGGATTGGCTGGAAGTGGTTGGAATTTTAAGTAGAAACAATGAAGAGTTAAGACTCTTGCCCCGGAGCAATAAAGATTTAATTGTTTTTAAACAGAAACAAGTTGAAGAAAATTATAAAGATTTGTCAATTTTATCCAGTTTGGGGCAAATACCGGAATATAAACCTTCATCTATTTTAGCTAATTTAGGAAAAACAAATGAAAAAGAGAGAATGATTGATTTTAAAAAAATAAGCCCTTATTTTTTTATTATTTCATTTTTTTTTGCAGTGGTCCTATTAGTTAAAATTTTATAATCAGAATAGATTTTAATTTCATCTTAACCCCTACTTGGTGGCTCGGCCACCAAGTTCAGAAAATAGCTCTCAAGTAACAAAAAATCCTCAATTTCAATCTTGACAAAAAGCATTTTTTTCAATAAAATAAAATAACTACTTAATAAATTATTCTTTAAATTAAAAATCAGGAGGAAAAAGTGTTTAAGAAAAACGAAATCCAGGTAATGGTGCTGACTTCAGGATCGGTTGTTTTATGGGAACTTTTATTTAAATTTAAGTTCCTTATGTATCCGCATTCAGTAATGGTCAGCATCGCGATCACGGGAGTTATTCTGTTCTTTTTCAAGTTAGGGCAGAACGAATCATGGAACTTTTGGATAGGAGGAGTTCCATTGTTTATCATTTTCGTCATTGAATTGATAAAGATGACAAAGCCGGGTTTTTTAGGTGGCCTGGCAATGGCGATTTTTTTCGGAATCATTCTCTGGCTCTTGGTTTTATGGGCATTGAGAATGATAAGGGTTTTTCGGGACAAATTTTATCCCATTAAACCGGATGGGAAAAGAATGAGAGATGCCCTTTGGTTCGGCATGTTAATAGTGTTTTCAGCACTATGGGCAATTTCATTTATAATTTCTTTATATAAAT
>CAZHDT010000009.1:0-2295 GCA_964531505.1 uncultured Gammaproteobacteria bacterium
GGCGTTGCGGTTATAAAATTAAAAGATGGGCTGAAAGTCGGCGAGAGTATTAAAATCGTTGGTGGTGAGCGGGAGATTATTCAAGAAGTTTCCTCAATGCAGGTTGAATATGAAAATATTGATAAAGCCAAAAAAGGAGAATCAGTTGGTTTGAAAGTAGACGGAGCGGTTCGTCCGGGTGATAAGGTTTATTTGTTCGCCGAGTAAATTTTAAAAACATTATTTAAAAATGACTGAAAAAAATTCAGACAAATTTTTGATTTCCAAACAAAAATTAATTATTATCGGTTTATTAATTATTGTTTTTAATCCTTTGCCCGCCGGTGTTATTTACGGATTATCTTTGGCGCGGGAAGAAAAAACCAGGCAAGATGGAAAATTAATGATTATTTTTTCTTTGCTATGGGGAGGCATTTCTTTGGCTTTATTCCAAAAATATATTTATTAAATAAAATTTTTTTATTTATGAAAATTAAAACACCCCCCTTGAATATTACCTTGGAGCAATTTATTAAAAGATGTGGCTATGGAGAAATAAGGAATCGAGAGGGGATTAGTTATGTTCGTCGTCTAAGAGGTTATCAATTTCCCCGTTTTCATATTTATCTTGAAAAAGAATATGTTAATCTTCATTTAGACCAGAAAGCATCTTGTTATCAAGGAGTCTCCGCGCATAGCGGAGAATATGAAACAGAAGTGGTTAAAGAAGAGGGAAAAAGAATTAAAGGGTTTATTGAAAAGTATATAGTTTAAACAACATTATTTTTTTATTAATTAAAAAATAAAATGCCCATTTATCTTAAATTAAGTGAACGAGAACTCGCATCAAGAATTGAACAGGCAAATGAATTTTTAGAATTTTGTCGAGTTTGTCCAAGAAACTGTGGTGCTAATCGAATGAACAATGAAAAAGGATTTTGCTGTCTTGGGAGAAAAGCGGTTGTTTTTAATAACAATCCGGATTTTGGCGAAGAAAAATGTTTAATTGGAAAATTTGGCTCTGGGTCAATAAATTTTAATTTTTGTAATTTATCTTGCGCTTATTGTCGAAGCTACGAAATCAGCCAATTAGAAAGAGGACGGGCGGTGCCGGGGAAAGAGAAAACAGCTAAAGAATTGGCAAAAATAATGCTTGATTTACAAAAGAAAAAATGTCATAACATAAATCTCATCAATCCCACTTCTCAAATCCCGCAAATTTTAGAGGCTTTGCCAATTGCCATTAAAGGTGGTTTAAAAATTCCATTTATTTATAATACCAATGCTTATGATTCAGTTGAATTATTAAAATTATTAGATGGAATAATCGATATTTATTTGCCTGATTTTAAATATTCTGATGAAAAAAATGCAAAAAAATATTCTAATGTTATTAATTATTTTTTCTTTGCTAAAAAAGCAATTAAGGAAATGTATCGTCAGGTGGGAAATTTAGAAATTGGTGCAGATGGTTTGGCAAAAAGAGGACTTTTGGTTCGTCATCTTATTTTGCCCAATAATCTAGCCGGTTCAGAACAAGTTTTGGAATTTTTAGTAAAAAAAATTTCTCCTGATTTACGAGTTGACATCATGAATCATTATAATCCTTGTTGGCGGGCGAAAAATTATCCTGAATTAAACCGGCAAATCAACGAACAAGAATATGAGGCCGTGATTGACCTGGCTAAAAAGTATGGATTAAATTGGTTCACAGAATAGAGCACAAGATATTATTAAATAAAAATACTTGGAATAAAATATGCCAAGTATTTTTTGTTGATTATTTTTAAAACAAATTACTTTTTTCTTTTAATAAGAGAAAAAAGTAATATTAAAATAAAAAGAATAATAATGGCGGGATAGATTTTTCCACTTAAAGGCGTTTTATTATTCTCTTTTTTTAATTTATCTAATGGTGAAGGGCAGAGTTGGGAAGAGCATTTTATTATATTTTGTTCAATTTGGGTGGCAATAACAGAATTAAACCCATTAAATGATTTTTCTCCAATAAATATTATTGGCACGGGAATATCTTTTAAATCTTCTCCAAAGGCATCGCCTAATAAAAAGTATAAATCTCGATTATTTTTTTCAAAAAAAACTTCAAAAAATTTTATTTCTAAAGGATATTTTTTTGTTAGTTTTCCAAGGAATGCTTGAGCTTCAGCGCAAACTGGACAGGTTTGCCCGTAAAAGAGATAAAGCTCTGCTTTATTTTGAGCCAAACTTGGCCTAAAGAATAGAAAAATAAAAATAAGAATAAAAAATGAATTCCAAAATATTTTTTTTCTTCTCCTGATATATTTTTTTTCTTTT
>CAZHDT010000009.1:2395-7035 GCA_964531505.1 uncultured Gammaproteobacteria bacterium
TTAAAAATAATAAATTTATGGCAAAAATTAATTTACAGCCTTTAGGAAGTCGGTTGATTGTTAAACCAATTCTTGAGGATGAAGTTACCAAATTCGGCATTATTCTTCCGGATTCAGCGGAAAGGGATAAGCCGATTCGTGGTGAAGTTTTAGCGATTGGTCAAGGAAAAAATTTAAATAATGGCCAGCGCGAAAAAATGGATTTAAAAGTCGGAGATAAAATCTTATTTGAGAAATACGGTTCAGATGAATACAAAGTTAACAACCAAGAATTTTTAGTTGTTGATTATGATAAGGTTGTCGCCGTAATTAAATAAAAAAAATATGTCAAAACAAATATTATTTAATGAAGAAGCTCGCGCTGCTTTAAAGCGGGGGGTTGATAAATTGACCGCAGCCGTAAAGGTGACCTTAGGTCCAGTTGGTCGCAGTGTCATTTTAGATAAGGGCTACGGTTCTCCGGTTATTACTAATGATGGCGTTACAGTAGCTAAAGAAATTGAATTGGAAGATAAATATGAAAATGTTGGCGCTCAATTAATTCGGGAAGTGGCCACCAAAACTAATGATATTGCCGGTGACGGCACTACCACAGCGGCTATTTTGACTCAGGCGATTATTTCCCAAGGAATGAAAAATGTGGTGGCAGGAGCCAATCCTTTATTGATTAAACAAGGGATTGATAAAGGGGTGGCGGCGATTATCAAAGAATTAAAAGAAAAAATCGCTCGCCCAGTTTCAACTTCAGAAGAAATTGAGCAAGTAGCGACTGTTTCTGCCAATGACCCGGAAGTAGGAAAAATTATTGCCAAAGCTATGGAAAAGGCGGGAAAAAACGGCGTGATTACCGTTGAAGAATCCCAGTCCTTTGGATTAGAATTGGAATTTACCGAGGGAATGAAATTTGATCGCGGTTATGCTTCTCCTTATATGATTACTGAAGCGGAAAAAATGTCGGCGGAATATGAAAATCCATATATTTTAATTACTGACAAAAAAGTTTCTGCCATTAATGAAGTTCTTCCCTTAATGGAAGAAATGGCGCAAACCGGAAAAAAAGATTTAGTGATTATCGCTGATGAAATTGAGGGCGAAGCTTTAGCAACTTTTGTGGTTAATAAATTAAGAGGCGCATTTAATGTTTTAGCGATTAAAGCGCCGGGTTTTGGCGACCGCAAAAAAGAAATGCTTCAAGATATTGCCATTTTAACTGGCGGTAAGGTTATTTCAGAAGACCTTGGCTTAAAATTAGAAAACACTCACTTGAAAGATTTGGGCCAAGCGCGAAAAATTATTTCCACTAAAGAAGATACCACTATTGTCAGTGGCAAAGGCAAGAAAGAAGAAGTTGAAAAAAGAATTATTCAGATAAAAAAAGAAATGGAGTTAAATGATTCTGAATTTGATAAAGAAAAATTACAGGAAAGATTAGCCAAATTGGCTGGTGGAGTTTCCGTTATTAAAGTTGGCGCTGCCACAGAAACAGCAATGAAAGAAAAAAAATTCAAAGTGGAAGACGCGGTTAATGCCACCAAAGCAGCCACAGAAGAAGGCGTCGTGGTTGGTGGGGGAGTTGCTCTACTCAGAGCTTTGCCAATTTTAGATGATTTAAAAGTTAAAGGAGATGAAAAAATCGGTTTGGATATTTTAAGAAGGTCTTTGAAAGAGCCCTTAAAACAAATTGCCAATAACGCGGGGAAGATGGACGGTGAAGTAGTTGCTCAAAAAGTTTTGGAACAGACTGGAAATTTTGGTTATAATGCCGCTACTAATGAATTTGAGGACTTGGTTGCTCGTGGCATCGTGGACCCGGTAAAAGTTACTCGTTCCGCTTTAGAAAATGCCGCATCCATTGCTACTTTATTTTTAGTGACTGAAGTGGTCATTACTGATAAGCCGGAAAAAGAAGATCCTCATCATCATGATATGCCGGGTGGAATGGGAGGCGGAATGCCTGGTATGGGTTATTAAAATATTTGATAGATTAGACATTAAAAGTTTGGGAGCTCGGCTCCCAAACTTTTTTTAATAATGACAAGAAAGATTAGTTTTGTTATAATAAATACATTATAATTCATTTTAAAATTAATTTAATAATATGGAAAAAGAAAAAATTACAGAAAAAATAAACGCCATTTTTCAAACCGAAGGAAAAATAGGTTTATTAGCTAGAATTGCCGCGGCAATTTCCTATCTGGGAGTTTTTTGTTTAGCCCCGATTATTTTTAAAACAAAAAATGAGTATGTTCGTTTTCACGCCCGCCAAGGATTAGTCATTTTTATTTGTGAAATTATTTCTGTTTTAATTTGGATTATTCCTTTTATTGGCTGGCTAATCGGTTTTGTCGGTTGGGTTATTTGTTTTATTTTAAGCATTTTAGGGTTTATTAAGTCGCTCAGCGGAAAGAAATGGGAAATCCCGATTATTAAAGGTTTTGCTTCAAAAGTTAATATTTAATATTTATTTATATGATTAAATGGTTTAAAGAAATAACAATTAAAGACGTTCCTAAAGTAGGAGGTAAAAATGCTTCCTTGGGGGAAATGTATCAAAAATTAGATAAAAAAGGAGTGAGGATTCCAAACGGTTTTGCCACAACCGCTGAAGCTTATTGGTACTTTTTAGACCAGGCGAAAATAAGAGAAAAAATTACAGAAATTTTAAAAGGATTAAATATAAAGAATGTTAAAGAATTATCTATCAAAGGAAAAAAAATCAGAGAAATGATTTTACAATCCTCATTACCAAAAGATTTAGAAAAGCAAGTAATTAAAGCCTACCAAAAGCTTTCTCAAGAATCAAAAATTAAAAATATTGATGTGGCGGTTAGAAGTTCCGCGACTGCCGAAGATATGCCAAATGCCAGTTTTGCCGGACAAATGGAAACTTATTTAAACATTAAAGGAGAAAAACAGGTTTTAATCGCGGTTAAAAAATGTATTGCTTCGCTTTTTACTAACCGGGCAATTGTTTATCGGCAAGAAAAGGGGTTTGACCATATGAAAGTCGCTCTTTCTGTTTGTGTGCAAAGAATGATTCGTTCTGATTTGGCCTGCTCCGGCGTAATTTTTTCCTGTCACACCGAATCAGGATTTTCAGATGTAAGTGTGATTACTTCTTCCTGGGGTTTAGGAGAAAATGTGGTTCAGGGTAAAGTGAGTCCGGATGAGTTTATAGTTTACGAGCCCTTGGTAAACAGTTTTCGTCCCATTATTAGTAAAACTCTGGGCGCTAAAGAATGGAAATTGGTTTATGACCCAAAAGGGCAGGAACAAGGAGAGAATCCGGTTAAAAATTTAAAAACAACTAAAAAGGAACAAAATAGTTTTACTTTAACGGATGATGAAATTTTAGAATTAGGGCGTTATTCTGTAATTATTGAAAAACATTATTCCCGTTCCATGGATATGGAATGGGCAAAAGACGGCAAAGACAGAAAATTATACATTTTACAAGCCAGACCCGAAACAGTTCAATCTCAAAAATCATTGGACGTTTTGGAAAATTATGTTCTTTTGGAAAAGAAAGATAAAACAAAAAAATCTTCTCACGCTCAACTTTTAAATCCGCAAAGCAACAGAAAAATTATTATTTCTGGAGTAGCCGTGGGTTCGAAAATTGCCCAAGGGCCGGCTAATATTATTAAAGATGTTAAAGATATTTCAAAATTTAAACCAGGCCAAATCTTAGTGACAGAAATGACTGACCCGGATTGGGTGCCGATTATGAAAAGGTCTCAAGCAATTGTTACTAACGCTGGGGGGAGAACTTGTCACGCCGCGATTGTATCCAGGGAGTTGGGGATTCCTTGCGTAGTGGGAACAGGGAAGGCAACCGAATTAATTAAGCAAAACCAAAAAATAACAGTTTCTTGCGCCGAAGGGGAAATTGCTAATGTTTACGAAGGCTTTTTGCCTTTTGAAATAAAAAGGACAAAAATAAAAGGAATCAAAAGGCCTAAAACAAAGATTATGATGAATATAGGAGAACCGGCGCAGGCTTTCGGTTTTTCTTTTATTCCAAACGATGGAGTTGGTTTGGCGCGAGAGGAATTTATTATTAATAATTATATTAAAATTCACCCCTTGGCATTATTAAATTATAATCAACTAAAAGACCAAAGAGCGAAAAAACAAATTGAAAGAATTACTTTTGGATATCAAGATAAATCTCAGTTTTATATTGATAAATTAGCTGAGGGAATTGGTCGGATTGGCGCCGCTTTTTATCCCAAAGAGGTAATTGTTCGTTTTTCTGATTTTAAAACTAACGAATATGTCAACCTAATTGGCGGTCAAGAATTTGAACCAAATGAGGCAAATCCCATGATTGGTTGGCGTGGCGCAAGCCGTTATTATAGCTTGGGATTTGAACAAGCGTTCGGTTTAGAGTGTCAGGCAATTAAAAAAGTCAGAGAAGAAATGGGGCTGGATAATATTATTGTAATGGTGCCGTTTTGCCGAACCGTGGAAGAGGGGAAAAAAGTTTTAAAAATAATTGATTCTTACGGATTAAGAAAACCAAACAAAAAAGTTAAACCCCTTCAAGTTTATGTGATGTGTGAAATTCCCTCTAATGTTATTTTAGGCAACGAGTTTGCTAAAATATTTGACGGTTTTTCAATTGGGAGTAATGATTT
>CAZHDT010000009.1:7135-22179 GCA_964531505.1 uncultured Gammaproteobacteria bacterium
GGTCGAAGGCGCTTGTTTGGAAAATAAGTGTACCAGTGATGGTACCGCGGGTTCGAATCCCGCCCTCTCCGCCATCCTTTGCTAAAGCTACGGAATGACATGTCTATGTATTATACATACATTTTACTAAGTTCAAAATCTCACATTTTTTATTTTGGTTCCACAAATAATTTGAAAAAGAGACTAGAATTACATAATAAAGGCGATGTGCCATCAACCAAGTCGCACGCACCATGGAAATTGGTTTGGTATTGCGCCTTTGAAACAGAAAAACAATCCAGAGATTTTGAACTTTATTTGAAAACTGGATCAGGAAAATCTTTCGTTTATAAAAGGCTTATTTCCGTAGCTTTAGCAAAGGATTTCGAGAAAGGGAGAAAAGGTAGTCCGAAGCGAAAGCTTTAGCTTTTGCGAAGGATACCCGCCTAGGTATTCTGTAGCTCAAAGAGCGAAAGATACCCTCTCCGCCAAGTTTTACATTCAGCGAAATTGAAACGCGCGACAAATGAGTGTCTGGTACGTTTTCCATAAAACGTGCCTTTTCATTTGTCCACTTTTAGTCAGTTGACTTACTTTTTGCAATAATATACAATGGAACTGTGAGTAATTATCAGTTCAGTCAAACATTATCAATATGGACAGTTTAATCGCAAAATTATACCAATCCCCTAAAACAATCCTGTCTAACAAGGATATGGCTTTGATTTGGCAAGAAAACAATAAAGAAAGCTTGTATGCCAAAACTGCCTATTATGTAAAACAAAAATTACTAATTAGGCTGACTCGAGGTGTATTTGCTAAAAACAAAGATTATAATCCCAAAGAGTTAGCAACCAGTATTTATATCCCGTCTTATATCAGCTTTGAAACCGTTTTGAGAGAAGCTGGTGTTATTTTTCAACACTACGATACAATTTTTGTGGTTGCCAAGTGGCCGAAGACAATGACCATAGATAAAAATACTTTTACCTTCAGAAAATTAAAAGATTCTGTCCTGTTTAATTTCGCTGGTGTTGTCACCAAAGATAACTATAGCGTGGCTACCACTGAGCGAGCATTCTTAGACATGATTTATTTATTCCCGAATTACTATTTTGATAATTTAAAATCAATCGACTGGGATAAGTGTGACGAATTGGTAAAAATTTACAACAACAAAGAATTAATAAAACGATTAGGTAAATATCGTAAAAATTATGCTCAATAGAGAAAAACATCAATTAATAATGGGACAAATTTTGAAAGACATTTATACCGATGTTACAATTAGTCCACTCTTAGGATTTAAGGGTGGTACTTGCGCCTACTTTTTTTATAACCTGCCAAGATTTTCAGTAGACTTGGATTTTGATTTACTGGTTGTAAACGAGGAAAATCAAAAAATGGTATTTGAAAAAATTGTAGCCATTTTAAGTGAGTACGGAGTGGTTAAAGATCAATACATAAAGAGGTTTACTGTCTTTGCCCTACTCTCCTATGGAGATGATGACCATAATATCAAAGTGGAAGTTAATGTCCGAAAATTGTTCGAAAATATTCAAAATCACTATGAGATGAAAGAATATCTTGGTATTTCAATGTTTGCCGCCAAAAAAGATTATTTGTTTGCCAGTAAACTCTCGGCTTTAACTTTAAGGAGGGAAACTGCCATAAGAGATATCTATGACATCCATTATTTTGCTAAAAGCAATTGGGATATTAATGCTGAAGTCATCAAAGAAAGAACCGGCAAAACCACCAAAGAATATTTAACTGAATGCGTAGCTTTTATAGAAAAAGTGAAAAATAATCAGATGTTACGGGGATTAGGAGAGCTTGTCGACAGCGAAAAAGAAAAAGCGTGGATTAAAATCCACCTAAAGACAGACTCAATCTTTATGCTGAAAAATTATATGTCGGTAATAAAATAAAAATTTATAATAAAAAAATAATAAATATTTTAAATTAAAAATTATGAGCGTATTATCCAAACCCCAAATATTAAAACATAAAAAGGAAGGGAATATTATCATTGAGCCCTTTAATTTAGAAAATCTTTCCAATACAAGTTATGATGTCCGTCTAGGGCGAGTTTTTTTTCGACAAAAAGAAGTAAAAAAAATTCAAACGGTTAATCCTTTTTATGAAAAATCAATGAGAAAAATGTATGATAAATATGAAACCGCGACGTTAATTAAAGAAATAAAGTCTGCTTTAAATCCCTTTCACGGATTTAAAGATAATGATGAGGTGATATTAATAGCCCCCAATGAGACAATTCTTGCTCACACAGTTGAATTTATTGGAGGAAAAAATGGAATTCCGGAAAAGGGTATTTGCGCGGTTACCACCGAAATGAGAGCCAGAAGTTCAATCGGGAGAATCGGCATTGGTGTTTGTAAATGCGCTGGTTGGGGGGACATAGAATATGTCAACAGGTGGACAATGGAAATAACAAATTTCAGCAATAATATGATTCCATTGCCGGTCGGTTTAAGAATTGGCCAAATCATTTTTCACGAAACAGAACCAGTAGAACAAAAAGACCATTATGATAAAAGGGGAGGCAAGTATCAGGTATCAGATAATATAAAAATGATAAAAAAGCGATGGAAACCAGAAGATATGTTGCCCAAATTATATAAAGATAAAGATTTAGGAAAATTTATGAAATATGTGGAAGAATAATTAAAGATTATAGAATCAATTAAATTTCCAATATGTTCAAAATTAATTACTTATTTTTAATTATCTATTTTATCATAATTCTTATTATTGGTTATTTTTCTTCAAGAAAGGAATCTAGCGAAGAATACCTGATTGGCGGACGAAAATTAACCGCTTGGACTATTGCCTTTACTATTGCCGCGAGTTTTATTGGGGGAAATACTTTAGTCAATTTTACTGGTTTTGTATATCGTTATGGAGCGGCAATGATGTGGGCGATGCTGGGGACAGTTTTTGGATTTATCGCTGTTATTCCTTTGGTTAAGAGAATGAGAAAATTTACTGAAAAGAATAGATTTTATACCATTTCAGACTATTTAACTTTGAGATATGGATCCCATACCGGACTTATCGCAACATTGATTATTATGGTTTGGTTTCTTCTTTCTTTAGTAGTTCAATTTATTGCTGGGGCGGTGGTAATCCAATCTATTTCTTTAATAAGTTATATTCCCGCTATTTTATTAATGGGTGTCATTGTTTTAGTTTATCTCTTTATGGGGGGTTTTAAAGCCGTTGTTAAAACTGATATTTTTCAATATATTCTCTTTGTTGTTCTTTTTATAATTATTATTTTTTCAATCTCTCAAGGAAAAAATTTACAGCTTTCTTCATTTTTTAGATTAAGTGACGTGGGTTTTGGAAAATTATTTGCGTTTTTTATTATTGCCGCAGGATTTGTCATAACCGCTCCGGAGCTATGGCAAAGGGTTTATGCGGGGAAAAACAAAAGAGAAACTATCAAGGGGTTGATTATTACTTCCGGCCTTTTTCTTATTATAGCTTTTTGCATCGGGATTTTGGGTCTTACGGCTAGGGTTTCTTTTAGCGGTATTGAACCAGGAGAAGCGGCTATTTTAGGATTAAGTCAATTATTGCCACCTGTTTTACAAGAATTAGGTTCGGTTTTATTTTTTGCAGTAATAATGTCAACTATTGATACAATTTTATTTATTTTAGCCAGTAATTTTTCAAGAGATATATTCCATAATTTTTTAAACAAAGAATTTAATCAGGTTAAACTAACCAAAATTGGTTTATTTATTTTTACTGCTTTATCGGTTTTAATTGCTATCCTTTATAGAGACATTCTAATTTTAGGATTGTCTTTTATTAGTATTGGGATGAGTTTTGCTCCTGTTTTAATTGGTAGCTTTTATTTCAATCTTAAACCAAATGCAGTGAAATTAGCTCTAATATCTTCATTAGTTTCGGTATTTATTCTTTTGTTTTTAGGAATAGTTCGTCCAGAAACTTCGATTATTTCTTTGCCAGTAAGTTTTATATTTTTATTGCTTGGACAAATTATTTTTAAGGCGAAAAACAATCCGAGCCATATTAATTTTAGTGAATAGACGTTTATTTAGTGATATATCTAATCAAGAGTGTTCTAAAAATCTAAATTTTAAATTAAAATCCATGATTTTTTTAAACATCATTTCAATCATCTTCATTATTTTTCTTTTATTTTGTGTGGTTTCTGTTCTTCTTTCTTCCCTTTCCATGGCCCCTTGGTTGCCCAGCCGAAAAAGAGATTTACCCAGAATTGCTAAACTCGCCGCTTTAAAACCAGGAGAAGTTTTTTATGACCTGGGATGCGGCGATGGAAGAATTCTTTTTTATTTAACCAAAGAATCAGGAGCAAAGGGAATCGGCCTTGAATTGTCATTTACTTTTTTCTTAATTTGTCAGATTAGAAAGATTTTTTTAAAAAGAAAAAATTTGATTTTTAAATGGAAGAATCTTTTTAAGGAAAATATTTCTCAAGCCGATTTAATTTACGTTTTTGCCTTGCCGAAAAGTTTAGAAAAAAGATTAAAAATAAAATTTGAAAAAGAATTAAAACCGGGCAGTCGAGTTATCTCTTATTCTTTTAAAATAAATGGTTTAGAACCAAAATTAGTAGACCGGCTCGAAGGCCATCCCCCGATTTATATTTATCAGTTTTAGATTGATTTAATTTCTTTTTTTGCTAAACTTAATAAACTAAATTTAAGGTAATAAATTTTAAAATATAAAAAATGAATTTTAGAAAAAATTTCGCTATTTTTGCTTGGATTATTGTTTTATTGGTTATTTTTTTCTCCTGGTTTTTTGGTTTTTTAACCGATTGGTATTGGTTTAAAAATTTGGGATACCAGGTGATTTTTTTAACTACTTTAAAAGTAAAAGTATTTTTATTTTTAATTGCCGGGTTTATCTCGTTCTTAATTATTTATCTTAATGGAAGAGTTGCTAAGCGTAATTATAAGCCGGATTTAAAAATAATTGATTTGGGCGATTTTTTCAAAAAAAATTCTTCGAAATTCAATTTAATATTTTCTTTGATTGCCGGTCTTTTTATCGGCTTAGCTACCGCCGGTCAATGGGAGTTTTTTTTGAAATATTTTAATCAGGTTCCCTTTAACGCTCTTGACCCGGTTTTAGGAAAAGACATTTCTTATTATTTTTTCACTCTGCCAGTAGTCAAGGTTTTAGTTGGACTGGGGTTTTGGATTTTAATTTTTTCTGCCGTAAATGCCTTGCTTCATTTTATTTTTTCAAAAATAAAATCATTAAAGACTTTTGACCGCAATTTCTTTAAATCTTCTCCAATTAAAAAGCATTTTTCCTTTTTAGGAAGTTTATTTTTCTTATTGCTCGGAATATCAACTTTTTTTATCAGCATTCCGTCATTGCTTCAAAGTTCAAGAGGGGGATTTAAAGGACCTGGTTATGCGGATATTTATGCCACCTGGCCATTTTTAAAAGTTTTAGGAGTTCTTGCTTTTTTAATTTTTATTATTTTAATCATTAATATCTTTAAACCGAACAAGCGGATGGTTATTATCAGTTTGGGCTTGTTTGTCTTTGTCTTTATTTTTGGAGTTCAATTAGCACCGGTGATTTTGCAAAAATTCATTGTCGCGCCCAATGAACTAGTGAAAGAAGCGCCATATCTTGAAAATCACATTAAATTTACCAAACAGGCTTTTGGTTTGGATAAAATAGAAAAAAGAGAACTTACCGGAGAAACAACCTTAACCATTCAAGACATTAATGACAATTCTTCCACTATTAAGAATATTAGGCTTTGGGATAGAGACCCCTTATTGGATACTTTTGGCCAGCTTCAGGAGATTAGGACTTATTATGATTTTGTTTCCATTGATAACGACCGTTATCAATTAGACGGAGATTATCGCCAAGTTTTATTGTCCCCCAGGGAATTGAATTCTCAAAGTTTGCCCCAGCTAAATTTTATCAATGAACGGCTTACTTTTACTCACGGTTTCGGTTTGACATTGGGTCCAGTCAACGAAGTGACTCCGGAAGGCTTACCAGTTTTATTTTTAAAAGATTTGCCGCCTAAAACGGAAATAAAAGATTTGGAGATTACCAGACCGGAAATATATTACGGCGAGATTCCTAACGATTATGTAATCGTTAATACCAAGGCAAAAGAATTTGATTATCCGGCCGGTGATGAAAATATTTTTACCCATTATCAGGGAGAGGGTGGAGTTAAATTAGATTCTTTCTTTAAAAAGGTGATGTACGCGATTAAATTCGGCTCTTTAAAAATAATTCTTTCTCAGGATATTACTCCAGAATCAAGGATTATGTATAACCGGGACATCGTAACAAGAATGGAAAAAGTTTTTCCGTTCTTAACTTTTGACAAAGACCCTTATTTGGTTATTACAGATGACGGTCGGTTAAAATGGGTTGCGGATGTTTATACTATCAGCGATGCTTATCCCTACGCCCAGCTTATTTCCCAAGTTAAAACTCTTTCATTAAATTATCCTTACGCTGAATATTTTAATTATATTAGGAATTCAGTTAAAATAGTGCTTGACGCTTATGACGGGAAAATGGATATTTATTTAAGCGACCCGCAGGACCCGATTATTCAGACTTTTGCAAATTCATTCAAAGGAGTTTTTATTCCTTTGGAAAAAATGACAGCTAATTTAAAAAGTCATTTGCGTTACCCCGAGGATTTGTTTAATTATCAAACAAAAATTTACTCTGTTTATCATATGGATGAACTTCAAATTTTTTATAATAAGGAAGACCAATGGGAAATTCCTTATTTATCCAACAGTCTAAAGTTTGATCCTATGATGCGTCGAATTATTTTGCGTCTTCCAGAAGAGGAAAAAGAGGAATTTATTTCAATGATTCCTTTTACTCCTAGAGGAAAAGATAATTTGGCTGCTTGGATGGTGGCGCGCAATGATGGAGAAAATTACGGTGAATTAATGGTTTATCGTTTTCCAAAACAAAAATTAGTTTACGGTCCCAAGCAAATTACCAATCGCATCAATCAAGATACGAATATTTCCCAACAATTAACCCTTTGGGACCAAAGGGGTTCGGAAGTAATTAAAGGAAATCTTTTAGTTATTCCAGTTAAGGGTTGTTTAATTTATGTTCAGCCGATTTATTTAAAAGCGGAAGGGGGAAAAATACCGGAGTTAAAAAGAGTAATTGTCGCTTATGAAAATAGAATTGCTATGGAAGAAAATTTATCATTGGCTTTGGAAAAAATATTTAAGGGTGAAGTCAAAGATTCTAATCCAATTGGTAAAATAACAGAAAAAGAAATTAATTTAATTCAGCAAGCCAAAGAATATTATCAAAACGCTTTAGTTGCTCAACAGAAAGGGGACTGGGCTCTTTATGGAGAAGAAATTAAAAAGTTAGGGGAAGTAATTGATAAGTTAAAATAAATTTTATATGGATCCAGTTGAAGAAATAAAATCAAAAATAGATTTGGTCGATTTTATTTCAGAATATCTTGAATTAAAACAAACGGGAATGAATTTTCGCGCCAGTTGCCCATTTCATAGCGAGAAAACGCCTTCGTTTTTTGTTTCTCCAGAGCGGCAGATTTGGCATTGTTTTGGCTGTCAAAAAACCGGTGATATTTTTTCTTTTATTCAAGAAATAGAAGGTATTGATTTTCCCGAAGCTTTAAGAATTTTGGCGCAAAGAGCTGGAGTTAAACTTGAAAAATTTGAACGTCAGGCAGTAAGCCAAAAGACAAAAATTTTGGACATTTGTTATTGGTCTGCGGAATTTTATCACAAGGTTTTATTAGAATCGTCTTTGGCAGAGGTGGCGAGAAAATATTTAAAAGAGAGAGGTTTAAATAAAAAGATTATTGCTGATTTTAAAATTGGATTTGCGCCTGATAAATGGGATACGCTTTTTAAATTTTTAATTAAACGAGGATTTAAAGAAGCGGACATAGAAGCCGCTGGATTAATCTCTAAATCAAGTAAAGGAGGTTTTTATGACCGCTTTCGAAATAGAATTATTTTTCCCATTGCGGATTCGCATGATCAAATCGTTGGTTTTACTAGCCGAATTCTGCCTTCAGCCGAGGATGAAAAAACCGCTAAGTATATTAACACCCCGGAAACTTTAGTTTATAATAAAGGGCGTATTTTATACGGTTTAAATAAAGCGAAGTTGGTTGCCAAGAAAGAAAATCAGATTATTTTAACTGAGGGAAATATGGATGTAATTGCCTGTCATCAATTTGGGTTTGAGAATACCGTTTGCACTTCTGGCACAGCTCTTACTCAAGAACAAATAAAATTGCTTCAACGTTTTACTCAAAATATTATTTTAGCTTTTGATGTTGATTTAGCTGGCCAAACCGCTACAGGAAGAAGCATTGATATGCTTTTACAACAGGGATTGGAAGTTAAGATTTTAAAATTAGAACAAGGGAAAGACCCGGATGAATTTATTAGAAATGATTTAAAGGGCTGGAAGAAATCATTGGAAAATCCGCAACCAATTATGGAATATTATTTTTCTTTGGCTTTGCAAGATAAAGATTTGAAGAAAATTGGCGATAAAAAAGAAATCAGCCGGCTTATTCTGCCCATTATCAATAAATTGGGCGACCCGGTTGAAAAAGACCTTTGGTTAAAAAAACTTAGCGCAGATTTGAATGTTTCAGAAATTTCTTTAAGAGAAGCATTAAAAGGAATAAAGCAACCAAATTATAATTATGGAAAAACTGTTTCGGAAAATAAGATAGAAAAAATATCTCGAGAGCAAAGAGTTGGAGAAATTTTTGCCGCTCTGCTTTTAATCTATCCTGACCAGCGGGAAAGTTTTTTGAAAAATGTGGTTTTAGATATGTTTCCTGAAACGAAAATTCAAGAGGCGATAAAGATTATCAAGGATTGCCATCAGGAAAATAAAAAAATAGATAGCCAGGAAGTCAAAGAAAAAATTAAAGAAAAAGATTTGGATAACTATTTTCGCTACTTATATTTATTAGGAGAAAATGATTTTAAAGATTTTTCTCCATTAGAGTTAGAAAAAGAATTGGATTGCCTTTTTCTTTATTTAAAAGAAAAATATTTGAATCGAAGATTAAGAATTTTAACGCAAGAATTAAAAGAAGAAGAAAAAAAGGAAGACCAAGAGGCGATTAAAAAAATAAGTCTTAAAATTATTAAAATTTCAAGAGAAATAGCGACTTGTAAATAATTTTATATATGTCTTTAAAAAAACAATCAAAAAAGAAAAAAAATTTTCCTCAAAAATTAAAGAAAAAAAAGGTAAAGAAAGAAATTAAAAAAACAAAGAAATTGAAGAAAGAAGTAAAAAAGAAAATCAAGCCTGTTAAAATTGTTTTGAAAAAAAAGAAAGCGAAATTAGTTGCTAAAAAAGAAAAGAAAAATTTACAATCAGCAAGCGGTTCTATTAAATGGCCGGAACAAGAGAGTTTGGATTTAATGGTTAAGGCTCGTCAGCGCGGTTTCGTTACAGAAAAGGAACTTTATTATACTTTTCCGCGTTTTGAAAAATATTTGGATAAATACGAAGAATATCTTAATGAATTGGAAAAAATGGGGATTAATGTCGTGGAATCCAGTCATGAGCTTTTGAAAAATCCCAAAAAAGAGAGTCAGGCTGGCCGGTTATTTTTTGATTTAAGCCAACTCTCCGCTGATTCAATTCAAATGTATTTAAAAGAAATTGGGAGAGTTCCCTTAATCAACTCAGAAGAAGAAGTTGATTTGGCAAAGAAAAAAGATAAAGGAGATCAGGAGTCGGCAAAGAAGCTGATTGAAGCAAATTTGCGATTGGTAGTCAGTATTGCCAAGAAATTTTCCGGTTATGGTTTAACATTTTTGGATTTAATTCAAGAAGGGAATATTGGTCTTTTCCGAGCAGTAGAAAAATATGATTGGAAAAGAGGATATAAATTTTCTACTTATGCTACTTGGTGGATTCGCCAGGCAATTATTAGGTCTTTAGCGGACCAATCAAGAACTATTAGAATTCCGGTTCACGTCGTGGAAATATTAGGCAAGTTTCATCATGCCGAGCGTTGGCTTTTACAGCAATTAGGAAGGCAACCAACTTCTGAGGAAATCGCTAATGAACTGGGAGTGCCAGTGGAAGAGGCTCGTTATTTGCAGAAAATTTCTCAAGATGTTATTTCATTAGAGACTAGCGTGGGCGATGATGACGACAAAGATACGGAATTGGGAGATTTTATTGAAGATGTGAAAACGATTGCGCCTGACCGAGCCGTCGCCTTAATGCTTTTAAGGCGTTATATTCAAGAAATTATTATCGATTTGGCGCCTAGGGAGCAAAAGATTTTGGATATTAGGTTTGGTTTAACTGATGGTGTTGCACATACTTTAGAAGAAGTGGGACAAGTTTTTAATGTTACTCGAGAGAGAATTCGCCAGATTGAAGCTCGGGCTTTGGAAAAAATCAGACAACTGAAAGGAATTAAAAAAATCAAGGATTATTATTAAAAATAGGTTGAAATTTTTTAACTTTTATGTTATAATTTTTTTAAAGAAAAATTTTAAAGATTTATTTTTTTCTTTGCTGATTTTAGGAACATTAATGAAGCGGGGTAGAGCAATGGCAGCTCGCCAGGCCCATAACCTGGAGGTTACAGGTTCGAATCCTGTCCCCGCAACCATTTTTATAAAATTAAATTCGTTGATAAAAAAGGCTCAAATAAGCCAGAATGTGATATATTATAATAATCCGGAGTAGCTCAGCGGTTTAGATTTACCTGCCGGAGGAGGGGCAACTTCCGCCAAAGGCGGATCCGCCTCAGGCGGAGGCTATTAACCAGAATTTGGATTTAAAACGAAAATAATATAAAACAACAATCCGGAGTAGCTCAGCGGTTTAGAGCAACTGGCTGTTAACCAGTGTGTCGGCGGTTCGAATCCGCCCTCCGGAGCCAAGTATTCTTGTGAAAGCGACCCAGGTGGGTCAAATATATAAAACAAAAATTATTTAAAATGAAGAATAAAAAATTACTTTTTGTTCCCATAGTAATCCTTATTGTTCTCATTATTCTTGTCACTTCTTTCAGGAATTTTATTTCTTTTTATAACGAATTAATATCGCTTTTGTTAACAGGCCTTGGATTGATAGGGCTTTTTTGGTATGTAGAAGAAACCCATCGTCAGAGTGAAGCACAGTTAAGGCCGTATTTAAGGTTACAATGGTATAATCCTGAACCAGGGAAAGATGATAAAAATGGAATTATTCAGCTTGTGAATATAGGGAAAGGACCGGCAACTAATATAAAGTTTGATAAATTAATTTTTAAAAAAGACCTAATAGAATTAGAAATGAAGAATATTCCGGCTATGAGTGCAGGAGGGCATACAACTATAGGGAAAAAACAGATAGAATTGATTAAATGGCCCGTTGAAGAAATAAAAGATCAAGAGACAAGAAGTAGTATAAGAAAATTTTTAGAAAAAGAGGAACACGGGAAATATGAAATTATAGTAACTTATAAAGACTTAGAAAAAAAACAGCACAGAGTTAAGTTTATTAAAGATGATAGTTATAACGACGGTTTTGGAATAATTAAGCAATCTTAATATTATTTATAGAGGATATCCACGTTCCAACATTGTCCCATCGCCCGAGCTATATATTCTTGTGAAAGCGACCCGAATGGGTTAAAAAACTAATAGATTGTATGTAAACTAATTTATACTCATATCATAAAGTCCTGCTATAATAAAAGCAGGATTTTTGGGTTGATGTTAGTTTAAAATCGTAGTAAAATATGGATATTATAACAAAAATAGCTAAAGTCCTCGGCGTACCGACATCAGGATTATTTAAATAAAAAAAACTATGGAAAATATATTCAAAAACAACTTGTATAAATTACTTAAAAAAGATTCTCGTTTATGGAACGAAGAAACTAAGGAGTTAAATGAAACTCTTTTGAAAGATTTGATTGATAAACTAGACAAGGAATTAATTGAGATTCTTTTAAACAATAAAGTAACTAAAGAAAAGTTTTTTATAAAAGTAAAAGATGTTTTTGTTTTGAAACAAAACGACCTAAAATTTTTTGTTGATGAAAACAAGCTGGATAATTCTTATACACAATATCAAAACAAAATCGGACTTCGTGTTGGTAATAAACTACTTTCGGAAAGAAATGAGGTTGTTTTAGATTGGCCATTCAAAGATTGCGTGCTTGAAGGCGGGATGACAAAAGAAGATCAAAAAAGAAATGAGATATTTTTTAATGAAATTTTAGCAAAAGATGAAATTGACCGACTTGAAGACCCGAAAGCATTGGTAAATTGGAAAAGGCATACTACCAAAGGTGAAGAAAAAGTAAAAGAATTGAAACGCGACAAAGACGGTACGATCCGAGAAAATTTGATTATCAAAGGTAATAATCTACTCGCCTTACATTCGCTTAAAGAACAGTTTGCCGGAAAAGTAAAATTGATTTATATTGATCCGCCATATAATAAGGATGTTGAAGCGTTTTATAACGATAAATTTAATCATTCTTCGTGGCTTGTTTTCATGAGGAATAGACTGCAAATTGCAAGCAAATTATTATCTAAAGAAGGATGTATTTTTATATCAATTGATGATGAAGAGTATGCTTATCTAAAAGTGCTTTGCGATGAAGTATTTTTAGAACAAAATTTTATTAACACAATAACTATTAGAACCGGGGAGTCTCAAAGAGCTATGGGAGGTGGAGAGTTTAAAAAACTAAGGAAAAAATCCGAGCATTTATTGATATATTCCAAAGATATAAATTATTTCAACTTTAATCCTCTATACGAAGAAACTCCTCTTTATGAGATTGTAAGAGATAAGGCTAATGAAGGGAAAAAATATGAGTATACCAAAATTTTAGTCGACAAAGGAACAAGAGAAAAATTTTCAACTATAAATGTGTCAGGGGAGGGACAGATTCCTTTGTATGAACATAAAAATTTTATCATTAAGGATGTTAAATATAGCATAAATGTTGATGAGGAAAAATTAGAAGATGAAGTCGGCAAGTATATAGAAATAGTAAAAAATAATTTTGACAACATATTTAGATTGGCAATTTCTCAATCTTCGATATTAACAAAGGTTCAAGAAGTAACTCAAAAGGGTCTATATTCCATAGATTATTTTCCAAGAAGTGGAAAAAATAAAGGGAAAATGACCACTAGATATTTTATTAATGGTAGTGAAGTAGTTTTTTTAAATAATTCTTCATTTATTAATAGGGGTGAGATAGTAAAAAAGGATTTAATTGGAAATATTTGGACAGATATAAAGCAACAGGGTATAGCGAAAGAAGGAGGCGTCAGTTTGAAGTTTGGTAAAAAGCCGGAAAGATTAATAGAAAGGATACTAAATCTTAATGCAGGAGAAAATGATATCGTTCTGGATTATCATCTTGGGTCGGGAACAACCTGTGCCGTAGCTCATAAATTAGGGTTGCAATATATTGGCGTTGAACAACTTGATTATGGTCAAGACGATAGTGTTGTGCGGTTAAATAATGCTATTAAAGGTGATCAGTCCGGCATCTCAAAATTTGTAAATTGGAAAGGTGGTGGAGATTTTGTTTATGTTGAGCTAGCGAAATGGAACGAGAAAGCCAAAGAGAAAATATTGAAAGCAAAAAGCTTGAGCGATTTGGAAAAGATTTTTAATGAGCTATACGATAAATATTTCCTCAATTACAATGTCAAAACTAAAGAATTTAAGGAAAAAATTCTTAAAGAAGAAGAATTTAAAAAGCTCAGCTTAAATGAGCAGAAAAAACTTTTTGTGGAAATGCTGGATATGAATCAGATGTATGTAAATTTTAGCGAACGGGCCGACAAAAAATATAATCTCTCAAAGGAAGATATTGCCTTGAGCGAAGAATTTTATAATATCGAAAAGTAAATTATGCCAGAACCAATTTTACAGGAATTAGTTGAATCAGAAATTGGCCGCAAAACAATTTCTAAGATTGAATTGCCGGAGTATATCGCGAGCAATTTGAAGCACGATTTTTGGTATTGGCAAAAAGAAGCATTGCAGTATTTTACTGCTTTCGATAACCCCGAATACGAATTTGAAAAATCCGCTAATGAACCAACGCACCTGATGTTTAATATGGCGACCGGAACAGGCAAAACCATGATGATGGCCGCTCTTATTTTGTATTACTACAAAAAAGGTTATCGCCACTTCATTTTTTTTGTCAATCAAAACAATATCGTTGATAAAACTGAAAATAATTTTATCAATAAACTACACACAAAATACGAATTTCGGCAAAATATTGTGATTGATGATAAAATGATTAATATCCGCAAAGTAGAAACTTTTGATGATACTGACGATATTCAAATAAAATTTACTTCGATTCATAAGCTTCACAATGCGGTTTATTTGGCGAAAGAAAATTCCGTTACTTTGGACGAACTGCAAAAAAGAGATTTAGTGATGATTGGAGATGAAGCGCACCATTTTAACGCTTCAACCATGAGAAATGGACAAGCAAAAATGGATTTACCATTAGAACTAAAAGAAAATGCGAGCGAAACAGATGTTGAAAAAAGCTGGGAAAATACAGTGCTTAATAAAATTTTAAGAAAAGACAAAAAGAAACAAGATGTTGAAAATAGAAATGTATTACTTGAGTTTACTGCAACAATACCCAAAAATGCCGATGTTATTGAAAAGTATAGAACAAAAACGATTTATAAGTTTAGGCTTGTTGATTTTCTAAAAGCTGGATACACAAAGGAAATAAATCTTGTTTCAACCTCACTCAACAAAAAAGAGAAGATTTTACTTGCCTTGCTTTTTAATTGGTATCGCCATCAAATTGCGCTTAAAAATGATATCGCCAATTTTAAACCAGTGATGTTATTTCGTAGTAAGCTGATTGAGGAATCAAAAAAAGATTACGAATATTTTTTAGCGCTTATTTCTGATTTAAGACCAGTCGACTTTAGTTTTTTGAAAAATGTTGAGAATAGTATTAAAGAAGATCAAACGAGCTTATTCAAAGTTTA